>JAYGGC010000271.1:0-12097 GCA_046581525.1 Roseibacillus sp. | reverse complement strand
AATAATCAACCAATAATAGCAGGGGAGAACGATGAGCAGCAGGGAAGAAGGCGGTGTCACGACACCGAGTGGGATGAGAGTGGGAAAAGAAGTCGCTCCGCCGAGCGGCGCACGCATTAGCACCGAAGAAGCGAGGACTCAGATCCTCAAACTATTGGACGCCCGGTTGAGCGGAGACGCCACCGAGCGATGGTTCAAGCACATGCAACTCGTGGTGGAGGACGAGAACCAAGTAACGGTTCTCGTGCCCACCGAGACACATGTGCTGTGGATTCAGGAGAACTTCCTGCCCGAACTGACGCATTCCTTGTCTCAAGTACTTGGTTGCGGCGGTCGGCCACGGGTGTTGGCCATGAATGGAGCGGCCGGAGGGCAGTTGACGCTGCTGGAAGAGCCGCAACGGAAGTCTCGCGCCTCCGATGCGGCGGCCGAGGCGTTGGCGAAGTCATTGAAGAGTGCGGGACTGAGCGAGCTCTACACCTTCGGCCGATTCGTGGTGGGCGGGAACAACCAATTCGCCCATGCGGCCTGCAAGGCCATCGCGGCCGGAGTGCGCACCGCATATAATCCGCTGTTCATTCACGGTGGTTCCGGTCTCGGCAAGACCCACCTGATGCAAGCGATTGGACAGGACATTCTGAAGGCGCGCCCGGACGCGAAAGTGATCTATCTCACCTGTGAGAAGTTCACCAACGAGTTCATCCTCGCGCTCCAGAAGGGCAGTCTCGACAACTTCCGGCGCCGCTACCGGCGCGCCAACGTGCTGCTTGTCGACGATGTGCAGTTCCTCACCGGCAAGGAGAAGTCCCAGGAGGAGTTCTTCCACACCTTTAACACCTTGCTTGATGGTCAAGCGCAGGTGGTGCTCTCGAGCGATCGTCCGGCTTCGGAGATCCAAACGCTGGAGCCGCGCCTCGTGTCGCGATTTGAGTGCGGTCTCACCGTGGCATTGCAGCCGCCACAACTGGAGACCCGCATTGCCATCCTCCGCCGCAAGATGGAAGAGTGGGAGGTCAAAATCCCTGATGAATGGGTGCGCTTCATCGCCCAGCGAATTCGCAGCAACGTGCGCCGGCTCGAAGGAGCACTGGTTCGCATTGCCACTTTCAACTCGCTCGGGCAGGGAGAACTCTCCACCGAACGTATCGAAGATCTCTTGCGCGACATCCTCCGTGAGGAGGCCGCCGCCAAGGTCACGATCGATACGATCCAGAAGACGGTGGCCGAATACTACGACATTCGCCTTGCGGATATGACGAGTCGGCGGCGACCGGCCAACATTGCCTTTCCGCGCCAGATCGCAATGTATCTGAGCCGGAAACTCACCGGAGGCTCCCTCGTGGAAATCGGGGAGGCCTTTGGAGGCCGAGACCATGGCA
Source organism: Roseibacillus sp. (assembly GCA_046581525.1). GTDB lineage: Bacteria > Verrucomicrobiota > Verrucomicrobiia > Verrucomicrobiales > Akkermansiaceae > Roseibacillus_B. Next base: position 10,718 of record JAYGGC010000271.1, on the reverse strand, counting down.
CCGTCATCCACGCCTGCAAGAGGGTCGAGCAGATGATGCAAACCGATGACCAGGTGCGGCAGGCGGTGGCCGCGCTGGGCGCCCGGCTTAATCGCTAGCGGAGATCGACGAATTTGTCCTCGTCACCCGGACTCGCCAATTCCAAGGCGAATCCGGGTGATTCTCTTTCACGATGTTACTCGTTTCTTAAAGAATGGCTTGCCAAGTGGTTCATTCTTACCAAGATTCCCACATCCCGTAGTTGGGACCCTCTCTGCACATGAAATTTCGGATCGCAAGGGATGCCTTCCTAGACAGTCTCCAGCAGGTACAGCACGTTGTCAGCACCCGGACGACCCTTCCGATCCTGTCTAATGTCTTGATCGAAGCGACCGACGGGTCGCTGCGACTCACCACTACTGATCTCGATGTAGGGGTGAGTGGCACGGTGGAAGCGGAGGTCTCCAAGGAAGGTTCAACCACCCTGCCGGTAAAGAGGTTGGTGAGTATCATCCGCGAACTGCCCGCGGCCGAAGTCGAAATCTCGGTGGACGCCAAGGATGTGGCCTCGATCACGTGCGGGCCCTGCTTTTTCAAGATTATTGGACTGGCGCACGGCGAGTTTCCACCGCTTCCCAACTTCAAGGAAGCGAAGCAATACAAGATTCCGCAAAAACTTCTCCGCGACAGCCTCAAGAAGACGTCCTATGCGATCTCGAACGACGAGACCCGTTACGTGCTCAATGGCATCTTTACGGCCTTCAAGGCGGGCAAGTTGACCTTTGTCGCCACCGATGGCCGCCGTCTCGCGATGGTGGAGAACGATCTCGAGTTTCCGGCCAGTCACGAAACGGATTTCATCATCCCGACGAAGGCAGTGCAGGAGCTCCAACGATTGCTTGCGGACGAAGGCGATGCCATTGCCAAGCTCACTGATAACCAGATTTCCTTCGAAATCGGCAGCAACCTGATCGTCTCAAAATTGATCGAGGGCAACTATCCCAACTATCGCCAGGTGATCCCGTCGGAGACCCGCGAGACTCTCTCGATCGGTCGCGAGAAGCTCCTCGAAACCGCCCGCCGGGTCTCCCTGCTTTCTTCGGAGAAATCAAACTCGGTCAAGCTGGTGGTAGGCAATGGCAACATCGATGTGACTGCCAATTCGCCCGACATCGGGGAAGCGAAGGAATCCATGCCCGTCAACTACACCGGCAAGGAAATCGCGATTGCCTTCAATCCCGAGTTCCTCATGGCCCCGTTGCGCAACCTCGAGGACGACGAGATCCAACTCGATCTCATCGATGAGATGAGCCCCGGGGTGCTGCGCGGATCCGGAGCGTTCCTTTACGTGATCATGCCCATGCGGGTGACCACCTAAGGTCTTTCGGGGATCGCATTCGGTCGAAGGGCCATGCAGCATTGCCCGCCCGCCAAGGCCTTGCTCAGGCGTGCTGCTCCAAGAAGTTCCCGATCAATTTCATCCCGGCCTTCTGGCTTTTTTCCGGATGAAACTGGGTCGCGACTAGGCGGCCGCGTTGGATCGCGCCGGTGAACTGCACGCCGTACTCCGTTTCGGCGGCGACGAGTGAAGAATCCGCCAGGGAAGGGAAGTAGGAGTGCACGTAATAGAAGTAGGGCGTTTCCCCGAGGCCTTGCCAGGGGGCGGTCTCCGGCTGGTTGAGCACCGCGCTGTTCCAGCCCATGTGGGGAACCTTGAGGTCGCTCTCAGGAAAGCGGGTGACTCGGCCTTCGAAGACCGAGAGGCCTTTCACACCGGGTGACTCCTCGCTGCTTTCGAAGAGAAGTTGGTAGCCGATGCAGATTCCGAAGAATGGTTTGTCCGCTTGGATCCACTCCACCAGCGCCGCGACAAGATCGAGCTCTTCCAGTTTTCCCATGCAGTCGCCGAAGGCGCCCTGGCCGGGGAAGAAGACGAGGTCGAGATCCTCCACCTGGTCCGGGGAAGTTACCCGCCGCGGCGGGGCACCGAGCGTTTCAAGCGCTTTGATCAGGCTGCGGATGTTGCCGCCGCCGTAGTCGATGACGCCTATGGAAGAGTCGAATGTCAAAATCGGAAGGTCGCGTGTCCGAATCAGAGCGTCTCTTTGGTGCTCGGGACGCCCTTCACGCGGGCATCGCGACCGACCGCTACACGCAGGGCCCGTGCGAGAGCCTTGAAGGCGCTCTCGGCGATGTGGTGGCCATCCCGGCCATAGGAGACCTCCACATGCACGTTGGCCCTCAGATTGGACGAGAGGGCCCGGAAGAACTCCTCCACCAGGCTGAAGGGAAAGTTCTGGGCGTCGGGGGTATCCGCCGGGGCCTGAAACTCGAGCCAGGGACGATTGCTCAGGTCAACCACCACGCGGGTGAGGGCCTCATCCATGGGAACGTAGGCGTGCCCATAGCGGGTAATGCCGGCCTTGTCGCCCAAGGCTTTGCGCAGGCACTCTCCCAGCACGATCCCACTGTCCTCCACGGTGTGGTGATAGTCCACCTCGACATCGCCCTCCACCTTGAGTTCGAGGTCGATCAGGGAGTGGCGCGAGAAGAGGGTGAGCATGTGATCGAAGAACGGCACTCCGGTGTCGATCTTCGATTCCCCGGTCCCATCGAGATTGAGGGCGAGGGTGACGTCGGTCTCGGCGGTCTTGCGGGACTGGTTGGCCCGGCGGCTTTCTTGCGACATGGGGCGTAAAATTGCGCTTAAGCTATTTTTTCTTACCGCCGAAGGCCGCGACAAGGGCCCCGACGATGACGACTACGAGGACGACCACGAGGAGGGTCTGAACGGGGAAGCCCTTTTTCTCCTCCGTATCCGCCGCTGGAGTGGGGGAGTCGCCCGGATCGGCCGAGTCCTCACTGGCTGGCTCCTTTTCCTCTTTGGGATCCTTCTTTGGGGTCTTCTCGGGGGGATCGTTCTCGGGTGGGGTATCCGTGGTGGGCGGGGGGAGCGGGCCGGTGCCGGTGGGCTTATTTTCAGTAGACTCCGCCTTCGGTTTGAGCTGGGCTTCGAGCTGGACGAGGTAGCGGGCGGGCACCTTGAGGGACTTGAGCTCGCTCACCAGTTTCTTGCCGTCCTCCACGTTTCCAGCCAGCGCGGCAGCCCAGGCCTTGCGATAGACGGGACCGGCGATTTTGCCATCAGTCCGCGGAGGAGACCCCAGGGTCTTGAGCACGGTGTCGATATTGCTGAGAACCTGCCGCATTTCATCCTTGTGATAGGGGTCGAGAGTCAGCCACTTGGTCTTTGATTTCTTCTCGTCCTCCACACGTTTCTTGTAGGCCACCTCCTGCGCAGCAATGGCTCGGTCCTCATCCTTGCGCTGCGACAGGGGGAGGCGCTGCATTTCTTCGGCACGCTTCTCGATGCGGGTATCCACCCTTGCGTGATCGCCCTGAACAATCGGCTTGTAGGTCGCAAGGGCTTGCTGGGCGAGGTTCCGAGCCTCGGAAAATTTCTCGGACGAAATGAAGTCGGCCTCGATCTTTTCGAAATGCCGCAAGGCCGCCTGGTAGCGACCGGCCTCCAGGTCATCCTTCATGTCGCCGAGTTCCAGTCGGGCAGCGATCTCGTAGGCATTCGTCGCGCGGTCCTTGGCTGAGATCCAACGGCCATCCAGTTTCAGTCCGCCCCGCGCAGCCAATTTGCGCTCGGCCTCGAGTTTGATGATCATCGCCTTGGCGGTGGCCGCGTGCTTCGAGGTGCCATACACGTTCAGGAACGCCTGGCATTTGCCGATGCGCTCCTTGTAGTGATCCGCCGTCAAGCGGTCGGGAGCGGGGGCAAGATCCTGGATCGCCTTGAACGCGATGTCATCCGGGCCACTCCGATCCACCGAGGCGACCGTGGATTTCGAAACGACCCGCTCGTCCTTGATGCTCGGTGTCACCTGGACCATCATGGTGTAGCTATCGACCGTTTCCTTGACGATCGTGCCTTCCAATTTGGTGCCATCCTTGAACGTGATGGTGTCCGCGAGGGACAAGGGGCCGACGGAGAAGAGGAAGAGTAGAGAGAGACAGATGCGGTTCATAACAGTTGAGCTGTTGGACTCATTCTGAAGCAAAAGGACCCCCTTTGGCCAATGAATTTACTGCGCGTTGGCGAGGGCGGCCAAAAGGGCGCGGAGATCGTCGGCATTGGCAGCCTGGCCCACCAGTTCTCCCCCCCGCATTACCAGCGCACGCACCTTCTCGGTGGGCTTGGGGAGAGAGAACGCCCCCGGGAGGGACGCATCCAGACGTGCCACCGTGACCCCCTCGTGGGCGGGTTCGCTGACCACGGCGTGGAGATCCGCCAAGGCAGCGGCCCCGTCCGGGCCATCAAGGCAGACCAGAGTTCCCGAGAGTGCCGCCAGCGCGCTCACTCCAAAATCAGTGTGTAGGAGCGCGCGGTTGGTCATGGGGTTCACGAGACGTGAATCGATCCCTTTGAGAATTGCGGCGAACTTCTCCGAGCCGGTGAGAAGGTGAAGGCGGGTCAGCGGTCCGTATATGGTCCCCCAGGTCGAACTCCCGAAGATCATGGTGCTGCTGAAGTTTGGGGTGAGGAGGAGACGATCGTCGACGGGCACCTCCTGCAGGAGTCCCTGCTCATCCGCCAGTTTTTCCAGTGCTTCCACCGCCAGTTCATGGGCCCAAACCAGGAGGTCGGAATCGAGGTCGTGGCGGTAGAGCCGGAAGAGGGCATCGAGAAGCGTCGCATAGTCGAGACCGCGCGCCGCGATGCCGCGCCGCCCCTCGACTGCCGGCAGACGCATGAGGCCATTCTCAGAGACGGATCGCTTGCGAACGGACTCGAGCAAACTGCGCGCCCGGTCGAGGAGTTCATCGTTGGATGTTGCGGCTCCGAGTTCGGTGAGCACCGCGGCATAGCGGGCATCGAGGTGGGTGGGGCGCGTCCACTCGATGTCGCGCTTATCATGGCCGAGCAACTCGCGACGGTGCACGAGCAGGCGTTGGCGAGCCGATTCAAGAAGTGCGGTGGCTTCCACCGGAGTAATCCCCAGCTCCGCGGCCGCGTCTGCCGGCGCCACGGCCGCCCGAAGGCTGTTGAGACGGAAGTAGCTCCGCTTTGGATCGGCCTCGATCGGGATGTTCCCCAAGGGCTTTATTCCATAGCACGTTTCCGCCACGGAGAACTCTTCAGGTTGGAGAAGTTCGCTCAGCTTCTCACGCGACAAGAAGTAGGCTTCGGTGGCCTTCTCTTCGGAGGCCGGGTACTCAAACAGTCCCAAGCCACCCTGCCCATCGGTGAAGCGCGCTTCCGTGAAGGCGAGAATGTCGCGGGCGTCCTGCAGATAGCGTTGCTGTCCCGAGAGGGCGGCGATTCGGGTGAGGGCGAGGATCCCTTCAAGCTGAGTCACGCTGTCCTTGGTGAGGACCGGCAGAGACCATCCACGCGTGCGCCGGGCACTGAAAAATCCGCCATCCAGGGGATCTCGCACAGCCGACTCCAACAAGAGGTTGGTGTGGCCCTCCACCATTGTCACCAGGCGTTTCCTGAGGGTGGGCGAGGTGGCGGGGTCAGTGGCCACCGCGCTTGCGAACTGGAGCAGACCAAATGGAACCAGGCCACCGCTCCCGTCCATCTCGCCGGAAGTAGGATCATAGAGGGCACTGAGTTGGCGAGCCGCCTTGGAGAGGCCCTCCCGCAGTTTCACGGTGCGGACTTTGGTATAAGAGTCCCTGATCCTGTTTACCCGGGCGGCGTTGTCATTGTGACTATTGCGCACCACGTAGCGGGGATTGTCCTCCCAGCGATCCTTCAGCATATCGTGGGAATGCGATAATATCTCGTTGAAGTTCATCACGTCGCCTCGGGAGAGCGGAAGCCAGGCAATGGGATGCCGCTCGTGGGAAAACCAGATCACGGTGGGAAAGGAGATCGGGCGCCGCTTCTCACTCGCGAGCAAGCTCGAGACCAGGGCCATCTCCGGATGAGAGTGCATGTCGACGAGGGTGCAGATGTAGTTCCCATGGAGAATCCGGATCAGTTCGGGATCGCCCGCGAGGTCCTCGAGGAGAACCTGGGTGACCGGGAAATTTCCGTTCACGACCAAGGCAAAGATCGTTTTTTGTTCGCTCAGGGCGTGGTCGAACAGCTGCGCGCTCCATGGCTGCCAGTGAATAGGATCAACGGCATGGCTGCGAAGGAAGGCGGTGGGCTCACTCTCAAGGCGGTTCCGGTGCGCCATGGGAACATGTTCGGGGTCCTTCTTGAAGAAGCGGTCCTCTTCATCAATCGCCTCATCATTCTCCTGACAGCCCGTCAACAGGAGGGACGCTGCCAGGAGAGGGAGCGCAAGGCTGAGGAGGGCGGTGACAGGAGGGCACGGGCGCATGCGAAAGCCGGACACGTGTTCCGGGTAAGTGCGTGATGTCAGGACTAACGACCTTTGTCAAAATGCTTCCCAGTCAGGCAGGTCTCAAGAAAAGACTTTTGCTCATAAGACGGCGGGCTACAGTGCGGCACCAAGGGTTTTCATCTGTGATCACGATCGCAATTTCGAGCCAAAAAGGCGGAGTCGGCAAAACGACAGTCGCGATCAATGTCGCTCACTCGTTTGCCCGGAGTGGTCGCCGGACCCTCCTCGTCGACGCAGATCCACAGGGCTCGGTGGGCTTGTCCCTGACCCGGCAAAGCCGGCTCCTGGCGGGCTTCTACGACTTGATTGAGGATCCCTCGGTGAGCGCGGCGCAGTTGATCGTGCCGACCCGCCTGGAAACCCTGAGCCTGGTTCCGGCCGGACAAGCGAGTGCCTACGAATTGGGCGGAGGCTCGATGGGCGTTTCGCTCCACCGCGTGCGCAGCTTTCTTCGCGAGGTGGCCTCCCAGGGATACGAGGTTTGCATTATCGACACCGCGGCGGGCCTCTTCGGAGCGACTGCCGACGTTCTTTCCGCAGCGACCGCGGTGATGATTCCCCAGCAGGCGGAGCCGCTGGGCATTCGTTCAATGCCCAAGATGCTGGAGGCGCTCACGCGGATGCGAATCGTCAATCCGCAGCTGACGATCCTGGGGGTGGTGCTCACCATGATGCAGCCCAAGCTGCCGGAGAGCCGCGATACGGTGCAGGCACTGCGCAATATTCTGCCGCATGAACTTGTGATGCGCACCGTGATTCCGCGGGACGATTTGTTTATCAAGGCCAGCGCCCGCGGCTTGCCCGTGGGTGTGATGGACACGGGGGCGCCAGCGCTGGCGCTCTTTGACAACCTCCGTCTTGAGGTGGAACGTAAACTGGCCGGAGTTTTGGCTGGCTAAGTGAGCGATGGATCCGATTGAACCTTGGGTAGACCGCGATGAGTTGCGCCGCTTAGCCGATGCCTTGCTGGCCCACCCACCATCGGCGTCCCCTCCGGCCAACGATGCCGCTTACGGGGATGACTTCGTCGGCTACGCAGGTGGAGCAACGGACCCGCCGGTAAGCTCGCACCCTCCTGCCCCTCTCCCGCCTCAAGCCCAAGCGCCAGCCCCACCGGAGCGAACTGGGCAGGAACTCAATGCCCGACGTGCCCTTGCCAAGGCGCGGGAAATTGCCCAGCGGGGAGGACTGCTGGGCAATCACGCGTCGCCGCCCGAGACCCCGCCGGAACCCGGGGTGGCTGCAGAGTTGACGCAGGTCTGCCCGGTCCCGGTGGGAGCCGCCTCTGCACCCGTGAGCACGCCCTTTGTCGCACGCCTCCAAGGCTACGGAGCGTGGCTGAGAGAAGGGATTCAAGCGAAGTCATTCTTTCTCACCGATCGCGATGGCGGGGTGCTCATCGACGAAGTGCAGTCCCCGAAATTGCAGCAGGTCGCGCGGACCCTAGCCCAGGCCTCCCGCACCGCCAACCGGCAGGCGGGAGCGGCTGCGATTGGCAATTTGCATGTCAAAATTGCGCCTGATACGGTCCTCGAAGTCGTCCCGGTGATGACCCGCTATGGCCCACTGATCCTCGGAATCATCGTCAAACAGCCCCTCAGCCCGCGAAATGTCGAAACGGTGGCACGTGGCCTGCAGCAAGTAATTGATGCCGGAACAGAGGCCTAATTGGCTAAGGAGTTGAAAATTTCAATTTTCTTTTGAGGTCATTGGTTTACTTTGTGCCCCCTCTGGGCCTATTGCCTCCGGACGCGACTTGACCCTTCTCACATGGCTGACGAACAACCTCCGAATCAGACTCCCAACGATCCCAACAAGAAAGGGGAGTCGGGCGGCAGTTCCTTCAACTGGCGTGTCCTCATTCTTTTCGCAATCGCCCTGGGCCTGCTCACGATCGCCTGGGCGAACGTCGGCAATGGCGCCGGCAAAGCGATCTCCTTCAAGCAATTCAAGCAACTCATGGAAGAGGGCAGGGTTGTGCGGTCGGACAGCCTGAATCAGTTCAGGCTGGAGGTGGTGACCAATGAGTCCTCCTTCAACGCCCAGATCGTCGGGTTCCGGACCAAGGATCCGATTGTGCACCCTCATGGGGCGTCTCATCCCTTCAAGGTGAGAGTCAATCTCGACCTCGACGATGCCAAGCTGAAGGAGTTGCTCGGCAGCCGCATTCGGACCGTCCCGCCGACGGAAACTACGGCGGAAGACGACCAGGAAGACTTCACCTTTGCCGAGTTTGAAAGGTGGGTGAATGATTACGAAGTTATCCTCAAGGGAGAGAGTGCCCTGAAGCTTGCCTCCATTCCCGGCGGCAGCGATGCCTACCTGATGGGAATCCGGCAACCGAAGAAGTCGGCCAGCGCCACGGAAATCCTCGGGCTCAGGCCCAAGCCCACCAAGTTTCGTGTGCCGGTCAATACCATCACGATGGAAGATGAGTTGAAGGCCCTCTTCCTCGATGGCGTTCCCTATCGCCAGGAGACCGCCTACCTGCGCACGGTTCTGATGAGCTTCCTTCCCATCCTCATTCTCATCGTCCTGCTCTTCTTCCTCTTCCGTCACCAGATGAAGCAGGCGGGGCGCGGTGCGATGAGCTTCGGCAAGAGCAAGGCCCGCATGACGAACATGGATGATGGCAACAAGGTCACCTTCAACGACGTGGCCGGCATCCAGGAAGCCAAGGAGGAACTCTGGGAGATCGTCGAGTTTCTCAAGGACCCCCGCAAGTTCCAGAAGCTGGGGGCAAGCATTCCCAAGGGCGTCCTCATGGTCGGCGCGCCCGGCACAGGGAAGACCCTCCTCGCCCGCGCGATCGCCGGGGAGGCCAGTGTGCCCTTCTTCACGATCAGTGGCTCCGATTTTGTCGAAATGTTTGTGGGCGTGGGCGCAAGCCGCGTGCGGGACATGTTTGAGCAGGGGAAGAAGCATGCTCCCTGCCTCATCTTCATCGATGAGATCGACGCCGTGGGGCGCCACCGTGGCCACGGCCTGGGCGGGGGACACGACGAACGTGAGCAGACTCTCAACGCCCTCCTGGTCGAGATGGACGGCTTTGACACCCAGGAAGGCGTCATCATCATTGCCGCTACCAATCGCCCCGATGTCCTCGATCCGGCTCTCCTGCGACCGGGTCGCTTCGATCGTCAAGTCACCATTTCCCTCCCTGATGTGAAAGGCCGTGAGGAGATTCTCAAGGTCCACGCCAAGAAGATCAAACTCGCTGCAGGAACGAACCTCGGCATCCTCGCTCGCGGCACTCCTGGATTCTCGGGCGCCGAGCTTGCCAATATCATCAACGAAGCAGCCCTCCTGGCCGCCAGCAAGGATCTCAAAGCGGTCACTCTCGTCGAACTTGAAGAAGCCCGCGACAAAGTGCGTTGGGGACGTGAGCGTCGCAGCCTTGCCCTCAGCGAAAAGGAGAAGAGGGTCACCGCTTACCACGAAGCCGGCCACGCCCTGCTTCTCGCCACCTTGGAGCACACCGACCCGCTCCATAAGGTGACCATCATCCCACGCGGGCCCTACCTCGGGGCCGCCTTCCACCTGCCCGACGGGGACAAGTTCCACTATCACAAGATTGAGGGCCTTGAAGAACTGATCGTCACGATGGGTGGCCGGGTCTCGGAAGAGATCGTCTTCGGTGATGTTACCAGCGGCGCCTCCGGCGATATCCGGCAGGCGACCGCCCTTGCCCGCCGCATGGTTTGCGAGTGGGGCATGAGCGAAGAGCTCGGCATGGTCGAGTATGGGGAACCCCGCGGAGAGGTCTTCCTGGCGCGCGACATCGCCCAGCCCAAAACCTACTCAGAACAGACCGCTCAAAAGATCGATTCTGAAATCAAGCGCATCATCGATTGCGCCTTTGCCGAAGCCAAGCGCATGCTCACCGACAAGCGCGAGCAGCTTGAGCTCATTGCCCAGGCCCTCCTTGAGTATGAGACCCTCGACGGTGCCCAGATCGCCGACCTCATCGAACTGGGCGAGATGAAGAATCCGCCCCGTTCACCGAAGCCGCCCGACCTCCCGCCGGAGGCCCTTCCGACTGCTTCCAAGAAGAAGAACGAGGACGATATCGAGGACGGCGACGGCCCCCTGCCCGAGCCTGTGGGTGCGCCGGCGTAGTCAATGGGGCCCGTAGCCTTCCCGCTCCGAACGTGTGCTTCAGGGTGACGATGACCTAGTGGCGTGTCAGGATTGAAGTGATGGGTAAATAGAATGGAGCTTCACCCGTGCGTCTTCTGAGCGGAACTGCCAATTGGTTTTAGCTCCGCTTAGGTTACGACGTTGCACTACCGCTGCGAGTTGTTGACGAAATTCGTCGAGCGTTTCGATGCGATCAGTCAGCCCAGTCCGGACCAGCGCCGAGATTTC
>JAYGGC010000206.1:0-15409 GCA_046581525.1 Roseibacillus sp. | reverse complement strand
TCGCAGGTGACGGCGATCATGCCTCTGGGCAATGTTCGTGCCATCTTTGTGCGCCTCCGTGTCACGGTCGCAACGGGCTGAGGGCAGGCCGAGTTAGCCCGTGAAGTAATTTACCCCGCCTGCGAACAAGGGCTGGTATTTCTCTCCGGGGATGTTCCTGGCGACATTTGTGCCCCGGCGTTCGGTGTGGGCCATCTTTCCGAGGACGCGGCCGTCGGGGCTGGTGATGCCTTCGATGGCGTAGAGGGAGCCATTTGGGTTGTCAGCGATTGCCATGCTCGGATTGCCTGCTGGATCGGCATACTGCGTCGCGATCTGTCCGGAGGCAGCGAGTTGCTGAATCTCTGCAGAAGAGGCGTAGAACTTGCCCTCGCCGTGGGAGACGGGAATTCTGTGGAGGTCATCGACTGCGCATTGCGAGAGCCAAGGCGAGAGATTGGAGGCAATCCGAGTGGTGACATAGCACGAGACGTGGCGTCCGATGTCGTTGAAGGTGAGGGTAGGGGAGTCTGGTTCGGGATCGCGGATCTCACCGTAGGGCACCAGGCCGGTCTTGATCAGGGCCTGGAAGCCGTTGCAGATGCCGAGGATGAGACCGTCGCGTTCGGTGAGGAGCTCCACCACGGCATCGCGCACGATGGGATTGCGCAGGACGGTGGCAATGAATTTGCCCGAGCCGTCTGGTTCATCGCCGGAACTGAAGCCACCGGGAATGACCATGATCTGCGATTGCCGAATCGCAGCCGCGAGAGCCTTGAGGGAATCCTCCACCGCGGGGGGCGCGAGATTGCGGAAGACGAGGATCTCGGCCTCGGCTCCTGCATCGTGAAGGGCGCGGGCGGTATCGTATTCCGAATTGGTTCCCGGAAAGGTCGGGATGACTGCCTTCGGCGTTGCGCGCCGGGATTTCGGGACTCCAATGTTGGGTCCCGAGGAATACCGAAAGGATTCAAGCTCCGGATGAGGGGAAGTGGCCTGGGTGCGATAGATCTCCTCGAGCGGATCGCGCCAGGATGAGAGCAAGTCATTGAGAGGTAGGGATTCACCCGCAATTTGCACGGTGGCAGAGGAGGAGGTTTTGCCGATTGCAAGTGCTCCCCACCCGGCCGGCAAGGGCTCGGCGGACTCCACGAGGAAGGAGGCGTAGCGCTCGTGGAAGTAGTCGTCCGGGGAGATCTGGTCGTTGGCGGCAAATCCAATTCCGTTACCCGCTGCCATGGTGACAATTCCGGAGGCGAGTCCGCCTTCGCCCAAGCTGTGCATGGCAAGGATTCCTCCCTCGGAAGTCAGCTTGTAGAGTTGTTCAGAGACCTCCCGCAGAACCCCGAAGTCGGGGCGTCCGTGGCGGTCCCGGGGAACGTCGATCAGTGACACGACACTGCCGGCCTGCTCGAATTCGGGAGAAACGGCTTGGCTGCATTTGGCTGGGGCAACCGCGAAAGAGACCAGGGTGGGCGGGACATTCAGTTCGTTGAAGGAGCCCGACATGCTGTCCTTTCCTCCGATCGCAGCGAGTCGCAGGGCGTGCTCTACATGGTAGGCGCCAAGGAGGGCACTGAATGGTTTGCCCCAACGGGACGGGTCGTTTCCGAGCTTCTCGAAATACTCCTGCAGGGTGAGCCGGATGTCGGAGAGCCGTCCGCCGGAAGAGACGATGCGACAGACCGATTCAGTCACCGCATAGATCGCGCCGTGGTAGGGGCTCCACGAAGCAATGCGTGGATTGAACCCCCAGCTCATGAGGGTGCAGGTGTCGGTCTCGCCCTTGAGAAGGGGAATCTTGGCCGCCATCGCGTCGGGCGGAGTTGATTGGTGCTGCCCGCCGAAGGGCCACAGGACGGTGCCTGCGCCGACGGAACCGTCGAACATTTCGCCGAGACCCTTCTGGCTGCAGGCATTGAGATCGGAGAGAACTGCTTGAAACTTCGCGGCAAGCCCGGAGGCACTGTCGACGGCGGAAATGGATTTGCCAAGCGGGCTCTCGGCGAAGTCCGGGACAGTGACCTGCACGCGGCTGCTTCCCTGCACGCCGTTGGTGTCGAGAAAAGTGCGGCTCAGGTCGACGATGGGCTTGCCGCGCCAGCAAATGCGGAGTCGTCCGTGATCGGCGACGGTAGCGACCCTCACGCACTCGAGGTTTTCCTCGTCGGCTGCTGCGACCATGAAATCGATGTCGACCGGATCGATGAGCACGGCCATGCGCTCCTGCGACTCTGCGATGGCCAATTCTGTTCCGTCGAGTCCGTCGTACTTCTTGGGGAGCTGGTCGAGATCGATCTCGAGGCTGTCGGCGATCTCGCCAATTGCGACCGAGACTCCACCGGCTCCGAAATCGTTGCAGACCTTGATCTTCTTTGCGAACTCGGGATTGCGGAAGAGGCGTTGGATCTTGCGCTCAGTGGGCGCGTCGCCCTTCTGCACTTCAGCGCTGTTCTCGAGGGCGGTGTCGGTGTGCTCCTTGGATGAGCCGGTTGCACCGCCCACGCCATCGCGTCCGGTGCGTCCGCCGATCAGGAGGATGGCATCACCGGTGGCAGGCTCACCGCGGATGACGTTCTCCCTGGGAGCGGCTGCAATCACCGCGCCGACTTCCATGCGCTTGGCCACGTAGCCGGGGTGGTAGACTTCGGAGACCTTGCCAGTGGCGAGTCCGATCTGGTTTCCGTAGGAGCTGTAACCGTGCGCCGCTACCTGGCAGATTTTGCGCTGGGGGAGCTTGCCGGGAAGGGTGTCCTCAAACGCTGCGCGTGGGTCGCCGGCACCGGTCACCCGCATGGCCTGGTAAACGAAGGAGCGGCCCGAGAGAGGGTCACGGATCGCACCGCCGAGGCAAGTGGCGGCTCCACCGAACGGTTCGATCTCGGTTGGATGGTTGTGGGTCTCGTTCTTGAACATCACGAGCCATTCCTGCTCCTCGCCGTCCACATCGACGGGGACGACGATGCTGGCGGCGTTGATCTCGCGGGAAACCTCGATGTTGTCGAGTTTGCCGGACTTGCGGAGCTCCTTCATTCCCATCAGGGCGATGTCCATCAGGGTGACCGGGCGATCCTCGTTGGTGTAAACGGTTTCCCTAGCGGATTGGTAGATCCGGTAGCTCTCCTCGATGGCCTCAGTGCCGCTCTCGAAGACGACCTCTTCGATCCTGGTGAGGAAGGTGGTGTGACGACAGTGGTCCGACCAGTAGGTGTCGAGCATGCGAACCTCGGTGATGGTTGGATTGCGTTCTTCTTCGTCGCGGAAGTAATCGCGGCAGAAAGCGAGGTCCGCCACGCTCATGGCGAGCCCCAGTTCGGAGCGCAGCTGGGCGAGGGACGCCTCATCGCGTTCGACAAACCCATCCAGAATGGCGACATCGGGAGGAGGTGAAGAAGCGACCCCGAGGGTCTCGGGAATCTGCAGGGAGGCTTCCCGCGAATCGACCGTGTTGATGGTGAACTCCTTGATCCGTTTGAGGTCATCCCCCGAGATGTCACCCTTCAAGACAATGATGCGCGCGGAGGAGATGGGAGGGCGCTGTTCCTGGGTGAGAATCTGCACACACTGTGCCGCGGAATCTGCGCGCTGATCAAACTGGCCCGGCAGGTACTCGACTGCGAAGGCGATCTCGTCCTCTGCGAGATCCAGGGAGCCCCCGGCAATGTCGACCTGGGGCTCGGAGAGAATGAGCCGGGAGGCGGCCTTGAATTGCTCCGTGCTCAAGCCCTCGATGTCGTAGCGCTGAATGATTCGCAGAGACTCCAGTCCGTCCAGTTGCAGGCTGGTCTTCAGGTCGTGGAGGAGGGGACCGGCTTCGGAGTTAAACTCGGGCTTTTTCTCGACGAAGATGCGGTCCATGAAGTTGAGCTGCCCGGGCCTTCCGGGAAGCAACGGAGATTAGGAGCCAGCCAGTGCAAGGCAAGGCCCAATGCCCCATTGGAATTGACGAATGTGGGGAGCGATGATGAGCGGTCAGCGATGGCTATTAAAAAATCGCCCCGGTTTTGGAACGCCAGAGGCAATGATTTCACGTGCGCCCGCCGAAATTCGGGGCATAAGTTTGGATATGAAGGTGAGTGCGGTAGTGACGAGTGTGTTGGTCGCGATTGGGGTTGCGATCGGATTCCTAGCGGGAAGATCAACCGGGGGATCTGGTGATAACGAGGCTGGATCGAATGGCCAAGCCGGGCGCTTGGGGGCCGCCGGCACGGGGAGTCGTGGCGGAGGGTCGCTCGATCGACGGAGCGGGGCCGGTGCCCCCGGGAAATCGAGACGGAGTGCGGCTTCCACGATTCGGCAGGTAGCGAGGGAGCTGGAATACTCACCCATGGTGGGGATGGACTTCGACGTGCTGTTTGGCGCTTACGAAGCGATTCGTTGGATGTCACCGGATGAGATCCAGACGGCCCTCTCAGAACTCGAATCGATGGAGGGGGGCTCCCAGTCAAAAATGATGATTTCGATGATGCTCATCAATCTCTGGGCCAAACAGGATGGACGGGGCGCCTTGGAGTATTCCCTCGCGAGCAAGAACCAGATGACGAAGGGGATGGGTGTGATGAGCGGGCTGATGGCGTGGGCGAAGACTGATTCGGAAGGGGCGTGGGAGTGGTTCGAGGAGAATCGTGATACGGTCAAGAAGGGCGGCATGATGGGCAGTGCCATCGGCCCCATGATGTATGCCGCCCTCGCGCAGCAAGACATGGGGAAGGCCTTCGCCCGTATGGGAGACTTGAACCGCCAGGAGAAGAAAACTGCGATCAGCATGATTGGAATGCAGACGGTCATGGATCCGGCCCGGCGGGACGAATTCGTGCGGCAGTTGGAGACCCTGGATGACAAGAAACTGAAGGATGAAGCCCTGCAATCGATGGTGACGATGTGGGCTTTCCAGGATCCGCAGGAAGCAGTCGCTTTTATCGATTCCCGCGAGTGGGACGAGGAGACACAAAATAGCATGCGCACGCAGGTGGCTGCCAGTTGGGCCAATATGGACGCCGAAGCCGCCTTGACCTGGCGCCTGGAGAATCTTGGAGAGAACGAAGACCGGGGAGAAGCAGTTGCCCAGTCGTTTTCGCAGTGGATGACCCATGACTCGGAGAGTGCGGAGGCGTGGTTGGACCAACAGCCGGCGGAACTGCGCACCGATGCTCTGTATCAGCAGACTTCCAATCGCCTGCAGTGGAGTGACAATTACGAGGATGCCGCGGACTGGGCCAACAGGATTGAGGAGCAGGAGTCGAGGGAGTCGACCTACCGGCAAATCTACAATCGTTGGAATGGCGCCGATGAAGCCGAGGCGCAGAAGTGGCTCGAGGGGTTGGACGCCGAGACCCGGGAGGCGGTGGAGACAGAGGCCGGTCCCCAGGCCACGGAGGCGGTCCCTTTGCTTGAGGAGCAGCCGGTTCTGGAGTAGGAATGTCCCATGAATTTTCTGAGCGTCCGCCACTGGTCGACTCGTGGAATGCGCACCCTGGGTGCGGTCGTCCTGATGGCAGCCGCGAGTCCGGGTGCGGAAGAAGCAAGGGACGCGAACGAGGTCGCGATCGCCGGGATGATCGCCGCGCTGGACGACGAACACTATGCGGTTCGGGAGCAGGCCAGGAAGGACTTGTTGAAGATTGGGCCGCCCGCGGTGCCCAGTCTCCTGAAGGCGACGAGGAGTGATTCGCCCGAGCGCAGGATCCGGGCTGCCAAGTTGGTCGCGACCATTCGCTTCCAGACGATTTCCGTGGAGTTCGAGGCGATGGGCAAGAAGCCGGACGATGAGCTTGATGTCGAACACACGATGTGGGTGATCGCCTTGTTGCTTGATCCTGATCTCGAGGAAAAGTCCGTAACAGGGAGCCTGGATCGGATGGCGGCAGCCGTTCGCAAGAAGCTGGGACCAAAGGGTGACCCGAAGAGCATGCCTCCCGCGGAGGTCATGGCGGCACTGACGGGAGTGTTGAAGGAGGAGATCGGACTCCAGGGAGATGAGATCACCTATGTCAATCCGGAGAACAGTTCGATCCACCGAGTGATCGCGCGAAAGAAGGGACTTCCAATTCTGCTGTCGGAAATTGCGGTGGCGGTGGCGCGACGGCTGGACCTTCCGGTTGTTGGATTGCCCATCCCGGGGCGCTACATGATCAAGTATGATGGCGCCCGGGCACCGATCGGCGAGGACCGGTCGGACATCATTGTGAATCCCTACGAGGGATGGAGAGTGACCACGCCGGCGGAACTCGCGCGAACAGTCCTGGGTTTCGATCCCCGCACCGATTTGCTGGCCAGTCCGCCGCGAGCGACGATCTCGCGGATGCTGAGGAACATGCACTCCCACGCGCTCCTGCAACGCAAGACGGAGCTGGCAGGTTCGATCCTCCATTGCCTGGAACTCCTCGTGCCTGATGGGGAACTGCTCCTGCAGTAGGGTCGGGGCGAAGGCACTTGGTTAGGGGCTCACCCCGGAGTGCCGGAATTCCGTAGGGTAGGCTTCAGCCTGCGAAGTTGGGGTTTCGGAGGCAAACTAAAGCCTACCCTGCCGCCGAAACCCGATCTCAACCAAGTGCCATTCGGGTTTGAGCGTGGTCTCTTCGGACTAGGACCCTCCCTTTGGCTTGCCTTCACAATTGGGCGTGGAGAGAATCTTCTGATGAATTACCGGAGATCAGGGTGGGCCCAGGGGGGGCTGCCGCTGCTGGCCGTGTTCGCAATGAGCGGATCTGCCATTTCCGAACGGGCCGATGGGGATTGGTGGTCTCTCCAGAAGTTGGCGCGGCCGACGCCGCCAGCTGTCAACCAGCAGGAGTGGGTGCGAAATCCGATTGATCGGTTCGTCCTCGCAAAACTTGAGGCGAAGGGATTGGCGCCGGCGCCGGAAGCGAACGCGCAGGTTCTTGGTCGCCGCCTTCACTACGGGTTGATCGGGTTGCCGCCCGATCCCGGTGCGTCCGCCGACGTCGAGACCCTGCTCGCATCGCCGCACTACGGAGAACGCTGGGCGCGGCACTGGCTTGATGTCGCTCGCTTTGGCGAGAGCAACGGATTTGAATACGATCAGCTCCGTCCCAATGCGTGGCCCTATCGCGACTGGGTGATCGAGGCCTTGAACGAGGACATGCCCTACGATCGCTTTGCACGATTGCAGATCGCGGGCGACGTGCTTGAGAAGAATAATCCCGGGGCGATCACGGCGACCAGCTTCCTGGTTTGTGGCGCCTTCGATGGCTTGAAGCCGGCGGGAGACAAGCAGCGCAAGATCATGCGCGAGGACGAGATGGCAGATTTGGTGGGAACGGTCGCGCAAAGTTTTCTCGGGCTCACGGTAAATTGCGCGCGCTGTCACGATCACAAGTTCGATCCCATCCTGCAGAAGGAATACTTCCAGATGGCATCGGCCCTCGCGGGGGTGCATCGCGGTGATCGCAACGTGCCGGCGAGTTCTGATGCAACCAAGTTGCGGAAGGAACTCGATGCGATCAGCAAGAAGCTTGCGGAAGCTGATTCCAGGATTCGGCAACGCCTCCTGGCTCAGCAAGAGGTGTCAGCTGTGAATCGACCGAATCCTCCGCAGCCGGTATCGCGGTGGACCTTCGACCGCGACTTGAAGGATGAGATTGGGCAATTGCACGGAGTGGCCCAAGGTGGCGCGCGGGTGGAAGGCGGCGCCCTCGTGCTCGATGGCAAGAGCGCCTATGTGGCCAGCGCACCGCTCACCAAGAAGATCCAGGCGCGAACGCTGGAAGTGTGGGTGAAGTTGGACAACCTCGGACAACGCGGCGGGGCAGCGATTTCCATTCAAGGAATGAACGGAGTGCAGTTCGATGCCATCGTCTTTGGAGAGCGCGAACCGGGCCGGTGGATGTCGGGGAGTTCGGGCTTTAGCCGGACGAAGAGTTTCGGAGGTGCAGAAGGCGAGAAGGAGGCCGCAAACCAGTTCGTCCACATCGCCATCGTTTACCAGGGCGACGGCACAATCACCGGGTATCGGAACGGCAGGACCTACGGAAAACCCTACAAGACAGGCGTTGCGACTTACGCCGCCGGTAGCAACCAAATCATCTTCGGATTGCGTCACGGGACCTCGGCCGGAGGCGGGCGCATGTTGGCGGGGAGGATCGATCGGGCGCAACTCTATGATCGGGCGCTCACCGCCGAAGAGGTGGCGCTTTCCGCGAACATCAAGATCGTGACCGAGGCAGAACTTGTGGCGGCCTTGGCGCCAGGGCAAAGGAAGACGAGGGAAGGGTGGAAGGCCGAGATCGCACGCTTGAGCGGCGCCTTGAAGAGTCAGGGACAGAAGAGAGTCTATACCGTCACGCCCAAGGGGGCTCCTGTTCGGCATCTGCTGGTGCGGGGCAGCCCGTTCGAGCAGGGCGAGGAAGTTTCCGCGGGCGGGGTGTCGGCGGTGAAGAGTGGATTGTCTGCGGACTTCGGACTGAAGCCGAATGCTCCGGAGGGTGAACGTCGCAAGAGGCTTGCGGAGTGGGTCACCGCCCCGGACAACCCGCTCTTTGCGCGGGTCATGATGAACCGGATCTGGCACTACCACTTCGGGCAGGGCCTGGTGAAGACGCCGAATGACCTGGGATTCAGCGGGGGTGTGCCCTCGCATCCTGAATTGCTCGACTGGTTGGCCTCGGAGTTCAAGGCGCAGGGATGGAGTATCAAGAAGATGCACCACTTGATTGTCGACTCCGCAACCTATCGCCAATCCTCGAAGTCCAATCCGAAGGCGCAGAGCGTGGATGCAGGGAATGTCCTCCTCTGGCGCCACACTCCCTCGCGCCTCGAGGCGGAAATCATTCGCGATGCGATCCTGAAAGTGGCCGGGCAATTGAATCCGGTTCCGGGTGGACCCGGGTTTCGCGACTTCAAGATGTACAGGCACAAGGGTTCGTGGGTTTACGATCCGATTGACCCGGAGGGCGCCGAATTCAATCGGCGGAGTATCTACCGGACGTGGGCGCGCGGAAGTGTGCATCCACTGCTCGCACCGCTCGATTGTCCCGATCCTTCCGCGGCCGCACCGGTTCGCAGCGTGACGACCACCCCCCTGGGCGCTCTCTCGTTGATGAACACGTCGTTCGTTCTTCGAATGTCGGATCACTTTGCCAAGCGGCTCGAAGCCGGGCAGAGTGATGCCAGGTCGCAGGCTGCGCGGGGATTTGAGTTGGCCTTCGGTCGGCCTGCAAAGCCCAGGGAACTCGATCTGACTGCCGGATTTATCGAGAGGAATGGTCTCGCTGCCTTCTGTCGGGTCCTCTTCAACTCCAACGAGTTTCTTTACGTAAACTGATGAACGGGAACCCTTTCAGCACGCCGGCAGAGTCATCGCTCCTCAGCAGGAGAGGCTTTTTCGATTGGACCAGTCGCGGGTTGGGCGGAGCGGCCCTGTCATCGCTGCTCATCCGCGACGGACTGGCGACCCAGCCGAAAGAGTCCCATTACCCGCCGCGAGCGAAGCGCGTGATTCACATCTGCCTCTGCGGTGGTCTGAGCCAGGTGGATTCCTTCGATTACAAGCCCAAGCTCAAGACGATGCACGGAAAGTCGCTTGCCGCGGAGGAGAAACCGGATGTTTTCTTCGGAAAGGTCGGTCTCTTGCGATCCAGCGACTGGGAGTTCAAGCAGCGCGGCGAGAGTGGCCTCTGGGTCTCGGATCTCTTTCCGAACATCGCGACGGTGGCCGACGAGTTGACGGTGATCAAGTCGATGGTGGCCGAGTCTTCCAGTCACACTCCGGCGACCTTTCAGGAGAGCAGTGGATTTCGCTTCAATGGTTTCCCCGTGATGGGCTCGTGGGTTTCCTACGGACTTGGGAACATGACGGAGGATCTCCCCACCTACGTCGTGCTGCCGGATTCACGCGGGTTGCCCGCGGGATCGACGAGCAACTGGACCAACGGCTTTCTCCCGGCGGTGCACCAGGGAGTCCCCTTCCGCACCAGCGGGGAGGGTGATGCCATCAGCAATCTCTTTCCGGCGCGGGAGATCGCGCCCAATGTCGAAATGGAGACCCGCTCCTTGTTGGAGAAGATGAACCGCCTGCACATCGAGGAGAACGGGCTCGAGGATGCGTTTGCGGCCCGCATTGCCAGCTATAAACTGGCGGCGCGCATGCAACTCGCGGTGCCCGAAGTGACCGGCCTGCAGAGCGAGACGGAGGCCACCAAGGAGCTTTACGGACTGAACGGAAAGGAGACCAGGGACTTCGGCCGCAGTTGTCTCCTGGCCCGGCGACTCCTTGAACGCGGGGTCCGCCACGTGCAGTTGTTCTCGGGCGGATCCTTCGGCTCGCCGCGAATCAACTGGGACGGGCACGAGGACATGAAGCGCAATCACGGCCGTGAAGCTGGTCGTATCGATCAACCAGTGGCGGCTCTCATCAAGGACCTCCGCTTGCGCGGTATGCTGGACGACACCCTGGTGCTCTTCACCTCGGAGTTTGGGCGCACCCCCTTCACGCAATCAGCCGCCGACAAGGTGGGCACCGGTCGCGACCACAACCACGTTGGCTTCAGTGTCTGGATGGCGGGCGCCGGTCTCAAGCCCGGATTCTCCTACGGATCCACCGACGAATTGGGCTACAAGGCCGACGCCAACCCGGTGCCCTGGCACGATTTCCACGCCACCGTGCTCCACCTCCTTGGCATCGATCATCAGCGACTGACCTACTACCACAACGGCATTCAACGACGACTGACCAATGTGCATGGCGAGGCGCTGAAGGATATCATTGCGTAGCACATGTCCCGGGGCCATGGCAGCCGGAGCGACCGCCCTGCCATCGCGGTCGCAGTGGGCAAGCGCTCCGCGTGCCGGGATGTCTCCCCGGACGGTCTCACGCAACGGGCGATTGAAAATTGCGAACCCTTGACATCGAGACGGGCGAAACTGAGACTGCCGCCGCAGCCGGCGTGGCGGAATTGGTAGACGCGCGCGATTCAAAATCGCGTTCCCTAGGGAGTGTGGGTTCGATTCCCACCGCCGGCAGTCCTCCTATCATGAAGGAACTGCGGGATGCGAGAGGACTGGATCATGCATGGAATTCCTCCAGCGCGGGATTGGGCGGATCACTCTCCAGCGTCGTCGCACACCGGGCAGGGTGCAAGTGACGAAATAGCATGAACGCAGTGCACCCACGCCCCCAACCAGCGGGCCTTACATCGCACCCTTGGGCGGCCCAAGAATTTCACGCAGCACGATGGCATCGCGCGCTGCCGTGGGGGAGGAGAGGAGGCGGCGGACCGGGCTGCGCGCAGCGCGCTTGCGCTGGGAGTGCCCGCCCATTCCGTGAGTCTGCACCCGTTTGAGGGCCGCTTGCTCCGCGGAGCTCAGAGCGAGGGGCCCGGTCGGCTTGGGCCGAGCAGACCTGGCCGGGCGGGGGATTGGAGGTGGCGCGGAAAGAATCGGTGAGGATGTGGAGACCGGTTCAAAAATGCTCGGTTCGGGTGCATACTCCTCCAATCTTTGCTGGGCTTCCTGCCGCGAGGGATACTGCCGGGCCTGGCGTTCCTGGATCTGCTGGCGAGTCTCCTCGTAGAGGTCGACATAGGGATCCTCGCTGGGCTCATCCGGGTCTCCCTTGCTGCTCTTGAAGCTGTCGAAGAACCACTTCAGGCCCCCGATGACCATGATCACCAGGACGATGATGGCGTTGGGATCCTTGAGGATGTCCACGGCGAAGCGAGATGGTGATTACAGAGAATTCGATTCTTCCGATGCGTCACCCTCGGCGATGGAGTCGCGCATCTTTGTGTCGGCGCGCACGTTCTGGTATTTCACATAGTCCATGACGCCGAGATTGCCCGCACGGAAGGCTTCCGAGATCGCGAGGGGAACCTGGGCTTCTGCTTCGACGACCTTGGCGCGCATCTCCTGGGTGCGGGCGGCCATCTCCTGCTCGGAGGCCACGGCGGCGGCGCGGCGCATCTCGGCCTTGGCCTGGGCGACTTGTTTGTCGGCCTCGGCTTGCTCGGTCTGGAGGCGGGCGCCGACATTGTCCGCGACATCCACGTCCGCGATGTCGATGGAAAGAATCTCGAAGGCGGTGGAGGAATCGACCCCTTTCGCGAGGACGAGCTTGGAGATATTATCGGGATTCTCGAGCACCGCCTTGTAAGAAGCTGCGGAGCCGACCGAAGTGACGATGCCTTCGCCGACCCGCGCAATAATGGTTTCTTCAGTCGCGCCGCCCACAAAGCGATCGAGGTTGGTCCGGACCGTGACTCGGGCCCGGACGTTCACGCCGATGCCGTCCTTGGCGACCGCGGTGATCTTGCTGACCCCGGTGGCAGGATTGGGGCAATCGATGACTTTCGGGTTGATGGAAGTGCGGACCGCTTCGAGGACGCTTTTGCCCGTGTCCTTGGTGGCGAGATCGATCGCGCAAGCCCGGTCAAAGGAGAGACTAATGCCGGCCTTGTCGGCCGCGATGCAGGCCAGAACCACGGAGGGCACCGCGCCCCCGGAGAGGAAGTGGGCTTCCAGTTGATCCGTTGAGAATTCGAGCCCCGCCTTGACTGCCGTGATCCGGCTGTCGGTGATCATTCCATAAGGGACTTTTCGGAAGAACATCCCGATCAGGCTGGGCCAGGTAACGGGTGCGTCCGCCAATTTGGCCCGGAACCAAGTGGTAAAGAACTTGAGAAGGACTGTGAATAAGATGATCGCGAGAATCGAGCCGATCCCGGCGAGGGCATAGGGAAGATATTGCATGGTGTTTGGTAGCTAGGGCTGACCATAGGAGAAGGCGGGCCCGATGCAAGCAGTGTGCGGGGACTTTTCAGTTTTCAGTTGGCGCTGGGCCGGATTGAATCGGGGTGATGTCAGAGGAGCGGACGATCGGAGTAATTGCGGGCAACGGGATCTACCCGGAGACCTTTGTACGTGCAGCCAGGCCCCAAGGCGTGCGGGTGGTGGTGGCCGCGTTCAAAGATGAGACCAAGCCCGAGCTGGAGGAGGAGGTCGATGTCCTGGAGTGGTTTCGGGTCGGGCAGCTCGTGAAAATGATCAAGTTTTTCCAGAAAGAAGGCGTGAAGGAGTGCGTGATGGTGGGGCAAATCTCACCGAACCGGCTCTATGATTTCCGCCCGGACCTTCGAATCATCACGCTCCTGGCAAAGTTGAAGGAGCGCAATGCGGAGTCTCTCTTCGGAGCAGTGGCCGGCGAATTGGAGCGCGAGGGGATCACGGTCTTGCCGTCGACCACGTTCCTTGAAGATTGTCTACCTGGTGCGGGGCACGTCTTTGGTCCCAAGCTGAAGGACAAGGGGCTCGAGGATGCGGTCTTTGGAATGCGGATTGCGAAGGAGACGAGCCGACTCGATATCGGGCAGTCGGTGGTGGTGCGGCAAGGGACGGTGCTCGCGGTGGAGGCCTTTGAGGGCACCGACAAGTGTGTCCGGCGGGGCGGGGAACTGGGGAAAGGGAAAAACGTGAAGCTCGTGAAAGTCTCCAAACCGAAACAGGATCTGCGGTTCGATGTTCCGGTGGTCGGCCCCCATACGGTCAACTCGTGTCACGAAGCAGGCGTCTCCGCGATTGTGATCGAGGCCGGCAAGACGCTCCTGCTCGGGATGGACGATGTAAAGCGGTTGTGCGAGCAGCACAAGATCTCGCTTCACGCGGTGGCTCCGGACTAGCGGAAATGGCGCAAGAGTGAGGGCGACGATCGTAGCGGAAGGGCTTCCCCTTCCTACGGATTGGAGCCGTCGTCGATGATCTCTTTGGCTTCGAGTTCGGCGAGGCGTTGCTGTTCCTCTTCGACCGAGTGGATGCGCAAGGTGACTTTGACACCCTTGCGTTCGGCAGCGGCGTTGAGGACGCTCCGAATGGCACCCGCAGTGAAGCCGCCCCGGCCGATCAGCATGGCCACGTCGGTGTGGTCGAGGATCAGGCGAAAGGAGAGGTGCTCGGAATCCACTTCCGCCACCCGGAGTTGGGCCCTCTCGGGGTGATCGATGAATTGCAGGGCAATGTACTGCAGGAAGCCGCGGATCTGATCAGTTACCTCTCGCATTTCCCACTTAAATTGCGCGAGATCGGGGCGGTGTCGAGACAAAGGTGCGGGCCGTCCCGCAGGGGACGACCCGGCCCTATTCTGAAGCTTTGAATTCTGTCAGTTCACCTCAATGGTGCGCGGTTTGGCAGCCTCATGGCGCTCGATTCCCAGGCGGAGCACGCCGTCCGCGAGATTGGCCCGGATGCTGGTGGGATCGAGCTCACGGTGAAGCCGCACGACCAGTTTGTAGGTCGCGGGATGGGGGAGTTCGCGGTGCGCCTTCCACGCTTCCGGGACGGTCACGGTGCGCTCTCCGGTGATCGTGAGGAGTCCCTGCTCAAGGGAAACCCCGACTTGATCCTTGGAGACCCCGGGGAGGGCGAGGTGGAGGGTGACGCCCTCATCGTGTCGCTCGATGCGATAGTCCGGCTTTACCGCCGGGGCGGACCCTCCACCGTCGCAGGTCCCACCACAAGACGACTGACTGCTTGAAGATGATATTGTATTCATGAGAATTGTTGATTGGGATTGGACAAATTGTCGCTCACTTGACTTCGATGCGGAGGCTATCCGGAGCCTTGGGCTCTAGTTTCGGGAGAGTCAGCTCAAGAATTCCATTCTCAAGCCGGGCGGTGATTCCCGCGGGATCGATGTGATCGGGGACGCGGAAGGTTCTCTCGATGCGGGAATGAAAGGGGTGCTCGCTGTCTTTTCGCTCCGCGGCGAGATGGAGAACTCCATCCCCAAGGCGGAGTTCGACGTCCTCTTTGGTGAACCCTGGCAGGTCGGTGCGCAGGTGCCAGGCCGCATCGGCCTCGTAGACTCCGATGGCGCCTCCGGTGTTGCCTCCGGTGTTGCGCTCTCCCAGGAAGACCGGGCGGTTGAATGCCCGGCTGAATAATTGGTCGAACTCCGAGAGGAGGTCGACGGCCGGATTGCTGAATCGTCTGCTTAGTTTCATGTCGTATTTTTAGATCGGGTTGTTGTCCCTCTTCTTGCAGTCGCCGGGCCAACTGCGATCCGGATTCCCGTAACTCCCTCTCTTCCAAGTGAGTAGAGTCCAATTCGGCGCGCCCTGCCCGATGGGTCATAGAGCCACTTTGCTCCAAATCGACGCGGGTCGGGACGGAATGACCCGACGAATTGACGCAGTTTCAACTGATGGTCTGGTAGTCCAACAACTCAGAACTGACGAGTATTCCCTGGTGGAATGAAGCACTGGCGGCGGTGACGAACGGTCGAGAATGACTCCATTCACTCCAGTTCGC
Source organism: Roseibacillus sp. (assembly GCA_046581525.1). Classification (GTDB taxonomy): domain Bacteria; phylum Verrucomicrobiota; class Verrucomicrobiia; order Verrucomicrobiales; family Akkermansiaceae; genus Roseibacillus_B. The sequence goes on along the minus strand of JAYGGC010000206.1, from coordinate 172 downwards.
CATCTTGCCAGTCCGCTATTCTCTGGCGGGCCTACCCATCATTTCAGAGTTGTCGAACTCCTAGCTCACCTGTTTTCCGCGCTTGGAGGCCAGGATCGCGACCGCGATCAATCCGAGGAGGACGGCGCCAAGGAGAACGCCGGCGCGGATGAGGTGCCCGGCCTCCACTTTC
>JAYGGC010000205.1:0-8197 GCA_046581525.1 Roseibacillus sp. | reverse complement strand
CGCTCGGAGGGCCGAGAACTGCGGTCGGAACACCGAGTTCCCAGGGATTCCCGTCAGGGCTGGAATTGGTCCAGGGGGCCAGATCGTTGCGACCGTCGAAGTTATCCTCAAAGACCACCACCGGAGGTTTGGGAAATTCCTGGACCACGAAGTAGCGGGAGGCATCAGCCGGAAGTGGAATGGTGAGGGTGTTCTCCGGGGGCGTCGCCTCAATGTCCCCACGCCGCTCGAAGATCGGCCAGCTCTTGGGTTCGCCGTTGGATGGATCGGTCTCGCTGCGGAGATTGTAAAGCATGCCCGACTGGCTCTCCCACTCGAATCGAAGATCAACGCCGTCGCTTGCAATGATCAGTTGGGCCGGGATGGAGGGGCTGACGCCGCCTCGGACCACATCGTCGAAGGTCGTGCCGATGCGGATCTCGTCGACGAAGAATTTGAGGCCCATAAAGGTTATGGTGTCAAGCTGGCCCTGGTCGAGATCTGGCTTATCGGCGTCAGCCCAGTTGGCGCTGGAGAGATTGGGTTGGGCGGCAACCAAGGCGTCGAATCCCGCCTCCTCAAGGGTCTCGTCTTCCAGGAAACGAACGACCGTGATGATATCCTCCCCACCGGCCTCGGCGTCCCACTGGATCTTGCCGATCACAATATTTGGCGCGCCGAAATTTCCGTCGCCATCGTTTTCCTGCCAAACGAAACTGTCGGCTGCACTCACTTCGAAAGCGGCTTGATTATACGCATTGCCCGGAATTGCACCGTTCACATTGGAGTACTGGCCGGCATCGTAAAACATTGGATAGATTCTGGTCCGATTGTTGCGAGTCGGACCGCCACCAGTTCCGAATCCGCTGAAGCCATTCCCAATGCCACCATAATTGTCGCCACGGGATCCGGCTGGCGCCGGGTCCGTTCCGATTACCAAATTCGGAGTTTCCTCGTTGCGGTCCCAGGCCTTCACCGCCAGATAACTGAACCAGGTCGTGGTTCCGGATTGGAAGGTCGCGGTCACGCTTGGGTCCAGCGCGATGCTCGCATCCATGTTGCGGCCGATCTCAAAATCCTCGTCCGGACCGCGGCCCACATCCGCCGGGCCGGGAAGGCCCACATAACTGCCCGACGTCGGCAGGTTGTCAACAATCCCGTCGAAGTGGTTGAGGACCGGACCGGGGGCGACGACGATATCCGCACTGATGCCTTCCCCGTGGACATACCAATCACCGTTGTGAGTTTCATTGGCCGTCCAGGTGCCAGTCGTGCCTAAGGCACCACCCTGCCCGGTGAGGGTCGACCCGTCCGCGTAGTCGAAGGGTTCGTAGACGAGCAGATCGGCGTTGGCGGTGAGGAGTGACCCCACCGCTGCAGCGGCGAAAGCCAGTTGTTTTTCTGTTCTCTTTCTCGATTTCATGGACTTGCTGGTTTCTGATTCTTACGGCTAGGAATTTCCTTTGCCAGCCGGAACCTAACATTCCAACTGGCCCCCAAAGGGCATGGTTCTGGCAAAGGCTTCCAGGTTCGATGTAGATCGTGCCGATCCCCATCTCGGCGAGCCAGTTCTGAACGTCCCGGGCGATGAACTCCGGTCCATTGTCACTACGGATGTAGTGAGGCACACCTCGCTTCGCGTAGTGTCCGAAAATTGAAATCGTCGGTTTCACGCGGCATCCCGGTGGTAGTAGCGAAGCAATCCGCCCAGCCGCGGCTCCCGCTGCTGGTTGATCCAGCCCGCCAAGGTCACCATCAGCTTCACCAAGTTGCACCCCCACCTACCCCGGCCCGTGAAGCTCCAGGAGCCGGGGTAGGTGGGGGTGCAGCCCTAATCCCGATCCCTCGCCCCAAACGGGCGGCAGGGTATCCGGGACAAATAACCGGGACAAATAACTCGCTTTTCCGGTAGGAACCGCTAGTTCCTGAAATTAAATAGTCACAATCTACTGACTTCTTGACTTTCCAAATCTCCATCTGACCTGATGCCGCAGTCCAGCCGTTTCCAAGCGTCCTTCCGCCGCCTCTTCTTCTGGCTCTCGGGCGCCAGTACCGAGAGTCTCGAGTCCTGCCCCGAATGGGAACAGCGCAAGTACGTCGCCTTTGGCGCGACCGTCCTCGTGCCGACCGCTTTCGCGATCATGGCGTGTTCCTATGCGCTCTCGACCTTGACGGCCGACTGGAGGGTGATCGTGCCGGTCGCGCTCGTGTGGGGGTTCATCATTCTCACCATCGACCGCGCGCTCCTCGCCACCTACCGCCCCTACCAGAGCTTCTTCCGCAAGATCTCGCAGTTCTCGTTGCGCATCGTAGTGGCCCTCTTGATGGGGCTATCGATTTCCCACCCGCTGGCTCTCATGCTCTTCAAGGACACGGTGAGCTCCGTCATCGAGGAAGAGCGCGAACAGGAAATCGCCGAGTTGCGCCACCAGTTCATTACCAACCAGGGCCAAGTCGCCGCGCAGGCCGAAGCCATCGATGAAAAGATCAATCGCCTGCGCAACCAGCGTGATGCGACCTACGAGGCCAATTTCATCATCGAGAACGACCGAGCCGGTGAAGGAGCTCCGGTCGAAGGACTCGACGCCGCCGAACAGGCCGAGTTGCAACAAAGCGTCACCGACGCGACCAAGACGCAGGCCGACCGCCTCGCCGCGATCGAGACGCAAAGCGCAACGCTGCAGGTAAAATACGAGAAACTCCAGGGCGAGCTCAATTTCTGGCAGACTGAGTTCGAGCGCGAAATCAACGGCCAGCGGAGCGGAATCCGCGGCCTCGGACCCCGCGCACGCAGCATCAAGGAGGATCAACTCAGCTGGCGCCGAGCTGAGACAAAGAGGCTCAGCGCACACCTAATGGCCCTGACGAATGAGGCTGCGCAGGTGCGCGAACTGATGAACTCGATCGACGAGCAGGTCACCACCGAGTTCCTGGCCGCGGGCGCGATCAAGGCCGAGGCGATCGAACTGGAACGCAAGAGGGTGGCCACCCTGCAAAACAAGGTGCAGGAACAGCAGGTCGATCTCTTCGTGGAGCAGCAGAAGAGCGTGCGCGTGGGCATCGACCTCCAAATCGCCTCGCACCAGCGCGAACTCGATCGCCTGCACGCCGGATCGGCGGCCCTCGACAACGACGAACGCACGCGAACGGCGGCGATCATGGCTGAACCGCGGCGGGACATCCTCACCCAGACGATGGCGCTTCACGGCCTTTTCAAGGCGGGAGATAACGGCGGGCAGTTCGCGTTGGTCGCCTACCTCGTGCTGGCAGGATTGTTCATGCTCATCGACACGATCCCGCTGGTGGTGAAGTTTTTCTCCAAACCCGGCCCTTATGACACGCTGGTCGATTGCGACGAAGTGCGCTTCGAGAAGGAACGGGAAGCATTTCTCAACAGCTACGAACGGTACATGGACAATCTCGAAGGGGGAGGATTGCTGCTCGCGACGAAGGATCGTCCCCTCGAACGTGCACTCGTGGATGGCGTAGATCGCTCGCGCGCGGCCAAGGAGTTCCTGGAGTCCCTCATGAGTCTGGAGCGCTCCTTTGAAGCGAATATGGAGGAAGAACGCGAGCGCATCGCGTCCAAGCCCGGGGAACGTGCCGGGGCCCATGCCAGCATGCTCGAGGAAATGGCCCAGACGTTCTACGAGGACCTGCGCCGCCGAATGGAATCCTTCTTTTCCAGCGGCGGGGGAGGCACTCCGCAGGGCACCGAGGCGTAGATCTGGCAGCCGCTCGACCCCGTAGTGTCCGAAAATTGGAATCGCTGGTAGTGCATGGGTTCACGCCGCATCCCGGTAGTAATAGCGAAGCAATCCGCCACGCCGCGGGCGGCAGTTCTGGTTACTCTTATGAAACTGGACCGGCGACCCTTGCCATAAGTCATTGAGTTTCATCGATATCCTCCCCCGGGCGCGCCCGGGTTGTGGGCTGCTAGGAATTTCCTTTTCCAGCCCTGAATTCATGGAGCTTCAGGATCCTCAACAGACTGGAAATCAGCGCACTCCGTTGTAATCGAATTTCTGGACACTACGGGTTGTGGGCACAGTGCACGGGGATGCTCATGGCCGGGAGAGTGGAGTCAACTGGCACATCTCACTCGACGTCATGAACGGGAGGAGCTACGAATTACAGCTATGTATGATCCGTTGGTGTGTTCGACCACGAAACCGATCGAAGCCTTCTACCAGTCGTTCTGTGAAATGAAGAATGTTCAGAAGGCGCTAAGGCGGCAGTTTGGAAAGCGCGCTGCTGAGATTTTGGATAAACTTCGCGCTGGCGAAGATCTCGGAGAGGACAAAGCCTACATTGACGACGAAATTCATGAGCTGATTCTTGAGGAATCTAAAGAGGCCGACTCAATTCCAGCGTGGGGGGACCAGGAAGTATTCCACATCCGCATCATGCGATTCGGAGATGCCTACTGGGTTACCGAGATCGAATTCGATCCGGTGGGACTGTTCGTTTCTCTCCAAGACGCTAAAGACACCGCCAATGACAACTTCTCATCATTCATCGAGGCGCTGGACGAACGAGAGGGAAAGTGCGAGTAGTGATTTCCACTACGGATTTCTACCGCGCCACCGGCCAGATTGACGCGACGGACGGGATCACATGGAGAACCTCTCCCCCGACATCGCCAAGAAGCTCCTTACTCGCGACTTCACCAACCTGGTAGCCCGTGTGCAGAAGGGCGGGAAGCTGACCCGGGCCGAGCGAGCCATGCTGCAATCGATGGCGAGCGGAGCGGGTGCGTCTCCCTCCACTGCACCGAGCTATGTCGAATTGGCTGCCATCCTCGGCGTGAGCCGGCAGTCGATCAACACGTGGAAGAAGCGGAAGAGCGCCCCGAAGCCGGCCGCGAACGGATTGCACGACGTGGCGCGAGTTCATGCAGACGCATGGATTGAAGGGAGCCGACCCCCAACAGGAGAATGCCGACCTCGAGTCCGCCCTGAAGGCGCGCAAGCTCCTGGCCGAGGTGGAGGAGCGGCCTCAGAACAGGCTCCGCAAGAGACTGGAAACCAGCGCATTCTGTTATAATCGAGTTTCTGGACAACTACGGCATGACTGATTTTGTTACAACCTTACGCCGACAATGTGCCTGCTGAATTGATCGCAAAATTCCAAGAAGTGTCGCGCCATCTCGCGCAACGGGGTGGCTTCGTTTCATATTTTTCAGAACCGCCTCGCTCTGTCGCAAGATTAGACGCCAGCGAGCAGTGCAATCTGAGCGATCCCGACGCCAGGATCATGCGCAAGAACAAGCGGGCGAGCTTCACGCAAAGCTACAATGCTCAGGCCGCGGCAAGTGCCGAGCTGGGGAGACCACCAGGTCAGGAATTGCTGGGCCCGGGTTCGGATCCCCCACGCGACAGATTTCGTATGGGGTTGCCCCAGATCTTGGCGTTCGGGACGGTCACGTGGTGGTTTTCCTCGGTGATGATGAGGCAAGAAGACAGGGTCATCTCCTCGACCCTGCCCTGGACCCCTGCCACCTTGACGAACTCCCCGACATTGAAGGGCCGTTTCACAAGCAGGAACATCCCGGCCGCCAAGTTCGAGAGCACATCCTTGACCGCAAAACCAACGACAAAACCCATCACTCCAAGGCCCGCCAAAAAGCCGGAGACATCGAATCCGGCATTCGCCAAGGCCAGGATCAGCACCACAATCCAGAGAAAGGCCTTGATCGTTCTCTGAAACAGGAGCTCCAGTGTCCGGTCGTAATCCACCCGATCGAAGAGGCGCGTGATATACCTGTCCGTCGTCCTGATGACGAGGTAACCCATCAGTAAGATGGCCAGCACGATCAGCCACTTATGATAGTTGGCGATCACGTAGTTCGTGATTATCTCTAGAATTTCATCCACGATAGCACTCTCCCTGAGCCATCATTCCGCCTAGACAGAAAATGGATCGTCTCTTCTGAAACCTCCGGGGCTGCGAGGTTGGCCACACACGCGCGCAATCTCAACGGGCTGTCGTCCAAGGCTATGACCAACACGGGCTTCTCCCGCGATGTGATCTCTTCGTGTTCATGAATGCAAGGAATTTCCCTTTTCCAGGCGGCGTAGTATCCGAAAATTGGAATCGCTGGTAGTTCATGGGTTCACGGGGCATCCCGGTGGTAGTAGCGAAGCAATCCGCCGAGCCGCTCAAGGTAGTCGCATAGTCGATCACGTCCTGCTGCTGCTGGTTGAGCCAGCCCGCCCGGGCCACCACCATCAGTTTCATCATGTTCATCGACGGAGTCTCGCAGTCTCCGAACCCCGAAGCACGATCAGAAATCGTCCTCAAACAGCCTCTCCCAACAGACTGGGAATCAGCGTATTCCGTTGTAATCGTATTTCTGGACACTACGGGAGGGGTCGGGTTGCGACCTGTGCTCTTATGCTGGGGAGGAAGAAAAAAGTGGGCGAGTGGGCGAGAGGCGGGGTAGGTGGGTGTGCAGAAATGAAGGTGAAGTTGCCTTCGACGAGGAAGACCTTGGATATGAAAGACTCTCAACGCATTGGGCTCCTGTTAATCGCTTTTGTGCTGGTCAGTTTGTGCGGCACGATCCAGGCGCAGAAAACGCGCCCCAATATCTTCCTGGCGATCTCGGATGATCAGTCCTGGGCCCATGTCGGTGCGGATGGTGATCCGGTGGTGAAGACCCCCGCCTTCGATCGCATCGCGCGGGAAGGGGTCTTGTTTACGCATGCCTTTTCCGCGGCGCCCACCTGTGGTCCTTCACGCAGTGCGCTGCTGGCGGGGCAGGATATCTGGCGACTGGAAGAAGCGGGCAACATCCACTCCACCTTGCCCGCACACTTTGCCACTTACACCCAGTTGCTCATGCAGGCCGGTTATCACGTGGGCTATACTTCCAAAGGATGGTCGCCGGGTCGTCTTGCGCCGGGCGGGCGAACGGTGAATCCGGCGGGGAAGCACTACAAAGACTTTGCAGCGTTTTTGAAAAGTGTGCCTGCGGGCAAGCCCTTTTGTTTCTGGCAAGGGAGCAGCGATCCGCATCGCGGTTACAAGCTGGGCTCCGGTGCGGCGGCGGGGATGAACGTGGCTGACGTGATCGTGCCGGCGCACCTTCCCGACCATCAGATCGTTCGCAACGACATCCTCGATTACTACTTCGAGGTACAGCGATTTGATACGCTGGTCGGCAACGGCATCGCCCTGATCGAAAAGAGAGGCGAGCTCGACAATACCCTGGTGGTGGTAACCAGCGATCATGGCATGCCTTTCCCACGCGCCAAGGCGAGTCTCTATGACTACGGCTCGCGTGTGCCCCTGGCGATTCGCTGGCCGGTGATGGTTCCGGGCGGTCGCAAGGTCAGTGACCTGGTGAATCTCAAGGACCTGGCGCCGACCTTTCTTGAAGCGGCCAGCTTGCCGGTTCCCCAAGAAATGACAGGCAACAGCCTGCGCCCCATTCTGACATCGACCAAGTCGGGTCGGGTGGATCCCGCAAGAAGCGCAGCTTACTTTGCGATGGAGCGCCATGATGGCTGCCGCAAAGGGGGCAAAGGGTATCCCTGCCGGGCGATTCGCACCGATGACTATCTTTACATCCACAACTATGAAGCGACGCGCTGGCCCTCGGGTTCGCCTGACCGAACGGTCTGTGCCCGCAATTTGCCATTTGGGGAAATCGATTCGTCACCGACCAAGACCTACATGATGGAAAATGCTCAGAAGCATGGGGTGGCTCACTTGGCGGCGTTGTCCTTTGGCATGCGTCCCACCGAAGAACTCTACGATGTCAAAAAAGATCCCGCCCAGCTCACCAACCTTGCTGGCAAGGCTCACATGCAAAGTGTCCAGAAAATGATGCGTGATCAGCTGATGGCTTATCTCAAAGAGACAGGTGATCCGCGGATCCTGGGCAAACCGGCATTGTGGGATTACTACCCATATTACGGAGCGATGCGCAATAAGGACTGGCGGGTCGACCCCCTGCCTGATTCGCACAAAGGGAATTGATGAGATGAATTCCCGTGGATCTGTCGTGACCTAGCAGCTGCTGGGGAGTCAGCTCCACCCTGATCCGCAGGAAGAAGCTCTGGTTGGTGATGGGAACGGTGAATCCTCCCGGGACAGCCTGGATGCCATCCGGACTCCAGTTTTCGAGGTCAAAGGACCCTTCCGGGATGAGGATGACCTCGGGCGGAAGAGGGCCCGGGGGCGCGTCGATACGGAGCAGTCCCCGTAGTGT
>JAYGGC010000166.1:0-31904 GCA_046581525.1 Roseibacillus sp. | reverse complement strand
AACGAGGCGACCATGTTGGGAGATTGGGTCGCACCTGGGCTCAAGAAGCACCGGCCGAGGCTGCGGCCTGGCTCGGAACACAAGAGGAATCCGTGGGAAGAGCGGACGCGATGGGACACGTCATGTGGAACTGGACCAATGCCGATCCGGCAGCCGCAGCGGCGTGGCTTGGCGAACAGGCGGCAGGCCCCAGCTACGACCGTGGGGTCGCCGGCCTCGCCAAGGCGGCGATCCATGTTTACCAAGACCCCGGGACAGGAGTCGAGTGGGCCGCGACCATCGAAGACCAGAGCCTCCGCGAATCCATGCTGAATCACAGCCTTGGTCGATGGATGGGGCAGGCTCCCGAGGACGCCCGGGCATGGGCTGCCGAGCACGGTGTTGAACTCCCTGCGGCCGCAGCCCGCCGGGAGAAGTGATCCTGTTTTAGTATTCGGTATTCGGACCGATTCATCCGGGGCACCGCATCCTCCGACTTTCGGCCGCGGTGCTACGCGGTGGAAAGCCACCTTCCGGTTTCAGCTCGCAACGCCAACGATGGGCACTCGACAGCTCGACGAGATCCGGAAGCCGAAAACAGTCTCTGCTCCGTGTGTGACCTCCAACTACTTCCCGACCACCCTCGACGCTCTCAACACTCCCCTCCCCTCCGATCGGATCTACGACGACATCAACCGGCTGCCCCTGATTCGCGGTGAGCGCAAGACGCGCGACAAGTCCATCGGCTTCCTCAGCAAGGACGGCAAGGAGTCGGTCTGGATGGAAAATCGCTACAAACTGATCGCAACACCGGAGAAGGCGCGGATGGCGAAGGAACTGACTGCGTGGAAGGCGGGCGTGATGTTGGAGCTCAATGCGGTCGCCAAGTAGGGACCCTGGCAACCTGCGGAGTGGTGGACAAAAAAAGCCCGGGATTATCTCCCGGGCCTTGCATGTGATTTGCTGTGCGAAGTGCGCTTAGCCCTTCTTCTTGTCGTCTTCCTTCTTAGCAACCTTGAAGCCGACGGAGTCGACCTTGCCGTGCTCGCTGATAACGACAATGCCCTTTTGGCCCACAAGATCCGCAATCTTGACCTTCTTGCCATCCTTATCGGTGATCTTGGTCTTGGAGGTGATGGTCAGGCCCTTCTTGTCCTTGGTGGCGGGTTCCATCGTCAGCGACTTGGTGCCCTTGTCGAATTTCACGAGCGTTCCGGCGGTATTGATCTTCTTGCCACAACCGGCAAAAGCAGCTCCTGAGAGCAGGCTGAACGAAGCGATGATAGCGATTAATGTTTTCATTTTCTGATGTTCGAGTTTGGTTCCTGAGCTTGCTGGGAGTTTCCACATGGAACCACCCGACAATGCCAAGCAAAGGTTAGGAATATCTACGGCCATGGGTAGTCAATTATTTCGAAATCGAGTTCTCCCACGGTTTGCGATGATGAGCGCGGCGCTCTGCCCGTGCAACCTGCTCCCCGGCCACCCCATTCCGGATGTCCTGGTCCACACCTCTTTCCCGATCGAGGGCGCGGCCACGATCCGGGTCGAGATCGAGCCACGCTGCTTCGAAGAAAGTCCCGAAGAGGTGCTCTATACCTTCAAGGAAGTCTTCGAGGCGGACTTCACGGACGAGGACCGCGAGAAGCTGATTGAGACTACGCGGGGCTTTGTGCACGACGTGGTGGCGTTCGAATTCGAACCCGGTGGCAAGGTGGAACCAAAGTTCGAGTTCACCTTTGAATTCACGCCGGGGGCAGAGCTCGAGCAAGACGACGACGTGCTCTACATCCTCGCCAAAGCCGAGGTGCCACTCTCCGAAAATTCGCTCAAATACCGAATCCACGCCCTCGATCACGGCGATCTCAACGTGATCTTCCGCAACAATTTCGGCGGCACTGAGTTGGAGGAATTCCAAGTGTTGTTTCCCGGCGAGAGCAGCCACTGGCTCAATCTGGCCGAACAGTCGTTGCGAGCGTCCACGCCCAAGGTGAAGTCTCCCGAACGAACGTTCAAGTTCACGGCCGGCATGGTCACCGGTTTGCTTGTCATCATTGGAGCAATCGTTGTGCTTTGTAACCTTCGGAAAGGAAAGCGGCAGCAAGAGCAGTGAGGTGAAGATCATTCCTCGCCCACGCGTGGAGGATCGATCGAATAGCGATGGACAAGGGCAGCGCGACCATCGGCGGAGGCAAGGTCTGGGATCCCTTGACTGGCAGGAAAGACGCATCGCATGCCCGCAAGGAACTGCTCCACCGGCATGACGCGTGCAGTTTCCAGGTCACCCGGTCGACGACTGGAGCCTTTTTCCTGAGCGTAAACGTGCTATTCTGATCGGAGCAACCGGCAGAGAGGCACCTGGCTGCGATCGAGAGCAAGATTTCCCTCGGAATCTTCGTGAAATAGAGAAACCTATCCCCCGACCAGATGTCCCGAATCTCCATGCTTTTCACCGTTGCCCTGGCTTCCTTCGCGGTCGGGATGGCGGTCGACCGCCTCGTGTTCTCGTCGGGAGAGGCGAGCGGTGATTCGGCATTTCGCGGATCGAACGACCGGAACAGGAAGAACTCTGTCAACGGGCGCTCCCCGGAGCGCAGTTTGGCAGGATCGCGCAGCGAACGGCAGGGAGATCGCAAGGCCCCGCGCGAGAGACCGGAGCAGGGGCCGGACGGCAGCGAAATCCCGAAAGTGGTTCGGACCGCGCTCGAGGAAATCGAGAGAGGAGGTGCCATCAACGCCAGGATTGTCTCGGACCTCATTGCCCAGATCCCGGCTGGTCGTCACCGGCGAAACTTGACCCTGCATCTTGCCTCGCTCTGGGGCCGCAGTGATCCCGAGTCCGCTCTCGAGTGGGCCAAGGAGCTCAGCGGATCCCTCCAGCAACCAGCCCTCGAGCACATCCTCCAACACTGGGCCGAAACCGATCCTGCCGGCGCGGTGAACTATGTCGCGCAACTGCCCAATTCGGAGCACAACCTTCACATGGTTCGACGCATGACCCATCTCTGGGCGGAGCAGGATCGCTCCGCTGCGATGGAGTGGGCTGCCGCGCAAACCGATCCTGCCACGCGCGAACGAGCGCTCGGTGGGGTGGTGATTTCCTGGTCGCAGGAAGATCCGGCTGCCGCCGCGGACTTCGCAGTCACCGTCAGCAATCCCAATGGACGCAACGAGGCGCTGGAGATCGCGGCCCGCCAGTGGGCCAATCAAAATACCGCCGACGCGATGGAGTGGGCAAACGGACTGCCCAATGGCGATCGCCAACGGGCCACTGCCGCGATTTTCAGGGAAGTGGCAGAACGCGATCCGAACCGCGCGGCCTCGATGTACGAAGAGTTCACGGGCACGCTCTCGGCAGGCACCCTGGAAGCTCACGAATACCGACACATGGCTCGAGAGGTCGCCTCCATCTGGTCCTCCTCCAATCCGAGCGAGGCCGCGGACTGGGCCGTCAAATTGCCGCAGACCGGAGGCATCCAGCGAGAGGCCGTAGCCCATGTGGCCGAACAGTGGCTCCACTTGGACAGCATGGCGGCGGGCGAGTGGATCGCGCAACTCCCTCAAGGCGAAACCCGCGATGCCGCGACCACTCGGGTGGTCGATGTGATGTCACGAAGTGATCCTGCCGCGGCCTTTGCCTGGGCCAACAGCGTGAGCGACGAAGGTCACCGTAACGGCCTGATGAGGCATGTGCTCGACCGTTGGAACAAGAGCGATCCCGGCGCGGCAAGGGCCGCCGCGAACTCGGCCAATGTTTCCCCGGAAGTGCGCAGGGAATTCGATGAAGTGTTCGGGGTAGCCCCCTCCCCTGCTCCCGAGGCCCCGAGCAATGAACAGCCCGAGTCCGTTCCCGAGTGATCTGATGAAGCTGTTCCGGCGCATCGTTGGGATGCCGTCCACAATCGGTCTTGGCGCGCTCGCCGCCCTGATGACGCTCGGATGCCTGGGGACGAAGCCGACCAGTGACGAGGAATCGCTGGGATTCGCCGGGGACATTGAGGGAATCATGTCGAAGTTCTGCTTCGAGTGCCATGGCGTGGAGCATCAGGAGGCGGATCTCGATCTGCGAACAGTCGACTCCATTCTCACGGGCGGGGAAAGCGGGCCCGCCATCGTGCCGGGTCATCCGGAGGAGAGCCTCCTGCTCGACATGATTCACGACGAACATATGCCGCCGGAGGGGGAAATGCTGACAGAGAAGGGTATTGAACAAGTCCGGCAGTGGATCGCTTCGGGGGCTCGCCCCTGATCGGATACTTGCAGGAATGGTCGAGTCTCGCAAATGACGTTGACCGGCCCGAGCGAAAAGCGGACAATTCCAAATCTGCACCTCTACAGCAACCAACAACAGCCATGCAAAGCTCTCCAATCGAATCCGAGTCCGACCAACTCACCGCTGATAGCAACATCCTCACCTCGCGTCGTGATTTCGCGAAGCGCTCCGTGCAGACCCTGTTGACGATCTCACTGCTCGAGCATCTCTGCACCGGCAATCTCCTGGCCGCGGACGCCAAGGTGACCGCTGCAAAATGGCTCACCCAAATCAATCAGATCGGCTTGGATGTCAAGGGCGAGAAGATGAAACAGGTCGCCTGGCAGACGCAGATCGAGGACTTGCTTCAGAACCAGATCGATCTTCCGGAACTCCTCAAGCTGATCGACTTCGAGCGCATTGAGAAGACCACCAAGTTTGTCGACAATGGAGCGCGCAGCCTCCGGCCCAAGTTTCCCAAGATCGAGGGCGTGCCGGATAAGTTGGTGTTCGGCCAGCAGGTGTTTGCGCTTAAGAAAGGCCGCTCGGTTGTCCCGCACGGCCACAACAACATGGCGACCGCCTTCATGGTCCTGAAAGGCAACTTTCACGGACGGCACTATGATCGAGTGGCCGATGAAAAGGACCACATGATCATCAAGCCGACGATCGACGCCAAGTTCGGGCCCGGACAAACTTCAAGCATCTCCGACGACAAGGACAACGTGCACTGGTTCAAGGCGGAGGACGAGCCGGCCTTCATCTTCAACATCCACGTCTTTGGCCTGAATCCGAAGAGTGGCAAACGCACGAGCCGGGTTTACCTCGATCCCTTTGGGGAGAAACTCAAGGACGGACTGATCCGCGCGCGCTTGATCGACTCCAAGGAAGCGCACAAGAAGTTCGGATAATTGCGCGGAGAGGGCCACTCACTCGACCAGGCGTTCGGCCTCACTCTTCTCGATGATGCCGTCCTTGTTGGCATCCACCCGGCCCAGGATGCGTTCGCGGAGGAACTCAGGCAATTCGTCCTTGGTGATCTTGCCGTCCCCATTCCGGTCGAAACGGAACAGCCTTTCGACCGAGAAGCCTCCCGGAGGACCCCGCTCTGCCTTCGGCCGGGAGGGCCCCGCTTGCTGTTTGGTGCTCCCCTCGCCCTTCTTCGCGGCGGCAAGTCGCTGCTCGGGAGATTTTTGTCCCGCGCGGGCCCATTGACCCCAGGTCCGAAGATACTCGGGCACGAGGAGCACTCCGTTCCCGTCCGTGTCCAAGGCGGCGAACACTTTACCGGTGAGTTCTACATTCGAGAGCTTCCCCTTGGCATGCTTGAGGAACTCCGGACGTTTCACCACGCCGTCCTTGTCGTCATCCATGGCCTGCACGATCGCCTTGGCTTCATCGGTGATGATTCGATTGAGGGTGTACTCCGCCTTGGTCACAAATCCGTCCTTGTTATTGTCGGCCGCACCGAAGATCCCGCGACGGGCCTGCGGGGTCAGGTAATTGCCATTCTCGATGTACTCGACCTTGGAATGCCGCCCATCGCCATCCTTGTCGAGGAGGCTGAAGTGCCGGGAGTATCCTTCCATCTGTTTGGACGGGACCCCGTGTTCCATCCGTGCTCCAAGTTGCTCTAGAATCGATGCGACCGTTGCGCCCCCGATCTTCACCTGATCGGGCGCCTTGCCCGGCGTCTGCTCAGCGACGACCGCATGGAATGTTGAGAGGAAAAGGACCGCCGCGAACGGGGCTGAGACGAGGACTGGGAGAGTGCGCATGGTTGTTATGGACTGAGGCGGGTGTGCATTGACACCTGCGCGATAAAACTGGTGGGATCCCGCGAAGTTGCGTCCATTCGGTCGATAATTTCCGCATTGCGCATCGCCACGCGTGACTCCCCTCAATGCTCGCTTGTCGGAACCTGGCTCTGGCGCTAGCGTGACTACCAAGAGATGAAAACTGTTGCACAGATGAGCCTTGGAATGCAAGCGGGTAGCTTGGTGATCTTGTTGGTTTGCCTGGCGTGGGCCGGCATGGCTTCCGCGGCCGAGGACAAGGAGAATCCCGAAGGGAAGATTCGATCCCCCCGGGCTGGAGAAGAAGTGGAGCACGCCTTCACCGCGAAGGGCCGGACGAGAAACGTGCCGGATGGTTATCTCGTGATCCTGTTCCGACCGGTGGGCGAGGACGACTTTCTCTATCCATGTAGCGCAGCCTTCAAAGCCAACCGTTCCTTCTCCGAGAAAATCTATCACGAGAAGACCGACGAAGGGGCGTGCGTTCTCCAGGTGCGCATGGTACCGGAGAAGATCGCGGAGAAGATCACCGCCTGGAGAGCGGAGCACAGCAAGTGGTACCAGGGTGGCAAAAAGGGGCCCCAGCCTGGATTCACGATCGCCTGGTTGGAGAGCACCAAGAGACTCACCGAGGTTGAGTACAAGTTGGAGAAGTACTAGTAGGCGCCTCCTAGCGCCCCAACCACATTTTCATCGTCCTGGTCACGAGATCCGCGGCGTCCTGCTGGACGAAATGACCGGCCTTGGGAATGGTCACCAGGGTGAGGTCCTTCTCCAACCACGTCCATGAGTCATTCAAGGCCGGCGCCAGGAGGGCCTTGTCATCCAGTCCGTGGATCATGAGCACCGGGCAACGCACTCTGACCACCGGGCCCTCGGGCACTTGGTAGGGTGCACGGGGATAGTTCTTCTTGTAGTAGTTGAGCATGGCCTCAAAATCTGAGCGCTTGAAGGCCTCGACGTAGCGTTCGCGCGCCTTGGGATCCTTCACCCACCCGGCCAGGGCGTTGGCGGTGAGAAACAAGTGCGCTCCCTTCTTCTGAAAGCCGCGAGCGTAGGCACTGCTCCTCTGCTGCTCCGGATTGGCCGCCAACTCACGCGCGAGCCCGCGGGGGTGCGGTAGATTCAGGATCATGAGTCTTTCCGTGAGCGCTGGTTTCATCATGGCGAAATTCCAGGCCACCGCCCCACCCCAGTCGTGCCCGCAGATGATGGCACTCTCGCTTCCCACCGCCTTGATCACCGTCGCAACGTCTTCCACCAGGAGCGCCATGGCATACTGATCCACCCCTTTGGGCTTGTCGCTCTTGTTGTAGCCGCGCTGATCGATGGCCACCACTTGATATCCGGCCCGGCTCAGAGGCCCCATCTGTTCGCGCCAAGTGTACCAAAAATCGGGGAACCCGTGGATCATGACGATGGGGGTTCCGCTTCCCATCGTCACGTAGTGAATCTTGACGCCATTGTTTTCGGCAAAACCATGAATGACCCGGTCGAAAATGTTCTCCGCGGTCACCTCACCGACCTTCACTTCCTCCTGCGCTTTGCCCGGAGTCTTTTGGGCGTCGCCAGGCTGGGTTGTTGAAAGCAGAAGAGTGGCCCCGAAGGGCAGCGAGAGGAGGAATGGTCTAGGTCGCATGGTATGGACAGGAAGCTTCGTCCGTCGGGACCACGTCGTCGAGGTCGAACAGCGCATTTCCAGCCAGGCCATGATGCATGTCCCGCTTGGATTTGGCCTCTTCCTGACGCTATTTTGTCCGGTTTTTGGCGGGCGCGGGATAGAAGGGTAGAGGGCCGGATCTTGAAATTCCGGTCTCCCCTCTCCCGTAAGATTGCGGAAGTTCGGCGCCAATTGCGCCATCTACTCTGAAGTTTGGATCCATGGCGAAGAAACATCTCGCAACTGCCAGTTGGCTCGTTCTCTGCCTTGCTACCTTTGGCATGGGTTGGATGTTCAAGCCTGTCCCCGAATCGTCGGAGTCCACGGCCGCTCGCTCTTCCACGACTTCCGGAAAATCCTCGCGAGGCGACTTCTCTCCGCGCTCTGGAGAGCAGGATTCCAGCCGAGCTCCGATAGGGTCCAAAGCCGCGGAGGCGGGAGTGCCTGGTGTCTTTCCCGGAGCGAGCAGGCCCTTGAGCAGCGCTGCGATCGAGGAACTCGGCGGGAAATTTCGGGCAACCCTCGATCCCATCGATCGGCGCACCGCCTTTCTGAAGCTGCTCGACGGCATGACGGTGGACAACGCGAGGGAAATTCGCGAGCAGATCGCGCACCTGTCCGCGGAAGATCCCGCCTTCCGCGACTTTCACTACGCGTGGGGAAAGATCGGCGGCGTGGAGGCGATCATGAATGGCGCCGAGACGAGGAAGCGGGATATGACGGCAACCCTTTCCGGCTGGGCGAGCGCAGATCCTGCCGCGGCCAAGGCGTGGTTCGAAAGTCTCGAGGACCAGGGCAAGGAGAGCCTCGCCAGCCAGGCCTATCTCAGGGCGGGGCTCGTCAGCGGTCTCGCGGACGCCGATCCGCACATGGCTGCGCAATTTGTCCTGGGGATGACCACCGCTGACAACGAACTGGCAAGACACATGCTGGGCATCGTGACTGGAAAATTCCTGCAGTCGGAGGGGCCGGTGGCCGCCGCGGCGTGGGCCGACAGTCTGCCACAAGGCGAGATACGCAGCTCGGCGATGTCCCGGATCGCACGCGATTACGTTTCCAATGACCCGGCAGCCGCAGCGGCATGGGCCGCCGGCTACAGCGGCCAACCGGAAGGCAACCGCGTGATCGATCAAGTCGGTTCCCACTGGGCCTATCGAGATCCGAACGCGGCGGTCGAGTGGTTGGAGTCGCTCCCGCCAAGCGAGGGCCGCTCGGAGGGCTTGAATTCCGCCTTTTCCTCGTGGGCCGGCCGCAACCCCGAGGAAGCAGGCAACCATATCAACCAGATGCCCCAATCTACGGAGCGCGACCACGCTATCAGCGGTTATGCCACCCGCATGGTCTACGAGAACCCTTCGGCGGCCCTGGCCTGGGCGGACGCCGTGAGCGATCCTGCCTTCCGTGAGCAAACGCTCATCCGGACCGGCCAGATCTATTATCGCCGCGATCCGAATGCTGCACGCGAGTGGCTGGCGAACAGCGGGCTGTCTCCGGAATCACAGCAGCGGGTGGTGGAACGCCGGCACGATGACAGGCGGAAGGAGAGGAAGTAAGGAAGCTCGGCTTCCTTCAGCGCGTAGCAGCGCGCTTCTCATTCCAGTCCTTGAGGTAGTGCTGGTCCTCTTCACTGAGGGAAGAAATTGCCACGGTGAAGACCTTGCCGTCCTTGCGGGCGATGGTGACTTTCTGATTGGAGATTGAAACCGGCTTGGCCCTGATCGTCTTGCCTTCCTTGTTGGTGAACTCGCGGTAGGGATCCGCGTTCGCTTCAGGACGCTGATAGGTATCGAAAAACTCGAACACCTCGCCGATCATTGTCGGGTTGGCGGTGATGGATCTGACATGATCGCCACCCGCGATCTCCTTGTACTTGTGAGTCATCTTGAGCTCCTTCATGCGCTCCACCCAACTTCGCACCATGGTGACCTGGACGAGGCGGTCCTTGTCACCAGTCACCACCATGACCGGGAGATCCTTCATCTTCTCAAGAATCGCAGGGCTGCCCTGGAAGGCGGGCGCGAGTGGAGCGAGGGCTGCCCACTGCTTGGGATAGGTGGCCCCTAGGTAAATGGTTCCGCCCCCGCCCATGGAATGCCCCATCAGGTAGATGCGGTGCTCATTGATGCTGAACTCCGCAAGCACGATCTTGAGGACGTTCATGACATCCAGTTCACTGAGTGCGCCGAGGTTATCGGGATCCCCTGGTTGGCCAAAGTAGGGTCCCTCCTTCCCCTTGCCCCGGCTGCCATACCATCCGCGCTCGTTGTAGCCGTATGGGGCTACCACGATAAATCCGCGTTTCTCGGCCTCGGCGGTGATGCCGGCGTAACGGATCACTTGCTGGGGATTGCTCCCCAAGCCATGCAGCAAGACCACCAGGGGCAACTTCGCGCCCTTCTTGTAGCTCTTCGGGACGTAGAGGGTGTACTCCATGTCCTTCTGCCCTTCCTCGAAAAAATAGCTACGCTTCTCAACACTGCCCTTCTGGGGAGCGGCGGTGAGGCCGGTCACGCAGACCAGGAGAAATAGGAGGATTCGAGAGTTCATAGGATTGGTTCTACCTAGAATTGGCGCAATTTGACCCGAAGATCCGCGTACTTTTCCCGGCTCCCTGAATTCCGGGAGGACGGATTTGGAGCCTGCTGGCGCCGACGATTGCGGAGAAA
This sequence comes from Roseibacillus sp., assembly GCA_046581525.1. Classification (GTDB taxonomy): domain Bacteria; phylum Verrucomicrobiota; class Verrucomicrobiia; order Verrucomicrobiales; family Akkermansiaceae; genus Roseibacillus_B. The sequence continues at coordinate 21,551 of JAYGGC010000166.1, read as the reverse complement.
CTCGGACATTCGCGCATGGAATAGAGACCCCTGTTCACAACAGGACAGCGAGCCGTGCGAATGCAAGGCAAGCTCCTCCTCCTTGCGAATTTCCTCTGAACCGTTCACGCTCCGGCTCACTCAATCTCCAACCACTCCAATTCATGAAACCTCTATTCGCGCTCTCGACGGCCCTGGTAACGATGCTCTCACCTGCCTTCGCACAGCAAGCCGGCCAGAGCAAGGAGTCGCCCGGGAAATCTGTGAGTCCTGGTCGATCGGTCAAAGCCTCGGCGAGTATCCGCGGCAAAGTGGTGGGTGCCTCGGGAAAGGCCATGGAAGGGGTCACGCTCTCAGCCTTCGACGAGGAGCGCCAACTGAGCGTGTCGGTCTTCAGCCAGGCCGACGGAACCTTCGTGATCGACGGACTCCGGGACACGACCTTCAACGTGCGTGCACGGCTCCTGGGTCAAGCTGACGAGTGGCAGAAGGGAGTGAGTGCCGATGCGAGCGCCCTCGCCTTCGCGATGAAGCCCGCCACTGGAACGATCCTGGAAAAGCAGCGCACCGCCAACAGTGGCTTCAGCATGCTCAAGTGGGAGAGCGCCAAGGACAAACACAACTTCAAGATGATGTGCACCTATTGCCATCAGCCAGGGACGGTGGGTTTCCGCACTCCGGAGCGACCGGTGGATTGGGAAACCATGATCACGCGCATGGATGGATTCGGGGGGCTTTACCGGCACACTCAGAAGACCCTCGTGAAGCGCCTGATCGACACCTATTCCGACGAGGCCGTCGAGAAGTGGCCTGCCTTCACTCCCCCGCCCGCCCCCAGTGGGGCGGCCACCAAGGCGAAGATCACCGAATGGGACATGGGCAAGCGCTTTGAGGTCATGATTCATGACCTGGAGATCGGGTCCGACGGATTGGTCTACGCCGTGGACATGGCCAAGAACGCGGTGGTGACTCTCGACCCCAGGACTGGCAAACGGGAAATTCACCGCTTCCCGGGAAAGTACCGCGGCCCGCACTCGATCGAGTTGGGCAACGATGGCAAGATGTGGTGCACCTTGTGCATCTCCGGCGAGATGGGCTATTTCGATCCGAAGACGAAGGAGTTCAAGATCGTCTCCAGTGCCGAGGCTCCTGCCCGTCGCGGTTCCTATCCCCACACCCTGCGCATCAACCCGAAGGATCCGGAGGGTCTCGTCTGGTACACCGATGCAGGCCGGAACTCGGTTTTCTCGATCCACCCCAAGACGATGAAGGTGAAGGAATACAAACTCCTGCGGAAGGACCAGGCGGTTGCCGCCGGCAAGGGTGAATCGCGCGGCATCACGCCGTATGGCATCGACTTCTCGCCCGTGGACGGGACGATCTGGTACTCCAAGCTCAACGGCAACCGCATCGGGCGGATCGATCCGAAGGCGCCGGACGGAGACATCAAGGAATGGAACCCGCCATTCCGTGGGCCCAGGAGACTCCACGTCGCCCAGAACGGCATGGTGTGGGTGCCCGGATTCGGGTCAGGCGTCTTTGGCAAGTTCAACCCGAAGACGGAGAAGTGGAAAGTCTATGATCTTCCCGACGCCGAGAACCAGATTCCCTATGCGTTGAACATCGACCCGAAGGGCAACGTCTGGATCTGTGGCACGGGGAACGACACGCTTTACCGCTTCAATCCGAAGACGGAGAAACTTGTCGAGTTCCGCATGCCGTCCCGCGTGACTTACACGCGGGAGATCGAATTCGATGCCGAGGGCAATCTCTGGACCTGCAACTCGAACGCGCCCGCTCGCCACACCGAGCGCGGATTCGGTTCCATCATCAAACTCGAGATCGTGGGAGACGAACTCCAGGCCGCGAGCAATTGAGGAAGACCATCGAGATTCTCTCGCGACTTCTGTTGGGGATCGCCCTGGTGACCTCCGCCGTCATGGCTGACGAGAAGCCGGACACGATCGAGCAGAAGACCAGGGTTCATCGTCTGTCGAGTAGCAAGCGCGCCGCCTACGACGCCTTTGTCTACGCCAACCGGATTCCCGAAAAGGCTGAGGAGGGAGAAACACCGAGCGATCTCGGGGGACGCATTCTCGGCCGCCTTGCCAACCAGGAAGGTCGCGTTCTCCTGAAGTTTCCCCCGGGGATGGATCGCAAGGCCTACCTCGGCTACAAGACCTTCCTCCGCGACGAGGGACAGGCAAGTGTTGGCAACTGCATGGCGTGCCACAGTCCGGCGGAGTTCACGGATCTGAAATCCCATGTCGTCGCGCAGGGCGGCTCGCCTGCTCCCACCCCCTCCCTACGTAACCTCAGGACCCGTAAGGTCGATCTTCAGAAGGCGATCAGGGCAAAAATCACAGCGAGCAAGGCAACGCGATCCGGAGTGGCCGCCGAGGTCGATGACGCCTACGCCACAATGAACATTGCCGAGAGGGACATCCCGGAGCTGGTCGCCTTCCTGAACGCGCTCAATGACGTTCCCGACTCTGAGTTTCGCAACCTGATCGTGAACGCAAAGGTGCTGGATACCTCGGAGGAGTTCGAAGCGGATTCCAGCCTCTCCGGAGTTGTCAACCTTGAGGGCCCAATGCCGAAGCGTGAACCCATTCCGCTCAACGAAGAGAGCCGCAAGCTCTACAAGACGGTCCCTCTCGAGGAGAACATGATCGTCAGTGCGAAGGGCGAGATCGCCAATGTCTTCGTCTACCTCAAAGAGGGCCTCAAAGAGATGGACTATCCCCTGCCCCGGCAACCTGCGATCCTGAACCAGGACAAGTCCATGTTCCGACCCCGGGTCCAGGGCGTGCGCGTCGGCCAGGAGTTCCTGATGAAGAATAGCGATCCGTTCATCCACAACGTGCGCTCACTCTCGATCGAAAACCGTGCCTTCAACATCGCCCAACCCCCGAATTCTCCTGACCGTGACCGGGTCTTCACCGCGGGAGAGCACGCGATCATGATCAAGTGTGACTTCCACCCCTGGATGGAAGCCTACCTCTTCGTCATGGACCACCCCTACTTCGCGGTTACCGATGAAAAGGGTCAGTTCAAGATTGAAGGTCTCCCGGCAGGCGAGTACACGCTGGCCGCCTGGCACGAGGAGCTTGGCGAGCACGAGAAGAAGATCACGGTGGACGCAACCGGTTCTTTGGACGTCAGCTTTTCGTTCACACGACCAAAAAATGAGAAAGACCTTCCCGCTGGAACAGCCGAAACTCAAGCCCCCCAGGGTGATCGACTCGATCAAGAATGAGGTCCGCAAATACCTGAAACGCGAGCGGAGCAAGACCTTGCCCGAGGGGGTGGACTACTGGGATTTCGCCTGCCAAATGGGGCGTGACAGAGACTGCGCCGCTGTCGTCCACGTCGCCGAGATCAACAACGCCATCGACACCGCATCTCAGGAAAACTGGAACGAGATTTACCTCGAGATCCTGGCCAAGCCCGGGCATCGGACACCCAAGGACTCGGGATCATCTCCGGTGACCTGAAGGCCGCATCCTGACCCTATTTCGCGACAATCGAGTTGAGCTGCTTGGATCGCTCGCAGACCGGCTCGGCCTTTTCGGCCTTTTCGGCCGGCTCGAACTCTCCGCGGTTCTCCCGCAACTCCGGTTCGATGTAGGAAAGGCCGAGTGCCGCGTAGATGTCGGCTTCTTCCTCAAAGGTCGCGGTGGAGTCATTCCAAGTCTCTCCGTCGACCGGAGCGAGGTGGCACTCGTTCAATTTGAACCCCTGCTTCAGGGCGCGGGCGCGAAGCTCGAGGTTGTGCTCCTTGCTCCCGGTAAAATTCAACAGGGCGAAGGGCCACTGGGTAGGCGAAACGGCACGGAGGTCGCAGGGCAGTCCGTTCCTGAGCCGGACCGCTGCCTTGCTGCTGCCCTGCAGGATGACCTGATGGATCTCCTCGATCTCCGTGAAGAACTCCGTCAAGTCGGTGGGCTTCTTGGTGGCGACCATGAAGTGGAGATCGTCAACGGTCTCCAATTTGCGTCGGTAGGACCCGACCACTTCGGCGCGGCTGACCTCGGGATGACTGCGCAGAAGCCCGACGATGCGCTCCGCGACTGGCGCCACATCGGCGCGCAGAAAGCGGCCGGACAAGCGCTCGCGATCGGCGAGGGCGTCGAGAATCTCTTCCGTGACCTTCTTTCCAAACTCCGCCAAGGCTTCGACCTTCCCGGATTGGCAAGCGTCTTTGAGGGCGCCGAGAGAAGCAATGCCCAGCTCTTTGTAGAGGGTCCCCACCTTCTTGGGGCCGAGGCACTTCAGCTCGAGGATCTCGAAGAGGCCCTCGGGAAATTCGCCACGAAGGCTGTCGTGAATCTCCAGGCGGCCGGTCAGCGCCAGCTCGTGCAACTTGTCCTGGAGGGCCTCCCCGATTCCATCGATCCCCTTGAGGTCGCGGTCCCGCGCCCGTTGAACCAGATCGCCCTCAAGGGCTCTCACGACTTCCGCGCCCTTGCGGAAAGTGCGGATTTTGAAGGGTGTCTCGCCCTTCAGTTCCAGCAGAAGGGCTAGGTCTTCGAGAACGTTGACAAGGAGATCGCTTGTGACTTCAGGCATGGCAGGAGCGGGGAGCGAACACCACCACGCGACAATCTTCAACCTCAGATTGAAATGTTTTTTCGTGATCCGTTATTCGTCGTGTGCAGAGACTCGATTTCAACGGAACGCGCTGATTTTCAGTTGGTTGAATAGTTATTAACTCCATCTGGGATGATGAGCATCCGGCTCATTACCCCCATGTGGAGTGACATCTACCTCGAAATCCTGGCCAAGCCCGCGCATCGGACCCCCAAAAACCCCGGGTCATCGCCGGTGACCTGAACGCCGCTTTCGGGCCCTATTTCGCGACGATCGCGTCCAGCTGAGCGGAAAGCTTGCGGACCAGCTCGGCACGGTCAGCTGCGATGTTGGTGGTCTCGCTCGGATCGCTCTGGTGGTCGTAGAGCTCCACGAAGACGGGCTCGGCCTTCGGATCACGATGATCGCGCCAGACGACGAGGCGGTGGCGCCCGGTGCGGAGGGTGTATCCCATGAGGTGGTTTTCGAAGAGGTCACGGTTCCAGCGCTTGCCCTGTTGCTTGATGATCTTCGCTTCGACCTCCTCGATGAGCGGGCCAAAGAAGGTCTGCCGCATCCCTTCGGAAAGGGGATTGGCGGCCCACTCGCGCAGAGCGGGATTGGGAAACTGGCTCACTGCGGCGGTCTTCCATTCTTGATCGGGGTCGTTCAAGAGCGGCACGAAGCTCTTGCCTTCGAGGTGCTCCGGAAGCGGCAGACCGGCCAACTCGCACAACGACGGGTAGATGTCGACCAGCTCGACCAGGGCCTTGGTCGACTTGCCACGAGCCATCATGTCGGGCGTCCAAACGATGAGCGGGACCCGCGTCGCGATCTCGTAGTTGGTGGCCTTGCCCCAGATCCCCATCTCGCCGAGATGCCAGCCATGATCGCCCCAGACGATGATGATGGTGTTGTCGCGGACTCCCGCCTCCTCCAGCGCCCCGATCATAAGTCCGATCTGCGCGTCGACGTAGCTGACACAAGCGTAGTAGGCGTGCAGGAGAGTCCGGGCGAGTTGGTCACCAATCGGCCCGGTCTTGGGAATGCCGTGACGGGTGCGTAGCTCGAAGGATGCGTGCAAGCCCGTCGCGGCCCCATTCCTGGGTGCACCACTCTGCGCAGCGAGCTTGATGGCGGCCGGGTCGTAGAGATTCCAGTAACGCTTTGGGGCGTTGAAATCGAGGTGCGGCTTGGTGAAGCCCAAGGCGAGGAACAACGGCTGATCCTTTTTCTTCGCCAGGTGATCCTTCAGCGTTGCGATGGCTAGCCTGGTGTTGAAACCGTCGATGTAACCATGATCCGGGATGTCGGCATCTTCGTAAGCGGGGCCGTGAATGAGCCCACCGGATCCTACCTTGCCATACTTCGCCCGCATCTTCTCCCCGTTCTCCTTCCAGAGCGCCTGATTCTTGACCTTCGCATATCCGCCGGGGTTTTGGATCCGTTTGAGGCCCACCCGATTCCACGCGGGCTTTCGGCTCCACGAGTGTTCGTTGTCCGTCATCCGGCCGTGGTAGATCTTTCCGCAGTAGACTGCCTCGTAGCCATTCGCGATGAAGTGCTGCGGCAGGGTGACGATCTTGGGATTCAGTTTCCGGAAGTAGGCGGTGTTCTCGATCACTCCGATGGTATCCGGACGCGCTCCGGTCATGAGGCTGGCGCGCGACGGACTGCAGATCGCCTGCTGGCAATACGCACGGTCGAAGCGCAGTCCCTCTGCGGCGAGCTTGTCGAGAACCGGTGACTTGGCAATCGGCGATCCGTAGCAGCCCAACTCGGGCCGAAGATCGTCGATCGCAATGAAGAGAACGTGGGGGCGCTCCTTCCCCTGGGAGCTCGCGCTGAGGCAGGCGAGAGAGAGAATGGCGAGTAGCAGCTTCATTTCATTTGGGCCATGCCTTACGCCAGCACATCTTTCACCACGTGGCCATGCACATTGGTGAGACGTCGTTCCAGGCCATTGTGATAGTAGGTCAGGCGTTCGTGATCGAGCCCCATGAGATGCAGGATGGTTGCATTGAAATCGTAGACGCTGGTGGGATTGACCGCAGCCTTGAACCCGAATTCGTCGCTCTCGCCGTAGCTGAATCCCTTCTTCACCCCCGCTCCCGCCATGAAGCAGGTGAAGGCATCCGGATTGTGATCACGACCGGTGCCGTTCGCCTGCAAAAAGGGCATGCGCCCGAACTCCGTACACCAGAGGATCAGGGTGCGCTCGAGAAGACCGCGTCGCTTCATGTCGTGGATCAAGGCCGCGGTGGGCTGATCCATGATCTCGGCCTGCATGGCGTGGGTCTTGAGAATATTGGAATGAGAGTCCCAATTGGTGATCCCGTTGCCTCCCGAAGGATCACTGCCATTGAAGAGCTGCACCACGCGCACCCCACTCTCGACGAGACGCCGCGCGAGGATGCAATTCTTGGCATACTGCCGCTTCAAGTCGCTGCCGGTATCGACCCCGTACTCCACTCGGATCGACGCTGGCTCTCCCGCGAGATCCATCACCTCGGGCACCGACAATTGCATCTTGCCCGCAAGTTCGTAGCTGGCAATGCGCGCCGCGAGATCTGCATCACCGGGAAAGCGTTCCAGGTGCTTTGCGTTGAGGCGGCTGAGAAGATCGACCGTGAGTCGATCGTCCTTCTCCGAGTAGAGATCGGGACGCGCGAGGTTCGCCGGCGGATTCCTGGCGTTGAAATCAGTCCCCTGGAAGGAGGCCGGAAGAAAGCCGCTCCCGAAGTTGTTCTTTCCGGAGCGGGCCAACCCACGCGGATCGTTGATGGCGACAAACGCGGGCAGGTCCGCGTTCTCAGTGCCCAGCGCATAGGTCACCCATGCTCCGAAGGACGGAAATCCTTCCATCGTAAAGCCCGTGTTGAAGAAGTTCTCCCCCTGCGGATGAGCACTGGTCTGGGTGTGCAGTGAATGAACAAAGCAAAAGTCATCCACGAGTGCACCCAGGTGCGGCAGGAGATCGGAGACCATCTTTCCGCTCTTGCCACGCGGCCTGAAATCCCAGAACGGCTTGGCGATATCGCCAGTTGGCCCTTCAAAGGTAACGGCCGGAATCCCGGGGGGCTTCTTCCCGTGGAAACGCGCGAGCTGGGGCTTGTAGTCGAAGGTGTCGACGTGACTGACCGCGCCCGGACAGTAGATCACGAGCACCTGTTCGGCGGCGGGAGCGGTGTGCGCCTCACGCGGCGCGTATGGTTCGTCCGGGTTGATGACTGGACGAATGGGCTCTTTCCCGCTCACGGTCTTGGTCTCCGCTGCAAGCAGTCCATCGAGAGAGAGCATCTTGGCGAGGGCCATCCCACCCATCGTCATCCCGGTGGTGCGCATGAAGTCGCGACGCCCCAGCAGCGAGCGTCCGATCGGGGAAAGCTGTTCTTCGGGGGGGATCATCTAGGGTAGAAATGCAAATTCATTGGAGTTGATGAGCGAACGGCAAACCATGGCAAGTCCCGCCTCCCCAAACACTTCGAGACAGGCGGAGAGCTCGTCGGGATCCGGTTCCCGATCGAGCAACAATTGAAAGCTGCGGCGAATCCTGAACGCGGGCTCATCCCCCGACGCTTCCTTCTCTGCCCGCCTGGCGAGAAGCGCAGCTTGCTCGACGACGAACGGGCTGTTCATCAAGTTGAGCGCCTGCAACGGGGTGGTGGAGACCGGACGCTTGGCGCGGATTTGACCACAGTCGGGGAAATCGAAAGCGGTGAAAATCTGGTCATCCACCCGGCGCATTCGTTCCTGGTAGAGCATGCGCCGCCAGGTCTGCGGCCCGTGATTATCGACCACCTCCCACTGCGCGTAGGTTTTCTTGACGTTGTGAATCCGGTAACTGCGCCCACCGATCTTGTGGCTCAGGGAGCCCGAGGCCTGGAGGATGGAATCCCTAATCACTTCCGCTTCCACCCGGCGGGGCGAAAACCGCCAGAGCATCACCGCATTCGTATCGGCCTCCATCCCCTTCCGCGTCGGCGCGCTCGAACGACGGAAGGCTTCCGAGGTGACCAGCAAGCGAAGGAGCCCCTTCATCGACCACGGTTGACTCTCGAGGAAGGTGGGTTGCACAAACTCTGCCGCGAGCCAGTCGAGCAACTCCGGGTGAGTGGGCGTGGCTCCGGCCGTTCCAAAGTCGCTAGGAGTCGGGACGATCCCCGAACCAAAGGTGTGATGCCAGAGGCGATTGGCCATGACTCGCGCAGTGAGCGGATTTTCAGGCGCTACCAGCCACTCCCCGAAGCGCGCGCGACGCACCTTTCCGGCCGAGGCCGAGGTCAGCTTCAGATCACCACCCAGCGCCGCCGGACCGGCCGGCATCACTTCATCCCGGGGACTCTCGGGACTGCCACGATGAAATACGCGGGTGACCACGGGCTTGATGAAGCGGCCGACAAAACTCGGGCGTGGCCCCCTCTCCGCAAACTCGAGGGCCAGTCGATTGATTTCCTTCACAGCGGCGGCGCGCGCGGGTTGCTTCTTGTTCAATCCATTCACAATCCACCAGGTCGAGGCCACCTTTCGCCACTCACCGTCCTCGCTCCTCACTTCGAGCTCAAAGTGCTTGAAGCCCATCTTGGGAGGCGTCGCCAGAAAGTCGGTCTCGAAGAAGTACTCCCGGTTCGTGCTGAGACGCAACCGGTTGATCTTCTCCATCTTCGCGAAGGTCAACTCGGCCCAGGGCCGGTCCTTCGATCCCTTCGGCGCCCGCGCGCGCCAGGCCATGGTCCCGTATTGCCCGTCGTTGATTCGGGTAATCTTGTTACGCCCATCAGTCACCATCGCATCGGGCCCGGCCACCGCGGTGCCGCGCGCCTTGTGCGCGAGGTTCTCGTTGTGCGGGCCGGGTCCAAAGATTTCCAGCTCGTCGATTCCGACCGAGGGCGTCTTGAACAGCACACGAACGGACTTCGCATTCACCGGAGGAAAATGCACCTCGCGGTATCCACCCCAATCTTCCACCCACGGACCGGTCTTGCGCAGGATATTGCGTTGCTCCGTGATCGCAGCCCAGAGCGCGGTGCCTTGCTTGCGGCGCGGATGATCCCTGGCGAACTCGGGTCGACGACTGCCGAATTCGATATCCTGGAACACGGCCGTCATCGCGTAGTAGTCCTTGGTCGAGATCGGATCGAACTTGTGATTGTGGCAGCGCGCACATCCCACCGTGATTCCCATCACGGAGGCGCCCACGGTCTGCACAATTTCGTCCATGCGGTCCGCCCGCGCTTGCCGAATGGCGGTTTTCTCCTGCCCCACCGTCGCGGCGGGAACATGCGGCCCCGCCACCAGGAAGCCCATGGCATCTCCCACCCCGTGGGTGTCACCGGCGACCTGCTCACGAACAAACTGGTCGTAGGGTTTGTCTTCATTGAAGGCGCGAACGACGTAGTCGCGATACACCCAGGCATTCTTGCGGTAGAGATTTGATTCCGAGCCGTTGGTCTCCGCCCAGCGGATCACGTCCAGCCAGTGCTGCGCCCATCGTTCGCCAAAGTGTGGCGAGACGAGCAGTTCCTCGATCAGCGCGCCATAAGCGGCCTCGGGATCCATCGCGAAGTTCTTCTCAAACAATGCCACTCGCTCGGGAGTCGGCGGCAGTCCGGTCATCACGATCGATGCGCGACGAATCTGGGTGCGGGCATCGGCTTGCGGATTCGGAGCGAGACCCGCAGCAACGAGCTTCTCCATCAGGAACGCGTCGATCGGATTCTGCTCCGGACCCCCGATCTTCGGCACGTCCGGCCTCACCACCGGTTGAAAGGCCCAGTGGGACGCCCCAACCAGTTTGGCCACCGCGTCCTCCATCTGCCCGGGCCATTTCGCGCCCTCCCTGATCCACCTTTCAATGGTGGCGATCTGCTTCGCGCTCAGGGGATCACCCTTGGCAGGCATCTTCAGGTCTGGATCAGTGCCTCTGATCGCTTCCACCAGGAAGCTCTTCTCAGGATTACCGGGAACGATGGCGGGAAACCCGCTGTCTCCCCCGCGCAGCGAAACCGCCCGCTGGTCGAGGCGGAGCTTCGACTTTTGCTTTTCGGGACCATGACACTCATAGCAATGCTTCTCGAAGATGGGTCGAATCTCCTTTTCGTAATCGACCGCCCACGCCGAGGGCCCGATCAACGCCGCGGAGCAGAGGTAGCTCGGTAGGCATTTGGGTAAAGTCATCGCGCAGTCCAATCCGGACGCTTGAGAGCCTATCGAGATCCTTGCGCAGGTCCCGCACTTTTTCTTCGACCGGACGGGACAGCGCCCGCGCACGAACTGCAATGCGGCAGCTCACTCTCGCTCGATCTCGGCGATCACCTCAAGCAGACGCCCTTCATCCATCTCGATGAGGTGAGTGCGTGCCGGAAAGCGTCCCTCATTCACGTCGGCGATGAACTCCGAAAACGCCCCGATGCGCTCCTGCTGCAACCGACGGTTCTCCTCGAGAAAGTTTCGATAGGCCTTGGCGTGGCGAGGCAGACGCTCGTCGTAATCGCCGAGGATATCGTCCGAGAAGAGGAACTGCGTGTCGCATCCGTCTCCCGAGCCGAGCGACATGAGGATCATGGTGGTCTTCTTGCAGAGGTAGCTTGCCAATTGGTGCGGCACTACTTCGAGCTCGCAGGCGTAGGCCCCGGCGCTTTCGAGTTCCTTCATCTTGCGGTAGAGTTCCTTCGCTTCCCCCACGGCCTTGCCGATTGCGCGATAGTTGGTCCAGGTCACATGGCGTGGAACCATCCCGAGGTGACCGACCACCGGAATCCCCTCGCGCGCCATGGCCTCCACCAGGAAGGGACTGGCCGAGCAGTAAACCGAACTGGCTCCGACCTCCAGGGCTCGGAAGCCAATGCGGATGGCTTCCTCCGGCGACGCCAGACCATGCGGAGTAGCCCCCGAAAGAAAACTGTTGGGAGCAGCGGCCACCAACAAGGGCAGTCGCGCCTGAGACTCCGGCGAATCAAAACTGCAGCTCATCAGGTCGACTCCGGCGCTCTCTGCGGCCGCAGCCTCCTCCGGCGATTTGACGTGGATGTGGGTCAGGCAACGCTTGCCCTTGAGCTTCCGAAGATCGTAGACGGTATACTTTTTGCGGGGGCGAAGCATGACAGGCGAGGAGCCTATGAATTCGAGGGGGGCCAGATCAACGATGAGTTTTCACACTCCTCCAGAAACTCCCGAAGGAGTGATGAACCCAGGAAGCCCGATAAAATCGGAGAACTTTGCACAACTGCTTGGCAAACCCCACGTTTCATCGCGCGGACGCAGGGTCCACTCACTTGCATGACCGCCACCCCAATTACCCCAATATTCTTGCTCACAGCAATGGCCTTTACGGGAGATCTCCATTCCGCGAAAACCTCCCCTGCCGATGTGCTTCGCGCCGAAGTGGAAGCACTCCAAGTCGAAGAGGTGGCCTGGAGAAAGATCGACTGGAAGACCTGCCTGATCGATGGCTTCAACACCTCACGAACGCTCAACAAGCCGGTGATCCTCTGGGTATTCATCGATCGCCCGGTCGATGATAAACGCTGCTGAGTATTCGCTGGCGCCGCCCGTGAGGTGGTCTTCTCCGATCCGAAAGTTGCGGCCAAGGTTCGGGACTCCTTTGTCCCAGTCGCCCTGAAAGCTGGCTTGGTCAACAATCCGCCGCCCGGGATCGAGGGCAAATTGTATCGTGAGATTGGCCGAAGCAAGGCTGCTCCCCAGGGGATCTGCGTCGCCAACTCAGCAGGTAAGGTCCTCGCCTGGACGCTCAGCTTTGACGATGAGCCGAGCATCATGAAGTTTCTCGATTACGCACTCGAACGCTTTGCCGAGTATCCCGACGCCACCGAGCCAGTCATCACGGAGCGCTACCTGAGATTTCCCGGCCACAAGATGCCCGACGTTAGGGATACCCACGCCCGGCTCCCGATTCCCAATTCGCATTCGGACGAGACGGAGAGAGCCTGTCCGGGGGATTTTCGCTACGAAAAGGGCACCTTGTTGGGCAAGGTCTATGGACGCGCTCTCGACGAGCAGGGAGCTCCCTTGACTGGCACCCGCCAACAGGAAAATTACGTCGAGGACCGGTTCGAAATCACGCCGGCCTCGCAGCTACTCTTCATGAAGGCCATTCGCTCAAGTTCCGGTGACGACCCGGTGGTCTTGCCTCGAACGTTTGCGGAGGAAGTCATTGGCAGCGCCTATCTCGGACAGTTGGACCTCAACCCACTCGGCGGCGCAAGGACAGGTGGACAAATCAAGAAGAGTGAAATCACGCTCCAAGCCAAGCCCGTGACCGGCAGCAAGGGGCTCTTTGAGATCACCGGCAAGTCATCAGTGGCGGGAGCGAATTCCGACCGGGCACGTCAAAGAGATGGGCGACGCTGGACTCACGAGGTCGATCTCAAGTGGGAGGGAGTGATCAGGATCGACGCCACGGGCACCCGGATCGCGGAGTTGGTCATGATGGCCGAGGGAGAGGAACGGCTGCAGTGGGGCTTCAACCGAAGCTGGCCTGAAGACAGCCACCCCGCGGCCCACTTGATGGCCGGGCGCCGCCTCACAGTCGACACCAAGGTTCGCTACGGACTCATCGCTACCCCGGTCCCCGCCGCAAAAATTGGTCGGACCGTGGCTCCACAAGGCCGGGGCAATCCGATGGTGCAACACCTCGCCAACCTGCTGGGTCCGAGCTACCGGCCGCTCCTCAATTCGGCATCGCAGAAAAAGGCTGGACTCAAACTCAGTGCCCAGAAGAGAGCGGCCCTGGACGCCCTGATCGCGGAGGAGGCCACCGCCTTGGGACGTTTCCTCCAAGCTTCATCGGCAGAGGATCGCCGGGCCAGGTTGCCTCGTTACCGGAGCGCTGTCCTCTCGCGACTCGACACCGCGCTGCCCAGGATCTTGACGCCGGAGCAATTGCAACGGATCGGTCTGGGCAAGGAACAAGCTCGCTAGGAAAGACCCCGAGAGTCCCTGAGACCAGAAAGGGCCCGGCCGCAATTGCGTACCGGGCCCGGATCTTAGTAGCTGCGAATTCGCAAGCGAAGATTAGCTGGACTTCTCCTTCTTCTTCGACGCCTTCGCCACTTTGATCTTGGTGGCGGTCAGGATGACGTGCTCACCTTCCTTTCCAGTGGGCTTGCCAGTGACCGTGACTTGCTTGGCCTTCTTGGTCTCATCAGCCTTGAAGAACGCCGCCACTTTATCACCCGCGAGGAGATAAGCTTTGCCCTTCTTGGTCTTGATCGCCTTTTGGCACTTGCTGACGACATCGAGGTCGCAGTGGGCACAAACGACCGTGCCGGTCGCGGTGATTTCCTTCGCCACTTTCCCTTCTTTCTCAGCGAGGACCGACATGGTGCTCAGAGAACCAACAAACAATGCGATAATTAACTTTTTCATAACATACACCCATAACGGGTCTGAGAGGTAAGAGGCCAGGCTGCGCGCATAAATTCCTGCGAAGTTTCGATTTCTTCGAATTGCTCGTCGTCACACGCCGCGGCGCGGAGGCCTGATGATCCAGGGCGAATCAATCCCCACACTCGGTGACTAGTTCTCGGGCGCCCGTCAGCGACGGGAGTCGCCGGGAATCCGGCCCAGAGGCGCAGAGCCTTGCAGCTGCGCAGTTCCTATTCGGGGATGGGGTGGCAATTCGCTGATCACTCATGGATTACATACCAGACCACCATCCCGGACCGCTATCACAAGGTCAGGCAACTCTCGTCTGAGACTAACAGGCTTTGGCAGGAAGCCCTCCTCCGGCACGTGCCTGCCGGCGAAATCGAATCGATCGTCGATCTTGGTTCTGGGACCGGCCGGTTCAGCGGATTGCTGGCTGAGCCGGCGGGCGCCCCTGGGACAGGCCGCAGTCAATTCTTGACTCTCCAGGGAGAGATCATCTCCTCGGGACCCAAGCAATGACTCGAAAACTAGTAGTGGCAATGTGCTGCCTCGGCGCGGTCGCAACAAGCAATGTGGCCCTGGCTGCAGAGGCGGACAATGAGGGCTTCGTCTCAATCTTTGATGGCAAGACTCTCAATGGCTGGGAGGAGATGCCTGGCAAGGCCACAAAGGCGTGGAGCGTCGCCGATGGCATGATCGTCGGGGATGGCGACAAGGGCCGCGGTTACCTCGTCTTCGAGAACAAGGAGCTCGCAAACTTCGAGCTCAAGCTCAGCTACCGCTTTCCCGGCAAGGGCAACAGCGGCGTCAGCGTGCGGGCCCGGAAGGACAAGACCGGCAAGCGTAAGTTCCAATCCTACCACGCCGATATTGGCCACCTTGGCATCGGCAAGCAGGTTCTCGGAGCCTGGGATTTTCATACTCCGGGGCGCAGGGAGCACGCCTGTCTTCGCGGTGATCGCCTCGTGATCGACAAGGATGACAAGCCAACCGTCACGCCGATCAAGGGAGCGGTGACTGCCGCCGACATTGTGAAGGGCGGCTGGAACGAGCTGCATATCATTGTCAAAGACAACAACTTCAAGATGTTCCTCAACGGCAAGCCCGCCTCCGAGTTCACCGAGCACCTCCCGGACGCCAAACGCCTCCATATGGGCATGGTCCAACTGCAACTGCACGACCCCGGCATGATCGTTCACTTCAAGGAGATCCTGCTCAAGGTCTTGAAGTGACCATGGTCGCCAGGAAATCGTCCGGGAAGATCCTGTCCTCAGCCGGCGGCACGAACAAAATGTGGCTGAGTCGGCATTGTTAGGGTAGATACGGCTCCGGACAGGCCGGAGGCGATTTATGGCTGTCATTGATACGTTCTTGAAATTGGTGATGACCCACCAGGCGGAGAGGCTGGTCCTCGTTCCGGAGGATGTCGTGAAGCCTGGCGCAGCGGCGAGTTCCCAGTCGGCCTGAATCACCCATCGGCACCCTCACCCGCAATATCAGCCGCAATATCAGCCCCCTGAAACCAGTACTGCCCTGGCGCTCACTTCAACGATTTAAGAAAAACGATCAGGTCCGCCAACTCCTGTGGGCTGAGGGCCTGATCGATCCCGGCGGGCATGAGCGAGGCAGGCGCCAACCGCAGCTCCTTGATATCCCCCGTTCGAATCTCCGTGGTCCGTCCGGCAATGTCGGTAAGAACCACCGATGCGCTCCGGTGCCGAAGCAGGCCCATGTGGGTATCTCCCTTGGAGGTAGTCACGATCATCGGTTCGTAACCACGAGCGTAACTGGCGCTGGGCGCCACGATGGATTCGAGGAGATCCCGGCGCGAACGGATCGCTCCAATGCGGGTCAGGTCGGGTCCGAGGGCGCCACCGGCGTAGGCAAGCCGGTGGCAGGTGGCGCAGGCTGCCTTCGTCGACTTGAAGATTTGGTGACCGCGCCGCCGATCGCCCTCCGGCAGGTTCGCCTCCATGGAATCAAGGCGCGCTTCAAGCTCCTTGCTCCCCGGATCCTTCGGACGCGCATCGTTGATAAGTGCCCGGACCTCCTTTGGAAAGGCAGCGGCGATCTTTGCGAGGTCGGCCGCCGAAACACTTCGGAGGGCAGGCGTCACAGCCAGGGAGCGCGCAAGGACTTTTCCGAGCTGGACAGACCCACCCTTCCTGAAGGGCTCCAGGAGAAGGGAGATCTCGGCCACTCCGCATCTGGGCAGGGCCTCGACCAGGACCACCATCTGCGCATCGCTGAGCTTCGCCTTGGTGATGACCAGGGCAGACTCAAGCCAGCGAGTCGTCCCAATCATGGATATAACGGTCTCGAAGGCAGTCCCAGGAAGTTGTTTTGCACACGAGGCAAGCGTTCGAATGGACTCGAGGTGATCCTTGTGAAGATTGTCGCCAGCCTGCTTGCTGAGCACCCTCTCCAGGGCGGGAGTCAGTTGGGAAGCCTTGATGCCTTTGAGTTGACGGATTGAGAACAGTCCTCCGGCGAGCACCACCTTTTCCAAGCCCGGCACCAGGGTGTCCGGCATGGGACGCGCTTCGTTGAATCCGCCACCATCAACGCTCCTGCGAATCGTGTGCAGAGCGGCCACCCTCGCGGGGTCCTCTAACAGAACATCACTCACCACCCGTGCCACCTTCGGCAGGTGAAGAAACTCCTGGAGACCATGATCGGTGGCGCCTTCCCGATCTCCAAGCACGGGATCGGAGCGGAGAAACTCATGGTAGTAGGCTGCAATCTCCGCTTCCCACTCCGGATGCCGTCTCAGGATCGGGAGCACCTGGCTTTTGTTGCCGAGGCTCCGGGTTACCTCCCCGGGTTTAAGATTTCCGTCCTTCATGTGGTCCAGGGCCCAAAGCGCCCGGAGTCCATTGATGCTGCGGCCAAACTCGCCGCGGGCGGGCAGATGACGCCGGGCGGTCCTGGGATCGTTGATTTCGATCAGGGCAAAGGTGAGCGCATGCTCGAGGAAACGATCGTTCCGGGCCGGCTGCCCATAGGCTGTGTGAGCGCTCAACAAGGCCTCGCTGGCAGCCGGATTCCCCAGGCGCCCCAGCGCGGTAGCGGCTTCCCGTCGCACGGCCAGGTTTCCGGAGTCAAGCAGGGTGAGGAGCTCCTTGAAGCCGGCTTGGTCTCTCCGCAGTCCACAAACATAGGCCCCGGCCTGCTTCACGTCATCGTAGGGGCTTGATAAAGCGAGCCGGGCGGTCGCAGCGCCTTCCCGGGTTCGAATCCGGGCGGCAACCCAGAGCGCTCCCAATGCTGCCGCCTCGCTGCGTTTTTCACTGAGAACACTCTGTAGCAGCGGAAGCACGGCCTCTCCGCGGGAGGCCAGGACGGTGATGGCACGCTTGCGAACCATCGGACGCGCATCGTTGAGCAGGAGGACGAGAGCGGCGGGGTCCTGATTTGCCCACGCGATTTTCAGGCCCCGCGGATCCTCGATGGCAGGTGCCTCCTTCCTGCGAACGCGAAAGATCCCGCCAAACACCTCCGGCTTGGCGATGACCGAGGTTGGGCAACAGAGTTTGTACCAGCCGCCCGTATCCATGATCAAGAGACTGCCATCAGCGTCTTCCTGCACGTCGGTGGGATGGAAGTCGACCTGGTCGGACACCACAAAATCGCTATCCACGGTACGATGCGTGGCACCCTCCCGGATGAGGCGATGACGCATGACCTTGCGCATGTTGAAGAGCGCAGAGAACAAGTTTCCGCGAAACGTGTCGCCAAACACCCTTGAACGATAGGTCGTCAGGCCAGCCGGAGCCGCAGGGCCCAGATGGGTCAGGGCCGGCATCAATTCCCCCGTGCGCGGGAGACTGTCGATGACGCCATGGCGCTTCGGAAACACTCCTCCGTAGAGAGCATGGATCAGTCCGTCCCGTTTCCCATTGCCCGGCTGGACGAGAAAGGTGGAGGTGAAGAAGACGTCACCGGTCTCGCTGAAACTGATGTCGACGGGGTTGTCCATCCCGCCCGCGGCGAAGGACTCCAAGTCCGAGCCGTCGGGCCGGGCGCGAAAAAGGTGCGCCGCTGAGTCGGTGAGACGGCTCCCGTCCCCCATCTCCAGGTCCATCTTGGCAAAGGCGCCCTTGGTCCAATAAATCCAGCCCGCAGGCCCCAGGTAGGGACCATGCAGATCATTGGCGCACCCGGTGAGAGTACCGCCCTTGAACCATTCCGTCCGTCGATCCGCCACGCCGTCTCCGTTGGTATCCTCAAGCTTCCAAATGCTGGGAGGAGCCGCGCAATAAACCGCGCCGTCGTGACAGAGCAGACCTTCGGGAAACATCATCTTGTCGGCAAAGACCACACTCTCGTCATAAACTCCGTCCTGGTTGGTGTCCGTGAGACGAACAATTCGGTGTGGCCGCGTTTCCAACTGCTTTTGCACCTTGTCGTTGACCCCGGCCGAGTCGGCCACGTAGAGATGCCCCGCCTCATCGAAGTCCGCCACGATGGGCCGGTCTACCAAGGGCGGTCCAGCCACTTGGGCAATCTCGAAACCGTCAGGAATCGTGAAGACGTGCCTGCCGACTTTCACCTCCTCGCCAGCGAGCATCCCGAGGCTCAATGCAAGGCAGATTGCCCCGATACCACGACCATTCACGGAACAACCCTAGCAGGTGCCCCGGGCACGTCGACCCCGCGTGGCCAATGGATCTTGAAGAGCGCAGACGTTCAACGAATACTCAGGAGACGTGCGATTCCTGAGAACCATCCTGCTGCTGGCACTGGTGATTGGCTGGCAATCCCTGGCCAAGGATGCCAAGCCCGAGGCGGCACCTCGCGACTCGGAGAAGGAGATTGAGGCCTTGGGTGGCCAAGTGTTTCTGGACGTCCAAAGCGGAGAGGTCACTGAAGTGACGCTCAACGGAGCGGCCAAGCTGACCGATGCTGATCTTGTCCACCTCGCAGGATTCCGGGCCCTGACGGATCTCTCCCTCGAAGGCACCACCGTCACCGGGGAAGGCCTCGCGCACCTCGCGAAATTGAAAAAGCTGGAGTGGCTCAATCTCTGGAACACCCGCGTCGACGACAAGGGAATGGCGCACCTGGCCGGGCTGCGCTCCCTGCAGTTTCTTCCGGTAGGCGGAACCAGGATCACCGATGCGGGACTCGTCCCCCTCAAAGGGCTGGCACAGTTGACTTATCTCGGGCTGCGGGACACCGCGATCACCGATGCAGGGGTGGCCCATCTCGCGGCCCTCCCCTCCCTCCAGGAACTCAATCTTCGCCACACCAAGGTCACCGATGAGTGCATTGCAACCCTGAGCCGCATCAAGACCCTCAGGAAAGTCTGGCTCGGCGAGACCAGGATCACGAAGAAGGGCATCGCTCAGCTCCGCGCGGCGCGGCCGGGCTGTCAGATTGACCTCACTCCGAACGGCAACGCGAGGGGGCAGTGAATCGGTCTACCGAAGACTCTCTTCCGGCAGTTCCCCCTTGATCCCTTCATCCATTGGCATGGCATCCTTCCCACCGGGGTGGGCTTCCGCAATGCGGCGATCGAGCTCGGTGCGCAACTCGCTCACGAGCGCGGCATGCTTCTTGTCATTGATGAGATTGCGGCGTTCTTCGGGATCGTTTTGGAGGTCGTAGAGCTCGGCCATGTGCTTGTCGGGCGAGCCGTCGCCGTGAGGATAGCGGATGTATTTCCACTTGTCAGTGCGCAGGGCCCGCACGTTGGGCGTGTAGGGAAACTGCTTCTCGTAATTGTACTCGTAATACCAGCTCGTCCGCCAATCGGCATCTCCGGTGGTGATGAGTTTCTTCCACGACTTGCCCTGGGTCCTGGGCAACGACTTGGCGCCACAGATATCGAGGATGGAGGCCGCGAAGTCGAGAGTCAGGGTTTGCGCCTCGATCACTCTGGGCTGCTTCGGTGAAACAAGCCTGGGGTAGCGCACGACCAGTGGAATGCGGAGGGATCCTTCATGCGCAGTGCGCTTGTCCACCATCCCGTGTTCTCCCTCGAGGAGGCCATTGTCGCTGGTGAAGATGAAGAGCGTATTGTCCAACTCGCCCATGCGCCAAAGCTCGTCGTAGAGGCGACCGACCGAGTCGTCGACGGAGAGAATCGTCCCCCAGTAGGCCCGGATCATGTTCTCAAAAGCCACCATCCCCGCTGCCGAGGTGTCCGGAAATTTCTTCCGCCAATCGAAGAGCGGCCCGTAGATCCCGTGCCAGGTGCTGAGGCGCTGGCTGATCCAGACCGGCTTCTCCGCGAGTTGGAAGGCGGACTCGGGATAGGGAACGCGCACCTTGTCGAAGACGCCCTGGTATTTCGGTTCGGGGAAGTAGAAACTGTGGGGAGCCTTGTGTCCAAGGATCAGCATGAATGGCTTGTCCTTCTTCTGCTGCCTCATCCAGTCGATGGCCATGTCGGTCACCACCGTGGTGTAGTATCCCGGGACCACCTTGCGCTCGCCATTGTTGACGCGAAACACGGTGTCGAAGTACTTCCCCTGCCCCTGGTGCGTGATGAAGTGATCAAAGCCGGGACGCATACTGTCGTCCTTCTCTCCCATGTGCCACTTGCCGATGTAGGCGGTGGCGTAGCCCTCGCTCTGAAGCTGGCGCGGAAAGGTCGGCAACTCCTTGGGATAATCGGTGAAGTTGTTGGTCACCCCATGCGCGTGCGCGTAAAGCCCCCCCAGGATGGAAGCCCGGCTGGGCGAGCAAAGCGAGGTGGTACAGAAGTGATTCTTGAAGAGCGCACCCTCCGCTGCCAGCCGATCGATGTTGGGAGTCTTGAGGTGTTTCGCTCCCATGCAGCTCAACGCATCGGAGCGTTGGTCATCGGTGAGAACAAAGACGACGTTGGGGCGATCCGCGGCCTGGGAGAAAGCGCAAAGCCCGAGGGTGATGAAGGTAAACAGCTTTTTCATGGTCGGATGGGTGCCGATTCGAGTCCCTAGGTGAATGATGGGAAGCGGCAAGACAAGCCACAAAGCGCTTTGCATCCACCTAACAGCAATCATCTCCTGGCTACGGCCCCGGTCCGTCAGCATGCTGGTGATCCACAATTGCCTGAACTCATAAAACACATCACATGAAACGACCTCCATTCCGAAGCCGTCTTTTCTTCGGCGTCCTTGTCAATCGCCGAGCGATGGCTCCGAATTGGAAATTGCGACTTGGTCGCTGAAGCCTATTTGGAAATTGGGAAGTGAATTCTCGCTGGGCTGCCAAGGTCCAACCTTGGCGTAGAGCGACGAAGGACGAGGACGAGCCTAAACCCTCGCGCCAATCCTGCGAGGCCCTGCTGGTAGTCCAACAACTCAGAACTGACGAGTATTCCCTGGTGGAATGAAGCACTGGCGGCGGTGACGAACGGTCGAGAATGACTCCAGTTCGCCATCTTGCCAGTCCGCCATTCTCTGGCGGGCCTACCCATCATTTCAGAGTTGTCAAACCACTGGTGTCCTTCAGCGCTCCCTCGCCGCCAATCCGGGCTTCGAGGGAGCGTGAACAATCATTTGCGCACGCGGAACAATCGCGCGGCGCGATCAATGGGAAAGTCTATCGACCGTTCGAAGCCATTGCCGGTAAAGGCCTGCTCAGGCACCCAGCTTGCGCCCGCCAATGACTCTACCACC
>JAYGGC010000138.1:0-5439 GCA_046581525.1 Roseibacillus sp. | reverse complement strand
ATCTGTCGTTGGCCAAGGATTGTCCTGAACCAAGAGCGACTGTGCCGCCAGAGCAGGGCAGGGTAGTTGCGTTTTCGAAAGTCGGCGGATTGCATCATTTCTACACCAGAGAAGCGGCATGATTATGGTTGCGGTCAGTTTGCAGGACCCACAGCTGGAAAACTGCTTCGATTCTTGGAGTCGGAACATTTTGCGTGTTTAATCGCAACCATCGAATGACTGGTTCAAACCGAGATTCTTCTGCAAAGGACAAGACCTTGTTTACGCCAGGTCCGCTGACCACAAGCCAAACTGTCAAGCAGGCCATGCAGCGAGACCTGGGATCTCGCGAGGTCGCTTTCATCGAAGGCGTGCGCAGAATTCGCCAGTCCCTGCTGGACCTGGCAGGAGTGGCGAAGGACGAGGGGGACTACGAGGCGGTGCTCATGCAGGGAAGCGGGACGTTCGGCCTGGAGTCGGTCATCGGTTCCACAGTCCCCCCCAACGGCAAGTTATTGGTGATCATCAACGGGGCCTATGGCGATCGGATTGCGAGGATCGCGGAGGTGTTGAAGATCGACACCGTGAGGCTTGAATACGCGGTGGATGTACAACCAGTAGCAGATGATGTTGACCGAATCCTGACCGAGGACCACGCTATCACCAACGTGGTGGTCGTTCATTGCGAGACGACCACTGGAATCATCAATCCGATTGAGCAGATTGGACAAGTGGTCAAGCGCCATGAGAAGTCGTACTTCGTCGACTCGATGAGCGCTTTTGGCGCAGTCCAGTTTGACTTTGAGAAGTGCGGAATCGATTTCCTGGTTTCCTCGGCCAACAAGTGCATCGAAGGTGTGCCAGGGTTTTCATTTGTGATTTGTCGTCGTGAATCGCTCCGCGCCACGGAAGGGTGGGCGCGTTCGGTGAGCCTTGACCTGCTGGCGCAATGGCAAGGGTTGGAAGCGAGCGGACAATTTCGCTTCACGCCGCCCACGCACGTGATCCTGGCATTCGAGCAGGCCCTCGTCGAGTTGCAGGCCGAAGGCGGGGTGACAGGCCGGGCCGCCCGCTACCGCGACAATTATGAAGCGCTGGTCGCCGGAATGCGCGGTATGGGGTTTAGCGAATACCTGCGGCCCGAGTTGCAAGGCACGATCATCACCGCCTTTCGCTACCCGATCCACCCCCGCTTCCAGTTCGACGAGTTCTACGCGGGATTGAACGACAAGGGATTCGTGATTTACCCTGGCAAGGTATCGAACATCGATTGCTTCCGGATCGGAAACATCGGCCATCTCTTCAAACCCCACATCGACGCCCTGCTGGAAGGGATCCGAGTGACGCTGGACGAGATGGAGGTCGAGTTGCCGTGCAGCAGTTCGTCTCGAGAATCCGACCTCATTGCGAGAGGAACTTCTTGAAAGCCGTCTTGTTTTCGATCGGTGAAGTTTGCGGTCGACCCAAGTCGGAACGTGCGCCCTGCCGAACCATGATCTCCAGCATGGCAGGTCCCCGGGCAGAGCGGAGCTGGGCGAGCTTTTTGCTCATGTCGTCGCGCCGCTCGACGCGCCATCCTTCAGTGTAGCCGCACCCTTTCACAATTTCCGTGAAGGAGACACGCAGTCCTGCAGTGGCCATGCCGCCCACGGAATCGTGGACGCCGTTGTTCAAGATGACATGTTTGAAATTCGCCAGCTTGGCGGCGCCGACAATCGCCGCGGCGCCCATGTGCATCAACATGGCACCGTCACCATCCAGGCAAATCACCTGACGATCCGGCTGGGCGAGCGCGATGCCCATGGCGATTTGCGAGGCATGCCCCATCGCGCCAACCGTCAGGAAGTCCCGCTGGTGGCCCAGTCCGGTGCGATCGCGGTGTTCGTATAGCTCGCGCGAAATCTTTCCCGTCGTCGAGATGACTGCATCGTTCTCGTCCAAGGCCTCGATGACGGCTCCGATTGCGTGCTCGCGAGTCATTTCGAACTCGGGTGCGGCCTGACCACCTGTCGCCTTGTAAGGCTCGAAGGTATCCTTGCGGATCATCAATGCGACCGGTCGTTGTTCAGCGGTCGCGATCGTCACCAATTCAGTCAGGCTCCGGCGGGCGGCATCTGGTCCTGTCTCCAGGACGCGGTAGGGCACATCCATTGCTTCCAGCAAGGCCAAGGTGACCTTGCCCTGCTTGACGTGCTGGGGCTCGTCTTTCGTGCCAGGTTCGCCGCGCCAGCCGATCAGCATCAGCAGAGGAATGCTGTAGACCTCGGGGTCGGCCAGCGAGAGTAGCGAGTTAACCGTGTTTCCCTGGCCGGAGTTCTGCAAATAGACGAGCGGCAGCTTCCCGGTGGCCAGGTGGTATCCGCACGCCAGGGCGACCGCTCCGCCTTCATTGGCCGCCACAACGTGGTTGTCACCACCATGGTCGGCCAGGTAAAAGCAAAGCGGTTTAAGCAGTGAATCCGGGACGCCTGCATAGAAATCCAGACCGAGCGCCGCAAGCCAATGGGCGAAGTCCTGACAGCGAATCATCTTTTCTTTAAGTCCTTTCCGGGATGAGGTTGATGATTTCCTTGATGGGCATGCAACTTTCCTCAACCTCGGCGGCGCAGCCGTTCCGGAGAATACTCCTGGCAACCTCGATCATGGCCGGATAGGCGCTGCGCAAGAGTTGGTTGGCGTAGATCACGATGCGAACGCCTGCCGCGGCGAGTTCATCCTCGGTCGTTTGAGAATACGTCGAGGGCACCACCACCAACGGCACGCGATTGCTGAACTTCGCGTACTCCTTGCAGAAGGTCATGATCTCGTCGGGGTTTGGCTCCTTGCTGTGGATCATGATGCCGTCCGCACCGGACTCGACATAGGCCCGGGCGCGGATCAGCGCGTCGTCCATGCCGGCCTGGAGGATCAGGCTCTCGATGCGGGCGATGATCATGAAGTCGTCGGTTACCTGCGCGTGCTTGCCGGAGGAAATCTTGTGGGTGAAGGCTTCGATGGAATCCTGTATTTGTGCGACGTCGGTGCCGAACAGCGAGTTCTTCTTCAACCCTTTCTTATCCTCGATGATCACAGCCGAAACGCCGAGCCGCTCAAGGGTGCGAACCATGAACACAAAGTGCTCGGCAATCCCCCCGGTATCGCCGTCATAGATGATGGGCTTGGTGGTGGTCTCGAGAATGTCGTTGACGGTGTTCATCCGCGAAGTGATGTCCACGTATTCGATGTCGGGCTTGGCCTTGACGGTCGAGTCCGTGAGGCTGCTCATCCAGATGCCGTCGAACTCCCGGACCTTGTTGTCGGTATTGACGCTAACGGTCTCGGCAATCAGCCCAGTCAAGCCGCTATGGGCCTCGATGATGCGTATCAGCGGTCGGGCCTCCAGCAGTCGCTTCAGCATGCCCAAGCGGATCTGCGGGGTGGTGCCCACTTCCCGAATGGCCCGGTTGAGCGAGGTCGAACTGATGCCGGGCATCCCCTGCAGTCCGATAAGCTCCCCGCCCCATTGCTTGAGTGTATCGATGACGCGCTGACGGGTCTCGCGTAGTACGCCGCTGTTCCAGTCGTCGCGGTAGAGCACGTAGTCCGGCTTGATCTTCAGCAGGTTCGGCACATGGTCGAGCGAGTCTTGAGCCACCACCTCCTTAACGCCCACGATGTTCTCTATGACAACCTTGCGTTCTTCATAGCGCATGAAGGGCAGTCGCTGGTAGCAGGCGATGGCGCTGTCGGTCAAGAGGCCGATCACGACCTCGCCCAACTCCCTGGCTTCCTGGATAATCTTCATGTGAGCCGGAGTGACGAGGTCGGCGTTCATCGCGATATAGACTGTTTTCATAAAGATTTCCCTTGGTTTCGAGTGATCATGCGTAGCTGTCGTCCATGGTGGTGGCATACCCGGGTGTGAGGCTGGCGCTCTCCGGCTCAACCCAGCAGGACCACAGCTCCGCCGGGGAAGCGAAGTAGAGGTAGAGTCGCTGGTGCTCCTGCTCCACCCGAAATCCCTCCTCGAAGGACAGCCCGAGAAGCTGCTTCAGGATCATCTTGTTCAAGTTCCGGTGTCCCACGATCAGGTGGATTCCCGGACCGTTCAAGAGCTCGGCGTGGTCGACGAAGAATCGCTCTACCCGGGCGTCAACGTCGTGCAGGTTCTCGCCGCCGGGCACGCGGTAGTTCACCTCATCCTTGGAAAACTCCCGGTAGTGCAGAGTCAACTCGGTGGTGGAGAGCTGATCCTTCAACTCACCCTCGAGCACACCCAGCGTGGTCTCTTTGAGTAGGTCGCTGGAGATCACCTCGGGACCGCTGAGGTTGGTCTCGACGATGGAATCTGCCGTTCTCTGGCAACGCCGTAGCGTACTGGAATGAACTTGCTGGAGAGGAAGCCCCCTTAAGAAATTTGCGGTTGCCAGGGCTTGGCTGCGGCCTCGGCTGTTGAGCGGAGGGTCTTGCTGGCCCTGCAATCTCCCCTCCGCATTCCAGTCGGTTTCTCCATGTCGAGCGACGATGAGGCAATGGGGGCCTCGCGCACGGATGAATTGGGCGAGTTCTGACTCACCGGTCACGACCAGGGAGGGGGAGTTCATGAATCAGCAGGATCACCCGTTTTGAAGTGTCGGCAGACCATTCCGATCCGGACGAAAACGTTGAGGAAGACCGCTCCGGCCAGGGCCCACAACAGCCACAGCAGAATCGAACCATCGCCGGTGAGCTCACTCACGACCAGTCCGATCGACAGCATCAAGAGGCGGGCTTCGCTTCCTGCGCTGCAGGGACAAAACCACCGTTCGAGCCGTCGCTTGGGATACCCCATCTGCCAGGCCGAGCGAAATTTTTCGGCACAGATAGTCAGGATGAAGACCCCGCCGAGCAGGGCGAAGCCGGCGCTGAGCGCGTTCACGGGATCGACCCGATTGCTCAGAGAGAAGACGATCGCGCCGACTACCAGCAACTCGACGAGACGATCCGTCAGGGTATCGAGGAAGTCGCCGACCCTGGATGAGCGGTCCTGAATTCGCGCGATCTCGCCGTCAACGCACGAGAAGATTCCGAAAACTTGAATGAGCACCACGCTCACCAACCAAGCGTCCAGCAGCACCAGCATCGCGGCCGCGACGCCGATGACCAGGTCGAGCGCGGTGGCCGCGTTGGGGCCGATGTGGCGAGCGAGCCGAATCGACAACCAGGCGGAGATCCGTCTTTGAATGTGGTAGCAGAAGGCGCCGTCCGATTCCGGCTTGGTGAGGGTGGGGTACTTCCACTGGCTGGCATCAATTCGCGTCATGGTGTGGCCGCCTCACTGAGGGCAGGACCTCGCGCGGAGGCAAGGAAGTCGAGCACAGTGTGCACCTTGAACTTGTGGTTGGAAAATCCGGTGAGCTCCCCTCCGCTTCGGTGATCGCGGTAGGGCAGTTGACAGACTTCCATCCAATCCTCGGACCCGAAGTAGGTGTTGAGGATTGC
>JAYGGC010000110.1:0-33373 GCA_046581525.1 Roseibacillus sp. | reverse complement strand
CTTTGCCGTCTGGCCCGCAATCCATGGAGAGTTCCAACTCGTCCAAGGAGCACATTTCCGCATTGGGAAGCTGTCGACGACGACCGATTCCGAAGAATACGACACCACAACATCTTGTACAGATTATTGTTGCGGATTTCGGCAATTTATTTTGTCAAACAGTCTAATCTCTTCTGGTTTGTGTCTCTTTTGTTTCATCGTTTGAGGACTTGGCTATCCAAATCCTCTCACTCCTCATGGACCAGTCCTATTGGCGGCGGTCACTGGCTCCAGGCCAAGGAGCGGCAGTCGCGACAACATCCTGCACGAACTCACCAGCCTGAACCGGACCATTACCAAGAGACGGCGGGAGTTGGATGAGCTGGAAGCTCGCTTTGCGAAGTTGAAGGCGGCGCTCTGGTAGTCCAACAACTCAGAACTGACGAGTATTCCCTGGTGGAATGAAGCATTGGCGGCGGTGACGAACGGCCGAGAATGACTCCATTCACTCCAGTTCGCCATCTTGCCAGTCCGCCATTCTCTGGCGGGACTACCCATCATTTCAGAGTTTGTCGAACTACTAGGGAGGGCGGGGTAATTGCCTCCTTCGACCAGCCGGGGTCGCACGGAAGGGTGATCCGGGCGCGGAAGGGAATTGCGGTATGAAATAATGAGCTTTGCGAGGGCTTATTATTAGGCCTTGATCCCCACGCTACCCAACCACTCATGAAAAAGACCTCTTTATGTTACACCGTCGCGGCACTGGCCGTGGTTGCCCTCGCTCCTCTCGAAGCAGCAGACAAGAACAAGGCGTGGACCGATCCGGCCGCAGCCAAGAAGGAAGATCCCGACTTCTTGATCCAGGGGGAGTATGGCGAAGCCAAGAAGGGCATGCTGTTTGGCGTGCAGGTGGTGGCCCTCGGGGACGGCAAGTTCGACGCCTACTTCCTTGAAGGCGGCTTGCCTGGTCACGGGTGGACGCGGGAGAAGAAGCGAGTCAAGATCACAGGCACCAAGGCTGCTGATGGATCGGTTTCCTTTGGTCCCAGTCCGGAAGGAGTCCAAGGGAAGCTCAGTGGCGGCAAGCTCGTTGCGAGCAAAGGTGATGACTCCATCACGCTTTCGCGCATCGAACGGCAGAGCCCGACGGTGGGCGCCAAGCCCCCGCAGGGTGCCTTCGTTCTCTTCGATGGAACGGATGCCAAGCACTGGAAGAAGGGCAAGGTGGTGGACGGTCTGCTCGCCTCCACCGGGACGACAAGTATTCCCACCTTCAACGACTGCTCGATTCATCTCGAGTTCCGCACCCCATACAAGCCGCATGCGCGTGGCCAGGGACGTGGCAACAGCGGAGTCTACTACATGGGGCGCTGGGAAACGCAGGTGCTGGATTCCTTCGGGCTGAATGGCGAGATGAACGAGTGCGGTGGGATTTATTCGATCGCGAAGTCACGGATCAATATGTGCCTGCCGCCCCTCACTTGGCAGACCTATGACGTGGATTACACCGGGGCCAAGTTTGACAAGGATGGCAAGCGCACTGCGTGGCCACGGATTTCGGTGAAGCTCAACGGAGTCTTGATTCACGAGAACCAGGAACTCAACAAGACGCACACCACTGCGGCGCCCGTGAGCGGAGCGATGAAGGACGAGGGCGGCCCCATTTTCCTGCAGGCGCACGGCAACGCGGTGTTCTACCGGAACATCTGGGTGCTGCCGAAGAAGGGCTAGCCACCCTGCCCGTCAATGGTCGGGAGGTCGTGAGGTCGAAGATTGCTAGTCCTCGATGAGAATCTGGCAGCCGACGGCTTTGGTCAGCGGGACTGCGACCTTCTTGCCGGCGAGGACGGCAGTGAGTGCGGCCTCGAGGTCGCGGGTGGTCGGTTCCGGGCGGCGCTTGCCGTAGGCCGCATAGGTGTCGTCAATGCGGCCCCGGTAGGCCACGGTCCCGTCGCGGACAACGAGGTAGGCCTCGGGAGTGACCTTGGCCTTGTAAAGCCGCGCCCACTTTTGCTTTGGGTCGAGGATGCCCGGGCTCACCACGCCAAAGTCCAGGGCATGCTTTGCGGCCTCCTTGGCGGTGAGATCCGGATCGGCGTGGATCTGGAAAAAGAGCACGCCCTGCTTCTCGTACTTCCTCGCGAGCTTGCGGAGGGTGGGCTGATAGAAGTTGGCGATCGGGCAGTCCACGTTGACGAAGACCAGCACGGCGGCCTTGGTCCCGGGTTGTGCGAAAGGATCGTGTTTGCGGCCGTCGAAATCGGTGAGGACCAGGTTCTCCACCGGATCGCCTGCCGCGAGGAGGGAGGAGAGGAGGAGGACGAATCCGGTGAGTCGAGTGAGCACGGGGTCAGCGATTAGCGCCTGCGTAGTCGACCGATGCCGCCCGTGAGCGAATCGAGGTAGGCCTGCACGGCGGGCTGCTCTTCCTTGTCGAGGACGTTGTCCTTGTTCTTGTCGAAGCGTCTGAAGATTTCGGCCCGTAAGTAGGCGGGGACCTCCTGGAACTGAACCAGGTCGTCTTTGTTCTTGTCGTAGAATTTGACGTTCAAGAGGGTCTTGCGAGCCTGCGTGATCGCCTCGGCCGCGCCTGGGAAGGCTTCGACCACGCCTGATATCATTTGTGCGTTCTGGGCGTCTCCAAGCTTGGCGGCGTCTTTCTTGTACTTCGGAACCACGACCAGGGTGATGCTGCCCATCTCGTCGTCGGATTCCGGTCCCCACTTGATTCGCTGGGGCGGGTTGAAGGGATTCTCGGTATTGCCGGTGGAGTTGTCGTAGACCAGCCGCGTCTTGAGGACAGTGCCGGCGGGAAGGGGGATCGGCTTCTTGAACTGATAATTGTCCTGCCAGTCGAGGTCCCAGTCCTGGATGTCGAGCAGAACGCCCTCCTTGCCGTTGGGCAGGGTGGCGGTCATCTTCATCTTGCGGCAAATGTAGTGGGCGTGGCCGTTGATCTGAATCGCGTCGACCGGCACGGGAAGGGTGAAGCTGTCTTCCACCACGTAGTTCTTCTCGCCTGCGGGAATGTTGATCTGCTTGGTGATTCCGAACCCGGGTGGAACTTGAAGGGCGACGAGATTCTTTTCCGGAGCCTTGTCGGCAAAGTAGAAGGCAAGCTCGGCCTGCTCGGTCTCCTTCTTACCGGAAGGATGAAAGTGCGTCTGCATCACGACGTCCGACCCCTTGGGAAGGAACATGGCGAGATCGCCCGGAAGCTTGGAGGGGGTGGCCCCGGGGACGTGTCCTCCGAGTCCGTCCGATCCATCGAAGGCGGCCGAGCTGAACCCTGCACCGGCACGCTGTCGTGGCCGGAATCCCATCCCACTGAAGCCGGCCTTGCCATCGCGCCCATCCTGCTGGCGGGCTTGCCCGCTGCTATCGATAAAGAAGAGCGCGTGGTGGACCGAGGACTTGGCCTTGGGGCGCAACTCAACGGCCTTGACCCACTTGTCTTCAGAGAGCTGCAGCGGAAAGACGAAGGAGCGATAGATGTCGCGCCCCTCGGCCGGGACTTCAAACTCTCCGTTCATGGTGACCACCAGGTCGGGTTTGCCCAGATACCATCCGCTGGGATACTCCGGTGCTTTCGGCGCCTTTTTCGGATCCCCCTCGGGAGTGCCGTCCTTCACCCAGGCGCTGAAAAGCTCGATCTCATCTTTGCTCAGGCGGCGGTCGTTGGCGAAGTGGATATTTGAATTCACCGGCTTCCAAGGCGGCATGAAGCGATCGAGGAGGACGTCCTCGATGGTGCTCGAACGCTTCTTCACCTGGCGGTAGGTGATCAGGGAAAATGGACCGGACTGCTCCGGGCGGTGGCAGCCTGTGCAGTTCTCATGGATGAGCGGGGCGATGTGCTCGTTGAAGGTCACCTTTGCCGCGAGGGGCGCGGCGAGGGCGAGGAGGAGGAGGGGGGCGGGTAGCTTACTCATGATGCTAGATTGCGGGACCCATAGCAGAGAATCCCAGGGAGGGCGATGGATTTTTGCGGGGGATACACTTGGATACGCAGGAGGCACGATGCTCTCGCCAATCAAGCGAGGCCGCGGTCATTCCGGCCATTTCCTTACGCCTCGCACGGCTTTCCACATCGTGGCGTCGAGGTCTTTGAAGGCGGCGGAGGAGTCCTTGGGGCGGAGGTTGAAGACGGCGGCCCAGGTGATGCCGTTGTCGGATCGGATGAGCATGGACATGGTACCCGGGAGGCTGCCGCTGTGAAACCAGTTTCGGAACCTGGCATCCTTGCGCTCCCAGATGGACCAGCCGAACCCGTAGTAATTGTTCTTCTCTGAGGCGGGAGGGGCGAAGGAGGGACGGGCGTGGATGAGGGCGAGACTTTTGGACCCGACGAGGTCGGTGGGACCTGGGCGCCCGTCGAGGAGAGTGGTGAAGCGAATGAGATCGCTCGGGTTGGCGATCCAGCCCCCGTGGGCATCCATGGTGGAGATCGAGTGGCGGTAGGGAGCGGGGGTGTCGGCCTGGTTCCAGGCTGAAGTTTTCGGCTGGTCTGACGGATTTGGAAAGTAGCGGGATTCGTTCTTGCGGAGTCGGGTCGGATCGCCGCCCCCGATATGCATGTCCGTGATCCCGGCCTTGGCGAGCAACGAGCGCAGGTAGGGTTCGTAGCGTTGACCGCTGGCCTTCTCGATCACGCGACCGAGAACGCAGTAACCGAGATTCGAGTAGGCGTAGCCGGTGCCGGGATCGAACTGCAGGGGCTTGCCCACCATCCAGCGCGCGATGCTTTCGGCGGGGGCAGGCGGCAGATCGCGCCCGGTGAGATCCTTGGCTGCCACGCGTGGATAGAACATCGGGTCGAACCCCCTCTCTCCCTGGGGATCGAGTGCGGTGTCGCGATTCCATCCCCCTGAATGCTGGAGCAGGTGTCGCACCGTAATCGAATCGAGGCGCGGATCGCGTTTGGCTCCCGCATACCCTGGCGTTGGATAGCTGAGGTAGGGAAACACCTTCAGGTCGTAGGAGATCTTGCCCTGCTCCACGAGGTGCACCACCGCGAGGGCGGTGATGGGCTTTGAGATGCTGGCGATGCGAAAGAGAGTGCCCGGCTGAACCGGTTTCTTGGTCTTCACATCGGCCCGGCCAAATCCCCGGGCGTAAACGAGGCGGCCGTTCTTCATGATGGCGACCGATGCGCCCGGGATGCCGTGCCGTTTCATGAAATCGCGGTAGGCCTGATCCGCGGACTCCATGCCCGGGACGGCCTTTCCGGTCAGCGAGACCTGTTCGCCCAGCGCGGCGCCTGCTACCAGCACACTGGGCAGGAGTATCCGGATTGCGGCGCGGAACATGGAGGGCAGGCTCTTCTTCTTTTGGGGGTTCTGCAACTTCTGATCTTCGCTCGCGTTGGTTCGGCAGATCATTTGGAGCAGTCCGGCGGGCAGGCGGCTGTGATTGTCTTGATCCACAGCGCAGATAGGCGACACTGTGAGCCCGGTTCGTTCCTTCACCCTACATGAAACGAGTTGTTTGTTCAGCGATCGCATTGCTGTCCCTGCCCGCCCTCGGAGCGGAGGGGCTGTTAGGTTACTATCGTCAACCCGCCTTGCATGCGGACACCCTGGTGTTTCATGCCGAGAGTGACCTTTGGAAGGTCTCGGCTTCCGGTGGAACGGCACAGCGGTTGACCACCCATCTCGAACGGGAACGCTTTCCGGTGTTCTCGCCCGACGGGAGCACGATTGCATTCACGGCCTCTTATGAAGGCCCCACTGAGATCTATATCATGTCGATCGCGGGAGGGAAGCCGGTCCGGCTGACCTACGAAGGGATCAGTGGCAGCCGCGGGCCGCGACCGGTCTCCTGGAAATCGTCGAGCGAACTGATCTACGCCACCTGGTTCTTCGCGCAGCGCGATGCCCACCAGTTGGCGGTGATCGATGTGGAGAACGGAACAAGGAATGTCATTCCACTTGCGCAGGCAAGCGCCGGCGAGTTCGGTCCGGACGGGGAGACCCTCTACTTCACACGCCTCCCACGCCAGCGCAGTTTCGCGAAGCGCTACAAGGGCGGGTTCATTGAGAATCTCTGGAGTTACAAGATGGGCGCTGAGGAAGCGGTGCCGCTCACCGCGGACTATGAGGGAACCAGCCGCGCCCCGATGGTCTGGCAGAAGCGGCTCTACTTCGCCACCGATCGTGATGGAACGATGAACCTCTGGTCGATGGACCTGGAGGGCAAGGACCTGAAGCAGCACACCAGGTTCTCGGGCTGGGATGTTCTCTCACCCTCCATGCATGAGGGACGGATCGTGTTTCAGAACCGTGCCGACCTTTGGATCTACGATCCGGGGAAGGACGATGTGCAGCGCTTGAACATCCGGCTCGCCTCCGACTTTGACCAGACGCGGGACCGATCCGTGAGCAATGCGTTCAACTACTTGAAGAGCTACTACCTTTCGCACGACGGCAAGAAGGTCGCGCTCACGGTGCGGGGCCGCGGATTCGTAGTGCCGGTGAAACCGGGACGCCTGGTGCGGATCCCGCAGAACCCCGCGACCCGCTTTCGCGACATGCGGTTCGTGCCGAAATCAGACGACGTGATCTTCCTCTCAGACCAAAGCGGGGAGGTCGAGTTTTGGCGGCATGCTGCGAACGGGCTTGGAGAGTCGACCCGGGTGACGAGGAAGGGGACCACCATGCGGCACCAGGGAGTTCCCTCGCCGGACGGGAAGCTGCTTGCGCATACCGATCGCAATCAAGTCCTGTGGTTGAGGGAACTCGCAAGCGGGGCGGAGCGTGAAGTGGCGCGCTCTCAAGAGGGCAACGAGTGGGACTACATCGATCTTGCCTGGTCGCCGGACAGTCGTTGGCTTGCGTTCGTCGATGTGGCGGAAAACCAGGCCAATCGGATTTTCATGTTCGACACGCAGGGCAGGGAGGCGCCGGTTCCGGTCACCACCGATCGCCTCGACAGCTACAGTCCGGCCTTCGGAGCGGATGGGGAATGGCTCTACTTTCTTTCCGATCGGACCTTCCGTTCCGTGCAGGGATCGCCCTGGGGAGCGCGCCAACCGGAACCCTTGCTGGACAAGACCACGAGCATCTTCCTGCTCGACCTGGTGGGTGGTCAGCGCTCACCCTATCAAGTCGATGACGAGTTGAGCCCGCCCCTGAAGGCTGACTCCAAGAAGTCCGCGGCGGATCAAGAGAAGAAGAAGGTGTCCGTGGTGGTGAAGCTGGAAGGCTTGGCCCGGCGACTTCACCTTGCTCCGGTGGAAGCGAGCAACTATCGCTATCTTTCGGTGGCAAAAGGCAATCTCTACTGTCTCTATTCGCCCCTGCAACTCGGTCGTGACCGGCACCTTGTGACCTTTCCCATCACGCGGGACCGCGGTCGGCACAAATGGACGACGGTCGTGAGCGACGTGCGCGGATTCGAGATTTCCGGCGATGGCACCACCTGCCTGGCACGAAAGGGAAACGACTTTTACGTCTTCCCGGCGAATGGCAAGGTGCCGACCAGCCTGTCCAAGTCGAAGGTGAGCTTCACCGGCCTGTCGATCAACGTGAGCCCCGCCAACGAGTGGCGGCAGATGTTTGCCGACTCCTGGCGGATGCACCGGGATTACTTCTATGATCCGGAAATGCACCAGGTCGATTGGGAGGCGGTGCGCCGCAAACACGAGACCCTTCTTCCGCGCGTGACGAGCAGATGGGAACTCGACGATCTGATCGGACAGATGGTGGGGGAACTCTCCGCCATGCATACCGACATCTGGTCGGGAGACGTGCGTGATGCAACCGACGGAGCTTCCCTGGGATTTCTCGGAGCATTATTTTCCCGTGGAGAGGAGGGCTACAGGATCGACAGGATCTACGAGACCGATCCCGACTATCCGGCCGAGGTTGGACCTCTCGTGAAGCCAGGGGTGGAGTTGAAGGTGGGCGACGTGATTCTCTCCATCGACGGAGCGGCCACCACCGCGGTGCCAGATATCGCGGTCTTGTTGAGAAGCAAAGCCGGCCAGAAAGTGTTGCTGGAAACCCGGCGCATCGGGGTGGCCGGGACCAGGAAATCGATTGTGGTTCCGCTCAGCTATGGAGGATTTCGCAACCTCAAGACGAGTCACTGGGAGTATGCCCGGCGTCTCGAGACCGAGAAGAAGAGCGCCGGGGAGATCGGCTACTTCCACATGCGGGCGATGTCGGCTTCGAATTACTCGGAATTTGTGAAGGGCTACTATCCCGTCTTCAACCGCAAGGGGCTGGTAATCGACATGCGCCAGAACTATGGAGGGAACATCGACAGCTGGATCCTGGGGCGCCTCAGCCGCAAGTCGTGGATGTACTGGAAGACGCGCACCGGGCGCCCCTTCGCGAACATGCAGTACGCCTTCAACGGCCACATGGTGGTGCTTATCGATGCCTACACGATCTCGGACGGCGAGGCCTTCTCGGAGGGATTCCGGCGCCTCGGCCTTGGACCGTTGATTGGAACCAAGACGTGGGGCGGGGGAATCTGGTTGCGCGGTAGCACGCGGCTGGTTGATGGCGGAATGGCGCGCAGTCCGGAAACCGGAGTCTACGCGCCCTCGCAGAACTGGATTATTGAGGGCACGGGGGTGAAGCCGGACATCCTGGTGGATAACCTTCCGCACCAGGCCTTCCTTGGGAAAGACGCGCAGTTGGAAGCGGCAATTGCCTATCTCAAGAAGAAGATCAAAGACGATCCGCCCGTGTTTCCCGAAGCCCCGGAGCGGCCGGACAAGTCGTTCACCTATCCGATTCCGCGGTAGGGCAACCGTTTCTCGTGTGCGTCCTGCTGACTGGAATGCCCAGGGCGGGCTGCTTGTTCTCGACTGGGCAAGGGGGAACCGCCTAAGCTGGGCATAGCTCCGTTCCTTTTTTCATGCAAGCTCTCATCGATGCCATGACTGCCCTTTGGGAAGGGATGCAGGAACTCTGGGACGACCCGCAGGACTACTGGCAATGGGGGCTGGTGGGCGGAGCACTCCTCCTTGCGTGGGTCGCGAGCAGGATCATGGGCAGGACTCTCTTCGCGGAAGGGACGCGGTGCCGGGGAGCTTGTGAGCGCTTCTTCAAACCCACTCGCCGGGTGGGAGGCTTTCCCCTGTGCTTGGCCGTTCTTCTTGGGATCGCCTATCTCTGCGGGTGGGCCACGTTCGAGGACGACGGTGCCATCTTGCGCACGGCCGCCCTGATCGCGACGGCATTTGCGGTCTACCGGCTGGCGGTCTCACTCTCGAAGGGCAAGTGGGCGCCGCGCCTGGTGGGTGCCGCGATGGCCATCACGATCGCCCTGCAACTGAGTGGCAGCCTTGAGGCGGTCCTCTTGGCGCTGCAACTCTACAACTTTCCCCTCGGGGACCTGAGCGTCAATCCGTGGGCAATCTTTTCCGCGATCGTGGCACTCTTCCTGTTGCTCTGGTTGGCCAATCTCTCGTCGCGCTTTCTGGATGCGGCGCTTCATGCGCAGGGGCACATCCCGGCATCCATGCGGGTCCTGGTGGGAAAGCTCGCCCGCTTTGTTCTCTACGTCGCGGCATTTCTCATTGCACTCAAGATTGGCGGATTCAACTTGGGCGCGCTCACCGTTTTCTCGGGGGCGCTCGGCCTCGGGATTGGCTTTGGATTGCAGAAGGTCGTCTCCAACCTCGTGAGCGGCATCATCATCCTGCTCGATAAGTCGATCAAGCCGGGTGACGTGATTGAAATCGACGACGCTTACGGCTGCATCAACTCGCTGCGGACGCGCTACGTGTCGGTGATCACGCGGGATCGCAAGGAGTATCTCATTCCCAACGAGGACTTCATCACCAGTCCGGTGATCAACTGGTCGTTCACCGGGAAGGAGATTCGCATCCGGGCCGACATCGGAGTGGCCTACGGAACGGACCTGCGGAGAGCCATCGCGCTTTGTGTTGAGGCTGCGGCGGCTGCGGAGCGCGTGCTCGAAAGCCCCGAGCCAAAATGCATCTTGATTGGATTTGGAGACTCCGCGATCGACCTGCAGCTGCGCTTCTGGATCAGGGATGCGCACATGGGTGTGAGCAACATCAAGTCGGCGGTGCTGCTCGGGGTGTGGGACCGCTTCCAGGAGGCGGGAATCGAGATTCCGTTCCCGCAGGTAGACCTGCACGTGAAGTCGGGGCAGGTTGACAAGGCCTGAGCGAATTGTGGGGCCGAAGCTCCGGGAGCAGTGTTGCCCGGAGCCCTCTTCCTGCCAAGCCTCGGCCATGAAACACGCTCCGCTGGCCGCCTTGGGGTGCTGCCTGTTGATGGGATGCTCGACTACCAGGTATCTCGAGCCTCCGCGACCGATTCCCGACCTCACGGCGCCGAATCAGTACGGGAAATTCATCGATCTGCGGGAGGCCTGCAGCGGGCCGTGGGCGGTGGTCTTCTTTTACCCCGAGGCGGACACCCCGGGATGAATCGCGCAAGTCAAGGTCCTGCGGTCCAGCAGGGCGGAATGGAAGGAGCTGGGAGTCACCATCATTGGAATCTCGAACGATCCCATCGAAGCGCAGCGCGCCTTCTCCAACAAGTAGTAGCTGCCCTTCGATCTACTCTCCGATCCCGAGAAGCGAATCATGTCCGGCTTCGGAGTGGCGCTGGAACCAAAGACCGGGCGAGCCAAACGCGAGACCTTCATTTTCCGCAAGGGCCAGATGGTCTGGCACGATCCAAGTGTGACGCCACTGAACCAGGCCTTCGATATCAAGAAAGTGATCGCGGACCTCGAGGGACGGTAGGGGAGGGAAGGTAAGAGTCGAATGTCGCAAGTTCCAAGTCAAGATCCGGACGGGGTCAGAGGCGGAAGGCGGAACATTCTACAGCCGATAGGCCGCCTTGCAGGTGTCTGTCAGGATGGCGGATTGCTCGTTCTCTGAGAGCTCGGCGACGTAACTTCTAACCGAATCGGCCCAGTCCTTGTAGCTGTCGATGCGGAGGAGGCAAACGGGCCAGTCGGTGCCGAAGCAGATGCGCTTGGGACCGAAGAGTTCGAGAGTTTCGCAGAGGTAGTTTTTCAGGGTGGTCTCGTCGAGTTTGTCGTCGGTGACTTCGGTGACCATCCCGCTGATCTTGACGGCGGTGACGTGCTCGCGCTCGGCGAGGGCCGCCATGCCACGTTTCCAGTCCTCCTCGATGCGGCCGTTGTGAATCACGGGCTTGGCGATGTGATCGATCACGAAGAGCTGGTTCGGATGCTTGTCGACAAACTCAATGGTGGGGGGGAGGTGCTTCTGGAAGATGAGGATGTCGTAGACGAGCCCGTAGTCCTGCAGCATCCCGATCCCCCGATTGAAGTCGTCGCCGAGGATGAAGTTGTCGTCCGGTTCATCCTGGACCACGTGGCGCACGGCCTTGAACTTGCGGTGATGGCTGAGACGCTCGAGGTGCTCGCCGACCTTTTCGTCCGCGAGCGGAACCCAACCGACCACGCCCTGGATGCGATCACTTTCGTCTGAGAGGGAAAGGAGCCAGTCGGACTCCTCCAGAGATTGCCGCGCCTGCACCGCGACGGTGCCCGTGACGCCGGCGGCGTCGGTATTCGCGACGAGCTCAGGGATGAGGTAGTCCTGCGCGAGCGCGCTCTCGGGCGGAATCCAGGGGTACTGTTCCGGGTCGTAGCGCCAAAGGTGGTGATGGCTGTCGAGCATGGGGGAGTGTTCGGTGTTCAGTATTCAGACTGGGAAGGGGGAACTGAAAGTGCGCACGGATACGGGGTCGGCGCTTTCAAAACACGGCAGGCTTACTCCACGAACAAGGGGACCATGTGGCGGTCGTAGATGTTCTCGCAGACGTTCTTGCCGATCACTTCGCTGTTGGCCTTGAGGGCGTCGAGATAGGTGTCGCCGAGTTGGGCGGCGACTTTGAAGCCGACGTGGAGGAGTTGGCGGAAGTGCTGGTTGTAAGCGGAGTTTCCTTGATCGTGGCGGAGGGCGCCGGTGTATTGGTCGTTGGTCCAGCCGCTGACTTCTTCCGCGCCGGGGAGCTTGGCGTCGTCGACATCGATGACGGTGGCGTAGGGTTCGCAGAGGGCTTCCTTCTTTTCGAGGGCAGTGGCGTAGATCTGCTTGGCCAGATCGAGGGCCTCGCCACCGGCTTCCGCGAGACCGATCAGTTCCTCAAGCCAGCTGGTGCCGGCGGTCTTGATGTGGAGACCGGCGCCGGTGCGGGCGAGGGCGCGCTTGATGGGGCCATAGATGGAGAACTTATCGGAGCCGGAGTGGACGCTGAGCTTCAGGGTGTCGGGGAGGCCGTAGGCTTTCACGGCGTGAGCGAGGACCGCGAGGTCATCGTTGAACTCCTGTTCGAATTGCGCGATGTCGCCCACGTAGTCGACGCCCTTGTTGAAGCGGCCGGTGAACTTGGGGGCGATGGTTTGGATCGGGAATCCCTGGTCGGAGATCGCGGCGAGGATGATGAGCATCTCGGGCGGAGTCTGCGGATCGTCGGTCTCGTCCATGGAAACCTCTGCGATAAAGTCCTCGTTGCCTTTGCTCTGCGCAATGTGGCGGTAGATCGTGCCGGCGAGTTCGGTGGCCTTGAGGAACTGGTTGGCAACCCTCTCGACGTCTTCACGGGTGATCTCGAGCGGAGTGTCGATGCCATCGATCTCGATGGTGCCGATCAATTCAGGGTGCTTGGCGATAAATGCCTCGATCTCCGCGGGTTCGGCGGGGGTGCCGATGTCGTCGGCAACATCGATGGTGTAGAAATCGCAGTGGGGAAGGTAGCGGTCGACGGTGCCGAGGTTGATGTGATCCGCGTCGAGAAGGTATTCGGAACTCCAGCCCAGGTTTGCGACCGCCGAATCGGCGGCGGCGCGGGTGCCGGCGGGTTCGGAGCCTACTATGAGATGCTCGCGATTGGACTTGTTCCAGACCGGGGTGACCTTGACTCCACGCTCGGCGAGTTGCTGGAAGGCGCGGAGTTGGGCTTCGGCCTGGTGGGCGAAGCGATCGCCGACCCCGAAGGTGAATTTATCGATGGCTTTCATTGTTTGAACAGGAGGAAACGGAGGGCGAGAGATGTTGATTTGGGAGGGTCGCGAGGGACGCCAAGGTATGAGGGAGGGCGAGAAGCCCGGGTGGCTCCTGGGAAGTTCTGTATGCGGATTGCTAGTTGTTCTCCGGCAGTCCCTCGGCGTGACCGATGTTCTTGACGGGCTCGAAGATCTTGAGGACCTCCGCCAGAAGGTCTTCGGGAATGGGCTTCTCCAGCCACTGGGCCCACTTGCGGACGTTGTCGGGGTTGGCGGATCCGGCCACACAGGTGGCGATCTCCTGGTGGGCGCAGGAGAACTGGAGGGCGAGTTGCGCGATGTCGACACCCTGATCGTCGCATAGTTTGGCGGCGGCGCGGGCGGCGGCTTTCACTTCCTCGGGCTCCTTGAGCCATTCGGGAAGCGGGGCGTTGGTGAGGAGGCGGGCAGAGAAAGGTCCGGCGTTCATGATCCCGATCTTCTTCTCGACCAGCCGCGGGAGAAGGCTGTCGGCCAGCGTGGTGTTTTGCAGGGTGTACTCGTTGTAGGAAAGAATGCAGTCGAGGTCGTCCTCAGCGTGATCGAGAACGGTGTGGAACGACTTCATCGGGTAGCAGGAGAAGCCCACCGCGCGCACGAGGCCCTTCTTCTTGAGCTCCAGGGCGGCCGGGATGGTCTCTTCCCAGATTTGCGGGAGGTCGACGAACTCGACATCGTGCAGGAGGATGACGTCGAGGTAGTCGGTGCCGAGGCGATGGAGCGAGACATGCACGCTCTCGTCGACGCGCTTGGCGGAAAAATCAAAATGCGACAGCGAGTAGCGGCCGAGCTTGCTGCCGAGGAAGTAGGAGTCGCGCGGGACGTCGCGCAGGGCGATGCCCAGGAGGACTTCCGACATGCCGCGTCCGTAAAATGGTGAGGTGTCGATGAAGTTGATGCCGAGGTCGAGGGCGACCCTGACCGACTCGAGCGCGTCCTCGAGGCGGACCTGCCGGAATTCCTGGCCGAGCGAGGAGGCGCCGAATCCGAGGATGGGGAGATCGATGCCAGTGTTGCCGAGGGGTCTGGTTTTCATGAGGAGAGAACTACGGAGAGGACGGAGGTGAGTTGAAGCGCGAGGATGCCAGCGGCGCAAAGTTTTTCTTGAAGATCTGCGGCAAGCTGCCGCAGCTACGGACTGCCGCGAGCTGCCGCAGCTACGAGGTGAGTTCCTTGAAGGCCCTGATGGTTTGCTCGGCGGCCGCGGTGGCGTCGGGGAGGGGGAAGATCTCGGCGGAGAGGTAGCCGGTGTAGTTGATCTCCTTGAGGGCGGCGATGACGGAGGTCATTTGGGTGTGGCCGAATCCGATGGCCTGACGATTGGAGTCGGCGAAGTGGACATGGCCCACCTTGGGGCCGGCGGCGCGGAGGGCCCCCGCGATGTCGCTCTCTTCGATGTTCATATGGAAGAGGTCCGCGAGCAGGACGGTGTTGTTGAGATCGTGGCTGCCAAGATAGTCGGCAGCGGGCGCGAGGAGATTGAACTGGTTGGTCTCGTAGCGATTGAGGGGCTCGTAGATGAAGTTGACCTCGTGACTGCCCGCGCGCTCGTCACAGGCTTGGAGGGCTTCGGTGAGCCAGGCCAGCGATTGCTCCTGGCTGATTTCGCCGCCCCATTTTCCCTGCATGGAGCCGAGGATGGCGGGAGCGCCGAGCTGGCCGCCAAAGTCGATCATGGAGAGGACAAATTCGAGGGCCTGGGCGCGCTTGGACTCGTCGGCGTCGGTGAGCGCAAGGCCGTGCTGGACCATTCCGGCGCCGGTTCCGACCGCGGCGATTGCAAGGCCGTGTTCGGTGGCCATCGACTTGACGGTCTCGTGATCGACGAACTGCGGGCCGGGGAGGAAGAGCTCCACCGCGTCGAACCCGAGCGAAGCCGCCGTCGCAAAGCTGTCCGGGAGGGCCTGGTGGAAGACGAAGGGGCCGGCTTTGGCTTCCGGGACTTGGGCGAGGGTAATGGCGGATTTCATGGGAGTGGAGTGCAGGAATGTCGATAAATGACTCGATTTGTCATCTGGATTGGAGAGGCGGAGAGGTGGGTCTTTCGGGCGTTTCAGTCAAGGGATTTCCCGTGGGAGGGTGCGCTGGCGATAAAGGGTGATAAGGCCGTCCGGGAGGGCCGTAATGACGGTGTAATTTGGGAAGCCTAATGAAGAGATTGAGATTCCTCGTCCTGGTGGTTGCGGGGACGCTGCTGGGAGCGGCTGCCGGAACGGTGGCCGCCGAGAAGGCCAGCCTCGATCCGGCGGTGGCCAGGGAGTTCAAGGAGAAGATCGTACCGCTGCTCCAGGACTACTGTTACGACTGCCACGGGGACGGGAGCAAGAAGGGCGACATGTCGCTGGACAAGTTCAAGGACCTCGCCAGCCACCTCGATAACCACGAACTCTGGCTGAAGGTTTGGCGGAACGTGCGCACCCAGATCATGCCGCCCGCAGAGGAGGAATTTCAACCAACGCCGGAAGAGCGAAAAGTGCTCTCGAACTGGATTGAAAAGCAGGTCTTCAAGTTGGACCCGGAGAACCCCGATCCGGGCCGGGTCACGATCCGGCGCATGAATCGGGAGGAGTATCGCAATACGATCCGGGACCTCGTTGGGGTGGAGTTCAATGTTGATGACAACTTCCCGCCGGACGATACGGGCTTCGGATTCGATACGATTGGCGATGTCCTCACCCTCTCGCCCCTGCTGTTGGAGAAGTATCTCGCGGCCTCGGAGGAGATTGCGGAAAAGGCGCTGCCGCCCTCTGCGGGGAAGCCGAAGCCGACCCGGATCGATGCGGGGAGTTTCCGCGAGCCGGGAAACAACAGGCAGAGTGCGAGCTTCATGGAGGCGGATCAGGAACACACCGTGCGCGCCGAGCGCACCTTTGCTTCCGGGGGGAAGTACACCCTCGATGTGAGCTACGTGGTGGATAGCGAGCGGGGCCGGCCCAGGGGGCAGACCGCGACCTGGCGCATCCTGGTCGATGGCAAGGAATTGCATCGCCACGACGTCCGCTGGGACAGGCGGGGCACGAGCAGGTTCAAGGCCGAGCTCGAACTGAAGAAGGGAGAACACCGCTTCGAATTCTCGATCAAACCCGGAGAGGCCGGGGAGGGGAATGGAACAATCGGCGTGCGGGTCTCGGAGTATAAACTGACCCGGCAGGCGGGGAGCGAATGGGATCTCTATCCTGAGAGTTACCAAAAGATCTTTTTCAAGGGGCTGCCTCCCAATGATGAGAAGGGACAGGCGCTCTACATGCGCGAGATCGTGGAGAACTTCGCGGGCCGCGCCTTTCGTCGCCCGGTGGAGAAGGGCACCGCGGATCGCCTGACGGCCCTCGCCCTCGTGAAGATGAAGGAGGACAAGATGACCTTTGTGGACGGGGTGAAGTTTGCCGTGACGGCCACCCTGACATCGCCGCGCTTTCTCTTCCGGAGCGAGGTGCAGGCGGAGCCGGACAATCCGGGCAAGGTGGTGCCGCTCGACGAGTTTGCGCTGGCCTCCCGACTGTCGTATTTCCTGTGGAGTTCGGCGCCGGATGACGAACTGTTGAAGTTGGCGAAGGAGGGTGGGCTGCGAGCCAACTTGCGGGAGCAGGTGGATCGTATGATCTCGGACAAGAAGTCGGGACGCATGGTGGTGAACTTTGTAGGGCAGTGGTTGCAGGCGCGCGACCTCGGTGGGTTGAGTATCGATGTGCGGCGCATCCTGCGGGAACCGAACAAGCGGGAAGCGGAGCGCGTTTTCAACAACGGGATCCGGCGCGATATGCGGATTGAGACCGAGATGTTCTTCCGGCACGTCCTGCAGGAGAACCGGCCGCTCCTCGAACTGCTCAATGCGAACTACTCCTTCCTCAATGATAACCTCGCGCGCTTCTACCAGGTGCCCGGGGTGGGAGGCCGGGAATTCCGGAAGGTCGAGTTTGATGGGCAGACGCGGGGGCGCGG
Organism: Roseibacillus sp.; assembly: GCA_046581525.1. Taxonomy (GTDB): domain Bacteria; phylum Verrucomicrobiota; class Verrucomicrobiia; order Verrucomicrobiales; family Akkermansiaceae; genus Roseibacillus_B. The sequence goes on along the minus strand of JAYGGC010000110.1, from coordinate 16,444 downwards.
CGGGATCCTCGGGCAGGGGACCTTCCTCATTGTGACCTCCAACCCGACCCGCACCTCTCCGGTGAAGCGCGGTCTCTTCGTGCTCGAGAATATCCTCGGCACCCCCGCCCCTCCTGCCCCACCGGATGTGCCCGAGCTGGAGCAAGCAAGGAGGGAGGCAGAGAACGGAACCATGCGGCAACTGATGGAGATTCACCGCGCCAAGCCACTCTGCAAGTCGTGCCACGCGCGGATGGATCCGATCGGGCTGGCGTTGGAGAATTTCAATGCCCTCGGCCAGTGGCGGGACCAGGAGGGGGGCAGGGATATCGACACCGCCGGCAAGCTCATCACCGGAGAAGCATTTGGGAACGTGATGGAGCTCAAAGAGATCCTCGCGAGCTCGCGAAAGCAGGATTTCTACCGTTGCCTGACCGAAAAACTGCTGACTTATGCCCTCGGTCGGGGAGTGGAATATTTTGACGCTCCGACCGTGGATTCGATCGTGGAGCGCTTGTCCAAAAACGGGGAAGGAATGAAGGAATTGGTCTACGGAATCGTGGAAAGTGCCCCCTTCCAGAAGCGTCGGGGCGACGGGAGCCGCCTCACTCGTCCGTAGCCATATTCTGCAGAGGATTTCTGTGCGAATTCTCCCCGGATGGTCGTATCATCGGGGCAGATGAGCGAAGCTAAGATCCAAGTCGGCCGTCGCGCCTTTCTCCGTGGATTGGGGGTCAGCGTGGCCCTGCCAGGGCTGAGTTCCCTGGGGATGGCGAAGGCGGCGGTAGCCGCACGGGGCGTGACCGCGACCGGAGCTCCGCTGCGCATGGCCTTCCTCTACATCCCGAACGGGGTGATCATGGACAAGTGGCGTCCCCGGGGGACGGGAGCGGACTTCGCCTTCAACGAGTCGATGGTGTCGCTGGAGAAGTACAAAGACGATCTCCAGGTCATCAAGGGCCTCGAGCAGGCCAACGGCTGGGCCGGCCCTGACGGTGCGGGTGACCACGCGCGCAGTGGCGCGACTTTCCTGACGGGGGCGCGTCCGAAGAAGACATCGGGATCGGACATCCGGGTCGGCATTTCGATCGACCAGATGGCAGCCAAGTATCTTGGAGCGGAAACGCGCCTGCCGTCCCTGGAGCTTTCGTGCGACGGGGTGCGCAAGTCAGGCAATTGCGACTCGGGCTATTCGTGCGCCTACCAGTACAACCTTTCCTGGCGTTCCGCGACGCAGCCGATGACGCCGGAATCGAATCCGCGCCTCGTTTTTGAACGTCTCTTCGGAGGTGGTTCGAACGGCGAACGCCAGGAGAGCCTTGCCAAGCGGCGGGCCGAGAAGCGCTCCATTCTCGACTTTATCCTGGAGGACGCCAAGGCCATGGACAAGCGCCTCGGCAAGAACGACCAGCAGAAGCTTGAGGAGTACATGGTAGGAGTGCGCGAAATCGAGCAGCGCATTCAAAAGGCCGAGAGCTTCGGCCCGCCGCCTGATCCCGGCGTGGAGGCTCCGGTGTCCGGAATACCCGACCAGTATCATGAGCACATCCGCCTCATGTTCGACATGATGTTGCTCGCCTTCAAGACCGACCAGACGCGGATCGCCTCCTTCCTCCTCGCGCACGACGGTAGCAATCGCAGCTTCCCCACGGTGGGAGTGAGTGAAGCGCACCACGGCATTTCGCACCACCGCCGCTCCCGGCGGAAAATGGACCAACTGGCGAAGATCGATGGCTTCTACAACGAACAGCTGGCCTACTTCCTGGAACGCCTGCGAAGCACCGAGGATGTGGACGGGAAGTCGCTCCTCTACAATTCGATGATCGTGTGGGGCAGTGGTCTGTCCGATGCCGATCGCCACTCGCACAACGACCTCCCCGTCATCCTGGCAGGAAATGCGGGTGGCAAGTTCGAGCCCGGCCGTCACGTGGACTTGAAGACCGACATCCCGATGAACAACCTCTTCATGCGGATGTTGCAGGAGGTGGGTGCTCCCACCGGTCGGATCGGCGACTCGACAGGAATTCTCAAGGCGGTCTGAGCTCGGAGAGCTTCTGTAAGCGAGCTTTGCTATCAACACCGCAATTGTAATTTGCGACCCTCCCTCAGTTTGCTCGCGCAACTTGGGGACCCTTAGTATAGTGGGTTCTGCTCTAACCTGATGAAGCTTTCGTCGAAGCTCTTGCTCACCACCCTTGTTCCTCCCGTGTTGATCTGGGTGGTGGGCTTTTACGTCGAACGCATCTCGGAGGAGACTCTGCAAGGAGCGATTGAGGAAGCAGCCGAGGCCGCGGTCAGCTCGGTGCAGGACGAGATCGACCGGGTTCTGCGGACACGGACGGCAAATTGGCAGGCCTACGGGCGGAGTTCCCACGTCCGAAGGGCATTGCAAAAGTCCAATGCAGAATTCTCCGTGCTTGAAGATCCCGACGGCCGGGTGATGGAGATCGACCGGTTGTGGCGGGGCGATGAACCGGTGGAGAAGGAGGTTCTTGTCGACCAGTTTCTCGATGAGTCGCTCTCGATGGAATTGATGGAGAAATTGGAGACGCTGAAAGAAGTCTCCGGCTACAAGGTCTTCGGGGAGGTCATTGTGACCAACGCCTACGGAGGCAACGTGGCGCAGAGCGGCATGACCACCCACTATCGCTACAACGATGAAGAGTGGTGGCAGCAGGCGAAGAAGAACGGTTTGTTCCTAGGGGACGTCACTTATGACGCCTCTTATGACAAAACTGAGGGAGCTTTCCTGATCGAGATCTGCAAGCGGATCGAAGATGGCAAAGGCAAGTTTCTCGGTGTGCTCAAGGTGGTGATGAATATCAAGGAGGTTCTCGACGTTGTGGATTCGCATGCCGCCCGCGGGGGCGCTCACCGGATGCTCGTACTCTTGAGTCGGAAGGGGGAACTGATCCGGATTGGCAACCGCCCCATCAGGGCCCTTGCCAATGGCCGCCGTTACCTGGTGAGAACGGAGAGTGGCGAATTGGAGGGAACTCAATCCCGGTGGGAAACCATCTTGGGTCGGGAGCAGCTCTTCACCTATGCGGAACCGCGTGACGGGAGCATGGTGAAGAGCCTCGGCTGGGTGGCGGTGCAGGTGGCGGAGGCGGAAACTGTGCTCGCTCCGGTGCGTCGGCTCCGCAGCACGGTGATCCTGAGTTCGGTAGTCGCGACCGCGATCGGGATGGTTGTGATGGGGTGGATCGTGTTCCCGGTTTCGACGCGCGTCCGGCGGATGGCAGACGCGACCAAGGCGATTGGACGGGGAGACCTGGAAACGCGAATTGTGGTGACGGGCCGGGATGAGCTCTCGGAACTCAGCCGGGAGTTCAACGGGATGACCAGCCGCCTGGAGAAGGCCCGGGAAGAGTTGATGGTCGCGATGGCGGAGGCAGAGGAGGCCAGCCAGACCAAGGGTGTATTCCTGGCCAACATGAGTCACGAGATCCGGACGCCCATGAATGCGATTCTGGGGATGACGGAACTGACCCTGGACACGAATCTCACGAACAAACAGCGCGACTACCAGTTGTTGGTGGAGCAGTCTGCGGAGGCCCTGCTCCTGCTGCTCAACGACATCCTGGATTACTCCAAGATCGAAGCGGGCAAGTTGGAGTTGGAGCAGCGGGATTTTGATCTCCGCGACTTCCTTGGCGACATCCTGCAAACCCTCTCTCCCCGCTCCTCCGACAAGGGCCTGGAATTGGCCTATCGTGTCGAGCCCAAGATACCCAGGGTGTTGGTGGGAGACATGGGGCGGCTCCGCCAGGTCATCGTGAACCTGGTGGGCAATGCGATCAAGTTCACCCAGGAGGGGGAAGTGCTGGTCAGCGTTCTTGAGGTGAAGCGCAAGGATGGGAGGATCGAGTTGCACTTCAAGGTGACGGACACCGGGATTGGCGTTCCCGCCGACCGGCAAGCCACGATCTTCGAGGTCTTTGCGCAGGCCGATAGCTCCACCACCCGGGAGTTTGGGGGGACGGGGCTGGGCCTCGCGATCTCGAAGCGCATTGCCGAAAAGATGGATGGGGAAATCTGGCTTGAAAGCGTGGAGGGCGAGGGGAGCACCTTCCAGTTCACCGCCGTCTTCGGAGTAGGCGTCGAAGCCGAGAGTGCCGAGGTGGAACTGCTCGAATCCCTCCGTGGACTCCCGGTCCTGGTTGTTGATGACAACGCGACCAATCGCAAGATCGTGGGCGAGATGCTGCAGAACTGGAAGATGACCGGCATCCTCTGCTCCGATGGCGAAAGCGCGCTGGCCAAGCTATCCGAACTGGAGCAGGAAGGCGAGGAAGTGCGGTTGGTGCTGCTGGACCGGATGATGCCCGGGTTGGACGGTCTCGAACTTGCGAGTCGTATTCACGAGACCGCGAAGTGGGCGGCGGTGCCCATGATTTTGTTGAGCTCGGTGAGTGGATCCGGAAAGGAAGAGGAGCGCGAAGAGTTGGGAATCGCGAGGGTGGTGAGCAAGCCGATCAAGCAATCGATCCTGCTCGATGCCATCATGCATACGATGGGATTGGGCATGAGGTCGCGCAAGGTCGAGCGCGAAAAGTCTGGCGCACGGCCCAGGGAAGTGCCGACCATGAAGGTGCTCCTGGCAGAGGATGGCAAGGCAAACCAGGTCGTGGCGGTGCGCCTGTTGGAGAGGCGCGGACACCAGGTCACGGTCGTGGAGAACGGGCAGGATGCCGTGAATGCGGTAAACACGGAGGACTACGATATCGTCTTGATGGACATCCAGATGCCCGTGATGAGCGGATACGAAGCTTCCCGGGCGATCCGTGAGCGGGAAGTGGGGACCGGCAAGCACGTGCCCGTGGTGGCGATGACCGCCTACGCGATGCCGGGCGATCGCGAGGAGTGTCTGGCGGCGGGAATGGACGACTACATTTCCAAACCCATTGCATCCGCCGAGCTCTACGAGGTGGTGGAGCGATTCGCCAGCGAGGGGCCGGAAGAACCGGCTCACAGCGTGATCGACACCAGGGGAGGCGATGCTAAGAGCAACGGGAAGAACATGGACAAATCCACCTTTGATCCCGCGCGCTTCAGGGAGCGCCTCGGGGAGGAGACCTTGATGTGTGAGCTGATTGAGATCTTTGAGGACGATTCCAAACAACTGATGGAGGACATCCTCATCGCGCAGAAGAGTGGAGACGAGGAGGATTTGCACCGGGCGGCCCACAGCCTCAAGGGGGTGGTGGGAAACTACTGTGCCGACCGGGCGATGAAGTGCGTCACCGAGTTGGACGCACGCGTCCGGCGGGGAGAACTCGACGGCGTGGGCGAGCTGGTGAAGACGCTCTCAGTCGAGGTGGAGAGCCTGGACTCGGCGCTGCGGGAATTCCGTGAGGCCCTGGAGAAGGACGGCCTTCCGTCCTGAACCGCGCACTGGTCGCTCTCAGAGAAGAGTCGCGGCGTAACCACGCGAGGCCCGGAAAAACTCGTGGAAGGCCCGGTCGAACGACTGATAGTTGGCAACCAGATCGTCGGTGGACTCGCGGATCGGTGCGGTTCGTGGTGAGCGGTGCGAAATCCGTTCAAGAGTGAGGGCGAGACCTTCGATCGTGCCGTAGCTGTGGAGCCAGTTCTCTTCCCGCATGCGGGGCATGACTCGAGCCAGTTCCGGGCTCAGCCACTCAGGATGGCGCTCGAGGGTGGTGTACATTTCCTCGATGAACTCAGGGAGGGGTTGCTCGGAGAATTTCTTCCAGTGTTGGGTCAGGAAATGGTCGAAGAAGATGTCGACCACGATACCCGCGAAGCGCCTTCGTTCGCGCGCGAGGAGACTGCGGGCTTTCAGAAACGCTTCGTGTTCGTCGGTGAATCGGTCGAGGTGCCGGTGCATCATGATGCCGTCGATGACCTCGGCGGGATACTGACCGACGAGCGATTCCGGAGTGCCCTTCACAAAATCTCCGAGCAGGTTTCCGATGCGGGAGGCGTCGGTGGGACCGGCGAGATAGAGATGGGCGAGATAGTTCACGGGCTGCCGGGGATTCTCGCCGAATTCACAAGGGTTGCAAACCCCCGCGGCATGGGTTCTCTTCCCCGCAGATGGCAGATATGGTTTGGCTTAACGGGTCCCTGCAGCTGGTTTCGGAGGCAGCGATTTCCCCGTTCGATCACGGAATCACGGTGGGTGATGGCGTCTTTGAGACGATGATCTCCTATGCCGGCGTGCCCTTCGCCTTTACCCGGCACCACCAGCGCTTGGAGCGCTCGGCAGCGGCGATGGGACTGGAGGTCAGGCCCTTGGAAGAGCTGCGGGATGCGAGCATCGAGCTCCTGAAGGCCAATGAGCTGACCGATCAACTGGCGCGCATCCGCATCACGCTGACGGGCGGGCCGGCTCCGCTGGGAAGCGAGCGCGGAGATTCGCCGCACACCACTCTGATCGCCGCCACCCCGACGCCCGACTTGGGCGAGACGGTGGATGTCTCGGTGGTCCCCTACACCCGCAATGAGAACGGGGCGCTCTCGGGATTGAAGACCACTTCCTACGGGGAAAACGTGGTCGCACTCTCCTTCGCGAAGGAGCGGGGATCGGGCGAAGCGATCTTTGCCAACACCAAGGGAGAACTTTGTGAAGGCACGGGATCCAACATCTTCATCGTCTCGGATGGGCAACTCGTGACGCCGCCCCTGGCTGGTGGCTGCCTGGCGGGGGTCACCCGGGCGCTCACCATCGAGCTCAGTGAGCAGGAGGGTATTCCCGTCTCCGAAAAAGCCGTTCCCCTGGTGGCCCTCCACCAGGCCAGCGAGGCGTTTCTGACTGGAACGACGCGCGAGGTGCAACCAATTCGCAACGTCGATGGGATGGAATTGCCGAACGTGCCCGGTGAGATCACTGCCAAATTGCGCGCAGCGTTTCGGGCGCTGGCGGACGGCAAGGTGGATCCGTAGGAGCTGAGCTCTCAGAGTGTTCTCACCACACCCTCTTCACCCCGTATTGGTCGAACACCTCATTGCTGCTCACGAGCGTTGCGCTGTGCTCGAGGGCTTCCGCAACCAGCAAGCGATCGAAGGGATCGTGATGATGCTGGGGCAATCGCGCGGTGCGTTCCAGGGCCGCGCTGCTGAGAGGAAGAAGTTCGAAGCCGATTGATTCGAGGGTGGCGTCGAATTCTTCGCCCAGACTGTAGGGGAGGCGCAACTTCCCAAGCCCCACTTTGATGGCCAACTCCCAAGGCGTGACTGCGCTCACGAGAGAGCGGGAGTCAAGGCTCTCGATGAGGTCCGCCGCGGTCTCGGACAACTGCGGTGCTCCTTCGAGGAACCAGACCAGAGTGCTGGAATCGAGCAGGAGAGTCATGACTTTTCGAGCAGGGTGAAGATGCGGGACCCCGGGACGAATCCCGGGGCCCAGCAAGGCAGGGGGTGCAGGGTGGGCAGTTAAAAGGGGGACAGCTACTCTAATTGCGGGTGGGACCGCTCAGGGGTGAAGGGGAACAGGGAGAGAAGAAGGGGCAGCATCGAGGAGGCGGACAGTAATGGTGGGCAGTTGAAAGGGGCTTAGAGGGGATCGTCGAAATCGTCGGCCATCCAGAATCCTGGACCGCTGGCCGCCCCGCGCCGGGGACCGACCAAGGCGGATGAGGGCGGACGCAGTTCGGCCACCGTGCGCCCATGCTTGGTGATCTGGAAGATCTCACCCTCCGCCATGATCTCGGCCACGATCGCGGAGAGCTTCGTTTTGGCTTCAAATATCCCAATGCGTCTCACTGAGATAATAAACTAGTCTAACTAGTTTGTTTCGAAAAGGGAAAAATGGGGGAAGGTCACAATTTTGTGGAGAAGGCTGGGCCACAGAGGGTTGGGGAGGGGGAGCCTGCCCCCGCAGAAAGGTCACCCTTTGGCTCTGGTCCCTTCGCCGGTCGAATTTTCGCCGGAAACCATGAGACTCGCGCGGCGAAAGGGGCCGCCGCCTTCTGGGGCACCATCCGGTAGCGACCGGCGAGAGTCGCACGGTTTCCACTCAAATCACAGGTGCCGCGGCGCGACCCGATTTACAAACCTGCTTTAGCGCCTGCTGCCAGGCAGGGTGCTTGAAGAGCCCCGCAACCCTACGGGCGCAACTGATAGTACTTCCGGTAGGCGGTGGGCGACATGTGCATGACGCTGGTGAAGGCCCGAGTGAAGGAGGCGTGTTCGTGGTAGCCGAGGGACTCCGCAATTTCGCCGATACTCATGGGAGTGTTGAGGAGGCGGTCGCAGGCGGCGGCGATCTTGGCGTGCAGGATGAATCGCTTGGGGGAGGTGCCGAGGTGGGTCCGGAATCGTCGCTCGAGGGTGCTGATGGACATGCCGGCCTGACGGGCGAGTTCGTCGACACTGAGGGTTTGATCGACGTTGTCGTGCACGAATTCGACCAACCTGGAGAGGGCGCGGTAGGGGGCGGGCAGGGGGTGGCCTTCACGTTGGTCGAGGCGGCGGGAGATGCCGGAAGTACCTACGAGCTCGCCCTCGGCGCTGAAAAGGGGAACCTTGGAGGTCATGCGCCACTCGATGCCGCCGGCGCGGCGAGTGACCAGTTCCATCTTGTTGAGAATGGATTTGCGGGTTTCAAAGACAACCTGGTCGTCCTGGAGGAAGGTGCGGGCGATCTCGGGGGGAAAGATGTCGGTATCGGTTTTTCCGATGAATTCATGGGGCTTGCGGCGGATGAGGTCGCTGAAGGCCAGGTTGACGAAGACGAAGCGGCTCTGGCGGTCCTTGATCCAGAAGAGGACGTCGGGAAGGGCCTCGAAGAGGCCGAGGGCGATCTGACCGGGACGGAGGGTGCTCACAAACGCCTCGAAGCCCGGAAAGACCGGTGCCTCGGCGGAAGTGGATTCTTCGGTATTAATGGGCATGGGGAAACCTGGCTCCTGCGGAGTTGGGTCAAATGCGACTGAGGGCAATTTCGCTCGATCCGGCAAAGGTGCAACGATTTTCAACAAAAGACCGCGGGATTTATTTCTGGTGGTGAGAGGGGCCCCTTTGTAGCGTCGCGTTCCTTGTTCCCTACAGTTCAGGGTCTCAACTCCACTCCGCACGTCATGTCAGATCACTTCCCCAACGTCCCGCAGATCGAATACGAAGGGCCGGATTCGGACAATCCGCTCGCATTTCGCCACTACAATCCCGAAGAACTGATCGACGGGAAAAGCATGAAGGACCACCTGCGTTTCGGCGCGGCTTACTGGCACTGCATGCGCAACCCGCTGGGCGATCCCTTTGGGATGGGCACCGCCCTGATGCCATGGGATGACGGGAGCGAGTCGCTGGACAACGCGGTGGCCCGCATTCCGGTCTTCTTTGAGTTCCTGGAGAAGAACCAGATCGGCCACTACTGCTTTCACGACCGGGACGTCTCGCCGGAGGGCGCGAGCTGGGCGGAGACCCACGAGAACCTGGAGAAAGTGACCGCGGTGCTGAAAAGTGCGCAGGAATCAAGCGGCAAGAAACTTCTCTGGGGCACGGCCTGTCTCTTTGCCCATCCCCGCTATGCGCAGGGCGCGGCCACCTCGCCGAGCGCCGACGTCTTTTCCTACGCTGCGAGCCAAGTGAAGCACGCGCTGGATGCCACCCATGAGCTCGGTGGTGAGGGCTACGTCTTCTGGGGCGGCCGGGAGGGCTACGCCTCCCTGATCAACACCGACATGAAGCGCGAGCTCGATCACCTCGCGCGCCTGCTGCATATGGCGGTTGATTACGCGAAGAAGATCGGCTTCACCGGGCAGTTCTACATCGAACCCAAGCCGAGGGAACCTTCCACCCACCAGTATGACTCGGACGCGGCAGCTTGTCTTAACTTCCTGCGGGAGTATGACTTGTTGGATCACCTGAAGCTCAACGTGGAGACCAACCACGCGGAGCTGGCAGGCCACACGATGGAGCACGAGCTCGACGTTGCGGCGGCGGCCGGGGCGCTGGGATCGATCGATGCCAACCGGGGAGACACCCTGATCGGCTGGGACACCGACCAGTTTCCGACCAATCTTTACCAGACCACCAACATCATGTTGCGGGTGCTCAAGTTGAATGGGGGTCAGGGATTCACCACCGGGGGGCTCAACTTCGACGCCAAGCGTCGACGCGAGTCGCATCTGCCGGAAGATCTTTTCCACGCCCATGTGGGCGGAATGGATGCCTTTGCGCGCGGCTTGAAGACGGCCTCGAGGATCATCGCGGACGGCCGCTTCGACGAGTTTGTGAAGATTCGTTACTCCTCCTACGACAGCGGGGTGGGTGCGGAGATCGAGGCGGGCACGACCGACCTGGATACCCTCGATGGCTACGCCCTCGGTATCGAGCCGCCGGTGCTGGAGAGTGGGCGGCAGGAGATGCTCGAGAATCTCCTCAACGACTATATTTAGGAAGTACGGCGCGGAAGGCTGATCCTGATTCCTTCGGGAAAAAGACAGGCGCGGGAGACAACAGGAAAACCCACTAACCTGCTCTACCCCCGCGCCATTAATTAGCAACACGTAGGTTACCAACCAAGCAAGCGTCATGGCAACAGTCCTTGGTCTCGATTCTTCCACCCAAAGTGTCTCAGCGGTCATCCTGGACACGGATGCGGGCACGATAGTCCATGAAGCCTCAGTGAGTTTCGGCGATGACTTGCCCGACTACGGGCAGCCCTCGGGATTTATTCCCGGCGGGGAGAATGGGGAGGTGCACTCCGATCCGCTCATGTGGCTGGAGGCCCTGGAGTTGCTGTTCAGCCGCCTGGTGGAGAGCGGGGTGGACCTCTCCCGGATTGCGGCCATCGCCGGATCCGGGCAGCAGCACGGGAGTGTCTATCTCGATGAAGGATTCGAAGACACGGTGCAGAATCTCGATCCGGGAAAGCCCCTTAAGTTTCAGATCCTTCCTCATCTCACCCGGCAGAGCGCGCCGATCTGGATGGACACCTCCACCAGCGACGAGTGTGCGGAGATCGCGAAGGCGATGGGGGGCAATGCCGAGGTTTGCCGCCGCAGCGGTTCCATCGCGATTGAACGCTTCACTGGTCCGCAGATCCGGCGCTTTGCAAAGATGAGTTATGACAGCTGGACGCTGACCGGGGTGATCCACCTCGTGAGTTCCTTCATGGCATCGATCGTGGCAGGGAAGAGCGTGGCGATGGACTACGGTGACGGGGCAGGGATGAACCTCCTGAATCTCGCGGCGGGCGACTGGGACGACGGTTTGTTGGAGGCGACCGCGCCGGAACTGCGCGAGAAACTTCCGCCGGTCCAGCCTTCGGCCACCGTGGCTGGGAAGGTCTCGCGTTATTTCGTCGAGAACTACGGGCTCTCGGCGGACTGCGAGGTGGTTCTCTTTTCGGGCGACAACCCGTGCAGCCTGGTGGGCATGGGCGCGGCTACTCCGGGGAAGGTGGTCATCAGTCTCGGGACGAGCGACACCCTCTTCGCCGCCATGCCGGAGCCGCGCACCGATCCGAATGGCTATGGACACGTCTTTGGAAATCCGATGGGCGGGTTCATGAGCCTGATCTGTTTCCTGAACGGATCGCTGGCGCGCGAGCGAGTGAAGGATGACCTGGGGCTCGATTGGTCTGCCTTCGAGAAGGAAGCGCTGGTGTCCACCCCGCCGGGCAACGAGGGGTGCATGATGCTTCCGTTCTTCGGACCCGAGATCACCCCCCGGGTGGAGTCGAGCGACGCGGTCTATCTCGGCTGGCCGGATGGTGAGCGGGATCCCGCTGCAGTGGTGCGTGCGGTCCTCGAGGGACAGTTTCTCAATATGAAAGTCCACTCGCGCTGGCTGGGAGTGGAACCGCAAACGATCTCCCTCACGGGTGGGGCTTCGCGGAACGACGGGATCGCCCAGACCGTTGCCAATGTCTTTGGAGTTCCGGTCTCCCGGCTCAGCGTGGCGGGCTCGGCAGCCCTGGGGGCGGCCATGCGGGCGGCACAGGCGGCTTGCGGGGTGGATCTGGCGAGGTTGGAAGATGCGTATTGTCAGCCCGAAGCAGGTTCCACCGTGAATCCCGAGGAGGGCGTCCGCGAAATTTATGACGATTTGGAGCAAAAGTGGGTCTCAGCCTTGCACGACACGTTTTCGCTCCCTAAGAGCTAGCCGCAACCCAGAATCAAGTACTCCGATGGCACGACCAGTCACACTTTTCACCGGCCAATGGGCCGACCTCCCCCTCGCCGAGCTTCTCCCCAAGGTAAAGGAAATGGGCTACGATGGCGTGGAGCTCGCCTGTTGGGGCGACCACTTCGATGTCCAGAAAGCGCTCAAGGAAGACGGCTACCTCGAGGGTCGCTGGGAACTTCTCCAGCAACATGGGATGGCCTGTTACGCGATCTCGAATCACCTCGTGGGACAGGCTGTTTGCGACAACATCGACGCGCGCCACCAGGCCATCCTCTCGCCGGAAGTATGGGGCGACGGCGATCCGGAAGGGGTGCGCCAGCGCGCCGCACGGGAACTGATCGATACCGGCAAGGCCTGCCGCAAGTTCATCGACGCCGGCAAGGACTACATGGCTTCCCAACCGGCCGGATCGGGCAAGGCGGTGGTGAACGGATTTACGGGCTCGAGCATCTGGCATGCCCTGTATGCCTTCCCGCCCACCGATCAGGATTATCTCAACAAGGGCTACGATGACTTCGGCGCGCGCTTTGGCCCGATTCTCGATGCCTACGATGCGGAGGACGTCTACTTTGGACTCGAAGTGCATCCCACCGAGATTGCCTTCGATATCGCATCGGCGGCCCGCGCGATCGAGGCGGTGGGCAATCACAAGCGATTCGGCTTCAACTATGATCCCAGCCACCTTGGATACCAGGGCGTTGACTACGTGAAGTTCATTCGCGATTTCGGGGCCCTTATATTCCACGTGCACATGAAGGATGCGTGGTGGGGTCACGGGGATGGGACGGTGGGCGTCTTTGGAGGGCACACCGACTTTACCGACGCGCGTCGTTTCTGGGACTTTCGCTCGGTCGGTCGCGGCGACACGGATTTCGAGGAGATCATCGTGGCGCTCAACGACGTCGGCTACCAGGGTCCCCTCTCGATCGAGTGGGAAGACGGGCGAATGGATCGCTTCCACGGAGCGGCCGAGAGCTGCGCCTTCACCAGGGATCTCGACTTTGCTCCCAGCGACCTCGTCTTCGACTCGGTCTTTGACAAGGAGAACCAATAGGAATCGGAGAAGATGGGGACCAAGGTAGGGGTCATCGGTGCGGGCGGGATGCTGCAGTATCACGTGCCAGGCTTCCAGCAGGGCGGGGGAGAAGTCATCGCCATCGCGGACCTCAACGAGACCGCCGCGCAGGCGTCGGCCGAGGAGTGGGCCATTCCGCAGGTCTTCACCGAGACCGCGGAGATCCTGAAGTCCGACATCGAGGCGGTGAGCATCATCGTGCCGAACAAGTTTCACGCACCACTCGCCATCCAGGCGCTGGAGGCGGGCAAGCACGTCTTCTGCGAGAAGCCGCCGGCGCTCAACGCGGGAGAGGTCGAAGAAATGAAGGCCGCCGCTGAGAAGGCCGGCAAGACGCTCATGTTCAATTTCAACAATCGCGCGCGGCCGGAGTCGCAGGCGATGATGAGCTACATCGAGGACGGGGTGGTGGGCACCATCAACTCGGCGCAGTCGCAGTGGATCCGCCGGACCGGCATTCCGGGATTCGGCGGATGGTTCACGACCAAGTCCTTCTCCGGGGGAGGTCCCTTGATCGACCTGTTGCACATGGTCGACCTCTCGCTCTACTTCATGGGCTACCCCGAACCTGCGCACGTGGTGGGGCAGACCTTCAACGATTTCATCACCGATCCTGGCCACAAGGGACCATGGGGAATCCCGGACAGTGCGGAAGGGACCACCGATGTGGAGGCCGCGGCGCATGGCTTCGTGACCTTCACGACCGGACAGACTCTCAGCATCCGCACCTCGTGGGCCGAGATGAACGAGCGCGAAGTCGTCTCGGTCGTCTTCCAGGGAACGAAGGCGGGCGGCAAGGTGGAGCGCCTTTTTGGAATCGACGGACTGGACGAGACCGCGATCGATTCCTGTGAGCTCTACGTGCAGGAGAATGGCAACTCGGTGAAGCGCAGCATCACCACGGAGGCCTGCGAAGACATGGGCCGGACCGCTTCGGCCGCAAACTTCATCTCCACCCTCGAAGGCAACTCCGAGCCGCTCAACACGCCCGATGAGGCTCTCAAGTTGATGCAGATTATCGACGCGCTCTACGCCTCGGCCGATTCTGGAGCGCCGGTCTCCCTCTGATGCGCAGAAGCTTGGTCACCAGTTATTAGAAACAGAAAACTCGAACAACCAGATTCCCATGTCACCACAACTTCTCAAAGTAGGAATGATCGGCGGCGGCGGCGGTGCCTTCATCGCCAACCCCCACCAGAAAGCGATCCACTTCGACGGCACCCGGCGTGTTCACGCGGTCGCCCTGCACCCGGATCCGCAAATCGCGATGAACGAGGCCAACGCCTGGCCCTATCCCGTCAAGGGCTACGAATCGTACGACGACATGTTCGCCGACCAGGCCAAGCTGCCGGAGGACGAGCGCATCGACTACGTCCTGATCGTCACGCCGAACTTCGTCCATTTCGATCCGGCCATGAAGGCGCTCGACCTCGGCATCCCGGTGCTCTGTGAGAAGCCGCTGACCACCGACCTCGAGAAGGCCAACCAATTGGTCGCCAAGGCACGGGAAAAGAAGGTCCCCTTCGCGGTGGCGCACACCTACCTCGGGCACTGGACCAGTTGGTTCAGCCGCTTCGTGGTGCAGAGCGGCTTGCTCGGCGAGGTGCGCTGGGTGGATTCCTACTACCTCCAGGGCTGGCTCGCTGACAAGCTCGAGGACTCCGGCCAGATGCAGGCCGAGTGGCGCACCGATCCGAAGAAGGCCGGCGGCAGCGGCTGCGGCGGTGACATCGGCACCCACGCCATGATGCAGATGCTCTTCGTCACCGGGCTCGAGCTTGAACGGGTCTCGGCGCGGCTCGAGAAGTTCGTCCCAGGCCGGCCGATCGACGACCACTTCACCGTCTACGGCGAACTCTCCAACGGAGGCAAGTGCCTGGTCCGGGCCTCGCAGATCTGCATCGGACACAAGAACGACCTCGGAATCGTGATCGCCGGAACCAAGGGTGGGCTCAGGTGGCGACAGGAAGAGCCGGAGCAGGTCACCATCCTGCTCCCGGATCAGCCCGACCGCATCTACTGGCGCGGCGCGGTCAGCCCCAATGACGGCTTCCTCGGCGAAGTGCCGGAGTGGCTGCTCGACGAGCCGACCATCCCCGCCGGCCACGGCGAAGCCTTCCACGACGCCTATGCGCGGCTCCACCGCGAGTTCGAGAAGGACGTTCGCGCCTACAAGGCTGGTGAGGCATGGAGCTGCGACGGGAGCAAGTATGCCAACATCTTCGACGGCCACCGCGGTCTCGCCTTCATTGACGCCTGCCTCAAGTCCGACGCCGCCGATGGTGCCTGGGAGAAGGTCCCAAAGGCGTGAAGGGCTCAAGATAGGTTTTGGGCGACAGCCTCCCTGCGGCGAAAGGCCAGGGAATGCGTGGAAAATCCGTGCGCGGTGCGGGAGAGAATTTTGCGGGCAGGGGCGGCCAGGAGAGTGGCCCTCACCAATGTGTGAGGAGTAACAACTCCTGCCTGCCAAGGGCCTCCATCGGGTCGGCCCCGGCCCTACCAGACCAATCCGCGGACCCGCATTGACCAGCCCTTCTCCGTAGTGGTTGAGGTGACGGGACTCTCCTCCAACCTGTCCGGCACAGACACCACCGTGATCGCCGGTGAAGAGATCTTTACCGTGACGGCGCTCGATGAAGAGGCCGCGGACGAGTCCATGGCCCGCAAGCATCTGCAAATCTGGCCCATCGCGAGAGCTTCGATTTCCAGAATCGATTCGGTTCCCCAGAATCGCACCCTGGTCCTGAAAAGCATCGAGAACTTCTTCGAAGAAGACGGAAGATACACGATTGAAGTGCTCCACCAGACACCCTTCGGGGTGGATATGCTTGAGCGGCATCCCCTGAACATCGAGAAGATTCTGAGAATCAGGGGAACGGTCTACTCGAGTGAGTAAAAGCTCCCCTCACGCTCTCTCATTTCAGAGCGCGGGGGAGGAACCCCGTTGCGACCCCGGAAGGACGACCCGCTCTCATGCGGGTCGTTTTGCGATGGGTGGGAGCTGGATCGTAGTCGTAATTGAATGATTGTGCGAGTGGAGCGCGTTCACTAGCTTGCACATACCATGAATTCGAAACTTGCACTCATCCTGCCGCTCGCGCTGGCCGCGGCGGTGGTTCCCATGGCGGTCGGCCAGAAAGGCGAATCGGGCAAAAATGCCGATAAGATCGAGCCCGCCCTCCCGAAGAAAGCCTTCGCGAAGCCCAAGCAGAAGCGCAAGCTCCTGGTTTTCTCGGTGACCAACGGATTCCGGCACGGATCGATCGCGAGCGGAAAGACCGCCATGAC
>JAYGGC010000043.1:0-7683 GCA_046581525.1 Roseibacillus sp. | reverse complement strand
TGCTCCTGATCCTCGTGCTGGCGCCGCTGGTCTCGGCGGCGGGGGTGAAGGTGGCGGTCCTGCATCCGCTCCTGGCGGACTTGGTGACTCAGATTGGGGGCGCACGGGTGGAGGTGGTGGATTTGATCGGGCCGGCGGGGGATCCCCACAAGTTTGAGCCGGGAGCAAGGGAACTGCAGGCTGCGAAGGGTGCACTGCTCTACTTCGTAAGCGGAAAGGGGCTGGAGCCCTACCTGCCGAAACTCAAGAGTATCGTGGGGGTGGACCGCGTGGTGGAGGTCGGCAAGACCTTGCCGACCTTGAAGGCGGAAGTGCTCTGCGATCATGGAGAGCACGCGCACGTCCATGAAGAGGACGATCCGCATTGGTGGCATTCGATCGCCTGTTGGCGCAAGGCCGCCCATGTTGTGGCGAGGGAGCTTGCGCGGGTCGATCCAGCGCATAAGGCGCACTACGACGCGGGTGCGCGGAAGGTGCGTCAAGATCTCGCCGAACTGAGACGATGGGCTGAGCAGGAGCTCAGCAGGGTGCCCGCCGCTCATCGGACCCTGGCCACAGCCCATGCCGCCTTTGCCTACTTCTGCAACGAATACGGTTGGAAGATGCTTCCCGTGCAGGGATTGAACCGGGAACAGGTGGCGGCTCCCAAGTTTGTCGCGGAAGTCGCAGCGACCATTCGCAAGGAGAAGGTGCTCGCCGTATTCCCGGAGAAGCGTTCGAATCCGAAGATGCTGAAGACCGTCGCGGAGGGCGTGGGAGTAAACGTTGGCGACGCTCTGGTAGCGGACGGCGGCGCTTCGATCGAGGCGATGTTCCGGCACAATGTGAATGCGATCGTGGCGGAGCTGGGCAAGAAGTAGCGCGCCCGCACGGTCACGGGCTTTGGCTCGCGGACGGCCCGCGCATCTGCTAAAATGCGATGTGGTATGATCTGTCCTGCGATCCGGACGGTGCTGATGAGCGCTTTCACCCTCCTCACCCTGGCGGGAGGATTGCGGGCTCACATCCCGGACAAACTCGTCATCGACCTGGAACTCGGCGAGGACTGGTGGGAGGCAAGCAGCGAGATGGACGTCAAGTTCGCGGTGGTGGCCCTGCTGCACCATTACTTGCCGCCCGATACGGGATCGGGATGGATCGAGAACTTGAATACCGGGCAACTCGGGCTGGTGCGGGACCTTACCGAGAAATTGTACCGGGAGCGCTTTCAGTTCGCGATTGGAGGGGAGCGGGTCGAGATGGAGGTGGGTTTTCCGGACTACGGGAACCCACCATTGAAGTTCGGACCTGGTGAGAACGAGGAGCCCGTGGTGCGGGTGGTGATGAGGGGCCCGCTGCCTCGGGAGCGTGGTGCGATGACCGTGACGTGGAACGCGCGCTGGGGGCTGCCCCTGGCCCTGATGATGCGGGAAGCTGGCGAAACAACCGGCCCGGTGTTCCTGGCGGAGTTGGGCGAGACCGTGGAGCTCAGTGCGGGCGAGGAATCGGCCAAGGTCGGACCGAGGGGAGTGCTGGGGTGGGTGCGGGAGGGGTTCCTCCACCTTCTGCCATTAGGGCCGGTGGCGGGGTTTCATCTCGGGGTCGAGCTGGGCCTAGTCGCCGTCCTGGGTGCTGCGATTCTCCTCGCGCTCCCGTTTCTCTGGAAAGGGGCGTTCGCCAGGATGCGCGTCAGTGGGACTCTTCTGGATCTTTCAGCACCTCTTCTAGAAAACTGTTAGATCGTCACGACCGCTTTGAGATTGAGCACCCTGACTGCGCACGTCAGATTGTGTTGCGATGAACTTTTTCAGCATTCTGGGAGCGGGAGGGACGGAGGTCTCGCCCCTCTTTGGGCTGCTGACCTTCGTCCTGGTGGGCGTCGTCCTGGTCTCGCTGGTCCTGCTGCGCTTTCGTCAATCGCTGCTCGTCGGCTACTTCGTTTGCGGAGTGATTCTCGCGAATAGCGGGGTGCTCGACTGGATCGGAGCGAGCTCGACTGATCTCAACACCCTCGCGGAGCTGGGGATCATCCTCCTTCTTTTTACCCTGGGGCTCGAATTCTCGCTGGAGGAGATGAAGCACTTGCGGCGGGTGGCGATGAACGGCGGCGGCTGGCAAGTGGTCCTCGTCGCCCTGGTGGCCGGCGGGGTCTCCATGGCGTTTGGCCTCGGGTTGCCGGCTGCCCTCGCGGTGGGAGTTGCCGTCGCACTCTCCTCCACCGCGGTGAGCATCAAGGCCTTCCAGGACCTCGGGATGGCGGACAGTCCGGGCGCGCGGGTGGCCCTGGGGGTTGCTATTTTCCAGGACCTTCTCGTCATCCTCTTCATGATCGTGCTGCCGCCCCTGCTCGGGCAGGGCGAAGGAAGCATGGCCGCGGGATTGGGGCTGGCGATTTTGAAGGGCGCGCTTTTCCTCGGGGTCTGCTGGTTCCTGAGCCGGACCGGAATTCCGCAGCTCCTGCACGCGGTGGCCCGCACGCGAAGCCGTGAACTCTTCACCGTGACGGTGGTGGGACTTTGCGCCGCGGTCGCATTTGGCGCGGTGCAGCTGAACCTCAGCGCCGCGCTCGGGGCCTTCGCGGCAGGGCTGGTGGTGAGCGAATCGATTTACAGTCACCGCGTGCTCGCGGACATCCTGCCCTTCAAGGATCTTTTCCTGACGATCTTCTTCGTCTCCGTGGGCCTGCTCATCGACGTCCACGAGGTGGCGGCCAACTGGGGCTTCATCGTTTGCGCCACCCTGGGTATTCTCATCGTGAAGTTTGGGGCAGCCGTGTTTGCGGCACGTCGTCTTGGCGTCGCCCTGCGCCCCTGCCTGCTGGCGGCAGCGGCTCTCGCCAGTACAGGGGAATTCTCCCTGGTGCTCCTCGAGCGCATCGCGGACTTCGGAATCTTCGACGCGCATCCGGAGGCGGAACAAATCCTTCTCGCCTCCACCGCGATCGGGATGGGCCTGGTGCCCACCCTCATGCGCCTCATGGATCGGCTCGCGCCGGTCCTCGAACGAATGGGCTGGTTCGCGCGCAAGGATTCCTGCCTCGCGGAACTCACTCCCGAAGGTGAACTGGAAGCTCTGCACGATCACGTGATCATCTGTGGTTTCGGTCCGGTCGGGCGGAACCTCTATCACGCGCTTGGGAAGTGCAATATTCCGGTCATCGTGCTGGAACTGAACGCGGACACCGTGCGGGATCTCACCCGGCAGGGTGTGAAGGTGCTCTTTGCGGATGCCCGCCAGCCGGAGTCTCTCGAGATGGCGGGAATCAAGCGGGCCCGAAGCATCGCCTTCACCTTTCCCGATGCCGATGCGGCGGTGGCCGGGATGCGGCTGGCCCGTGAACAGAATCCCGAGATCCTGGTCTATGCCCGGGCCAAGTTTTCCGCCCAGGCAGAACGGCTCCGCGAACACGGAGCCAACCAGGTCTTCCACGATGAGCAGGAAAGTGGGCAGGCCATGATCAAGTCGGTGGTGACTTGCTATGCTCCGGAAGAGATCTTCGAGGATCTGACCTGGTAGCGCAAGGGGGATCGCTGGAGAGTTGACGACCGCGTGGAAATGGTTTGGTTCTGGGGCGTGGCGAAGGAGTCGGATACCAAGGTGGAGGCCCTGGCGAAGTTGATGGAGGTCTCCGGAGTGCGACGAATCACTCCCGAGATGACCACCGTCTTCGGTAAACTGGAAGTGATTGCCCTCGTCCGGCAGCGAGGTCATCCAGGACCGCTGCAAGGGCATCGGCAAAATCCTGCCGGACAATGCGGTCATCCTCTATGAGGAGGACGAAGAGAACCTGGGTTGGAAGACCTGGATGGGCGTGATCTTTCTCATCCTGGCTCTCACGCTCATCCGCCTGGTCTACCGCGTGCTCGAAACGGTTTCCCTCTTGCGGAGCCGCGAGGCGCTTGCGCGAAAGCTGAACTACCTGAGCGGCTATGAAGAATCGGCAGCCGAGGCGCCAGGGCATGTTTGATCACTGTGTCGCGCCGCGACACCTTTGAATTGGCTGAAAAAAAAAGTGCGGCTATGCCGGTCGCGGTAGGATGGTGCCCCAGAGGGCGGCGGCCCCTTTCGCTGCAGACTTCGTTCCAGCTCCCTCGAAGGTCTCGACCTCCTCATTCGCTGCGCCTCGCCGGCAGAGAAATGGTCGCGCCGCGCGACACAACTCAATTTGCAAACAGGCCCTGGGAGCTGCGCTTCTTGTTGGGGCGGCTGATGAGGAAAATGAAGATCCCGGTGAGGCCCAGGGCCACGGCCCACTGGTGTCGAAAGGGCTCGCGCGACTCGGGCATATCGACGGCGGCCTGCAGGGGTCCGCGTTGGCAGAGGACGAAGCAGCCGTAACGGAGGATCGCTTCTTCCAGTTCGGCGTCGTCATTGGGATCCACATTTTGGAGGGTGCGGCGCTGTGTTTCCCAGAGCGACTGGCCGACTCGATCGGTGGCGAGGGCGAGGCGGTACATGTGCTCCATGAACTTGGGCGTGCTGTTGTCGGAGACCGGCCAGAGGCTGATGAGAATGTTCGAAGTCCCTGCGCGAATGAACCCCTGGCGCAGGCCGAGCACTCCTTGTCCGCTTACCGACAACCCGCCCAGTCCCGACTCGCAGGACGAGAGGGTGACCAGCCGGGTGTTGTGGAGAGGAAGGTCAATCACTTCGTCCATGAAGAGAACCCCGTCCCGGTCGAAGGGAATATCCTCTCCCCTCGCGCGCGCAGCGTGGGCGCGCTTCGCTTCGGTGAGAACCAAACCACTCCGGTAGAAGAGATCGGGTTGCTGGTTGAAGTCCTGCACGCCACTCATGGTCCCATCGCCGACGGCGGGCAGGAAAAAGGCGTGGGTGGTGAGGTGGAGGACCACCGGACTTTCTTTCAGCCCCCGCACTTGCTCTTCATTGGCGTTGAGCAATTCGATTCCGCGCGCACCGGAGGGAATCAGGCGATGGAGCAGGCGGAGCTCTTCCTCGGCTCCTGGAACGTCGGGAAAGGCACTGATGGTTTCCAGCACAATCTGGCTGAGTGCGTCGAGGGAGGTGACCTCTTCGCCGGAAGTGCTGTCCTCAAAGTTTGGAACTGCGATCACGGCCCAAGGGCCTTCGGTGAGGGCAGGACGCTCTTCCTCGACGAGGAGGTCGCGGGCGCTGGAGAAGTAGACCATCTGGCGGAACGTGTCGGCGAGGAACTTGTTGTCCTCGTCCAGGAGAACTGCAAAGGAGACGAAGTTGAGGGTGGCATCCGGGGAAATGCCCACGGTCTCGGTTCCAGCCGGGAGCAGGGCTGCCACCGGAGCCCAGAAGAGATCGTGGAGGCGGCGCAGGGCGGATCTCAGCCGGAGAGCCGGCGGAGTGGTCGTGCCCCGCGAGTTCAGGAGGTAGGTCCGGTACTCGAGGCGTTCCTTCAGGATGCCGAGCCAGATGTTGAGATTCTCCTCGGTGCCGAGCGGAATCCAGCGGGGTGCTCCCTCCGGAAGGATCAAGATGGCACCGTAGGAGAGCGGGCTCTCCGCCCCGGCATTGAGGTTCTCATAGCGAATGTAGTCAACAAAGGCGGAGCCTGCGGGCAAGGTGGCCTGCACCACTGACCAATCAACGGCGCTGGCATCAAAGTGCTCGCGCTCGTTTTTGGGGGTGCTGCGGAGCTGTGATTCAAGGGCGGTGATTTCGTCGCGCAGCTCTCGCAGCTCCTCGCGACTTTCGAAGCGGAAGAGAAGGTCGTCGAGTTTGCGCTGCTTGGTCCGAAATTCACTGAGCAGGTTTCCGGGATCGTTCTGTTCAACGAGCATACTGTCGAGGAGGCGCCCCTTGGTCCGCTGAATCGTGTTTGCGATGAAGGCGGGATCGGTGCCGAGCGAACAGGGCAGGGAGAGGAGATTGCCCTCCCGCAGCCAGTTCAACCGCTGGCGTTCGGTCCCAAAGGCGATCACGTCATCAAAGAGAGAGAGCGCGATTTTCGTGATCCTCTCAATCTCCTTCGCGATTTCCTCGGTGGGCCCGGTGGAGAGGAAGCGGTTTTCCACGAGATTCAACTCCGCCTCGATGTAACTCTGGTGCTTGGTGCCGACCGAGTAGCGGTAGCGGACGGCGGCCTGGTGGTAGGCGTCTTGGGCCGCTTCAAAATTGTCCAGGTGCTGGTTGGCGAATCCGATGTTGTTGTAAAAGGGTGCGAGGACGGGGGAGGTGTCCCCCAGGCGTGGAGTGAGAATGCTGAGCGATTCGACGAAGATCTCGCGGGCGCGCTCGTATTCGTGTTCCTCCAACTCGAGGTTCCCCAGGTTGGAAAGGTAGGTGGCGAGGGCCAGGCTGGCCTGGTGGGATTTCGGTTGCTTCCTGGTGAGGGTGGCCGCCCTGGTGAGGAGCTCCCGGGCCCGCTTGTTGGCGCCCAGGCGCAGGTGGGCGAGGCCGAGCTGCCCGGTCAGACTGATGACGCTGTGGTGTTCTTCTCCCCACGCCTCGCCAGCAAATTCAAGGGCTCGCTCGAGGTGCTCGGAGGCCTTCGCATAGCTCCGCATGGTGTGGAAGTACTTGCCGAGGTAGCCATGTCGCTGGGCGAGGACCTCCTTGTCGTCTCCCGCCACTGCGAGGGTCTCATGGAAAATCTTACCCGCCTCCTCGTAGCGTCCCGTGGTGAGGTAGAGCAGGCCGAGGTGATCCCGACTGGCAGAGAGCCAGGGCTCGCGCTGCGCGAGATTCAATTGTCCGCGTTGTTCGATTGCTTCGAGGAGAGACTTCTCGGCCTCGGCATACTGCCCGGCCTTGGCTTCGGCGCGGCCGAGGGAATCAAAGGTATCACCGAGGGTATGGGGACCAGCCTCGCCTTCGACGGCAAGGTCGCGCGCGAGCCGGAGATGCTTGAGAGCAGACTCATACTTGTTGAGGCGGTCCTCCACCATCCCGAGCAGGAGGAGCGACTTGGCCCATCCTATGCGGTACTCGAAGGAGTCGTTGTCTCGAACGGCATAATTCCACTCCACCTCCAGTTCCTCCACACGCGGAAGGGCCTCTTCAAAACGCCCCTGTTGCAGAAGAGCCTCGATCGTGAGGGGTTCTCCTTCCTGGGCGAAAAGAGACGTGATTCCGCCGCACAGCGCGATGAGAATCTTCTTTATTGAACACTGACTCGGAAGAAACATTTGGACGCGCTAACCACGTAGCCGAAACTCACCCGCATTTGCCCACCGCTAGAGCCCTCTTCCACCAGGGTGAGGGTGTCGTTGATGTTGGTCCACGTTTGGAGGTCCGAACTTCGCTCGATGATAAGACTGCTGCCATCACGTAATTCATGGGGGCTCATTAACGTGGAAGGCTGGTAGAGAAAACACGACAAGTGAAATTCAAAGGTGAGGGTCGGGGTCGGGGGGGATGAATCGTAGGAGAGAGTCACGACCGAGCCCTCGAAGTTGCGCACCTGGGGATTGAATCCCCAGATGTATTCTTCTTCGTTAGTCCAATTGTCGCCGTCGTCGTTTCCGGACGTGCTGGTATCGTCGAGTAAGAACCAGTTGGTCCAGTCGGTGAAGGTCATGATGCCGGGCGCTTCGGTGTCGACGTGGACGATATTGCCAGTCTGGGAGTTGGTGACCATCGCGGTCTTGAGATCCTCCGGGATCAGCACGGGGTTGGCACTGAGGTATATGAGGGCGGCTCCGACTGCGAGGGCGGTGGCCGGACTGGTGCCGCTCACGGTGGTGGCGAAGCCGTCGACATCGGCTGCGT
>JAYGGC010000015.1:0-48737 GCA_046581525.1 Roseibacillus sp. | reverse complement strand
CGTGATGGGGTCTCCTTCGCGCAAGCCCGTGGTTTCTGCGATGGCAGTGAGCGAAAATCGGCCAACCGCATTGCGGAACTCCGGAGGCGCGGGCTGCGGCAAGGCACGGGCCGTGAACTCACGCTTCGAGACCGGGACGTCGAGGGGAACTTTCGTAGGGACGAATTGGCCGCGCGCGGAATTCAGGGCGGTTAGGGTGAGGCGGGCGTGGCCGGGACCGAGGGAGACGACCCCGTCGTGAATGGCCGTGACCGTGCTGCGATAACAAACACCATGGTAATCCTGGCCCGCCAGGCGGACGTCGGTGACAAAGACCACGTGGCGAGGATAAAGAAGTTCCGACACCTTGAAGCGCGGAGCGACGACCCCGGCGCGTTCGAGTTCTGCGATGGAGGCTCCATCCACGCGAAACTTTGCAGGGAAGTAGACTTTGACCTCTGCCGGAGTGGTTTCCCCCACGTAGCTGACCCGGCGTGGAAACGCGATTGTACTCGCGAAGCGGTAGTTCTTCCCGAGAACCGTCTGGTCGAACCAGGCGGAGTCCGCGAGACGGGCGACGTGCAGATTGAGGGATTGGGAGCGGAGCGTCTTCCCGTTCAGAGTGATCTCGAAGGGCGGAATGGTGTGGGTCCCTTCCACATACGAGAGGACCGTATACTTGTAGACGTAGAGGCGCTCGCGCGTGTTCCGTGGGTAGACCGGGTCGCCAAGAAACTTGAAGGTGAGGTTGGCCGCGCGTGGTTCCAAGGGGATTCCATCGGGACGGGTGTCGGAAACGACGGCGAGCCAGAGCTCGGAGTGCTCGCCCGGAATGGTAAAGGCTGAACCAAGCCAGGCCTTGAACTCGGGGTCGGCTGCCCCCGCTCGCTGGGCGAAGAGCAGGGTGAGCAGCGCAAGGGTGAGGACTGAAAAGGATCTTGTCACGGTCACCAGTCCTTCTTGGGTCGTGGCGGATTTCGAAGCCGGAGTGGCAGGGGCCTCATCTCGAAGTCTGCGTTGTCACTCAGGATCCGCCGGGCGTAGGCTTCCGGGCTCTCGCCGGGCCGGGGTTTGATCGGGCTGTTGGAGGGAGGGGATGGATCCTCACCCGGGTCCTGATCGGTGTTGCCAGGATTATCAGGCGGGCTTGGAGGCGGGTCTGCTCCGGGATTGGGATTGCCATTCTCATTCGGAGACGGCTTCGGATTGTTTGTCCCGTTCTGCGAGTCGTCGTTCTTCTGGGGATCCTCTTCAGGAGTTCCACCCTGGGGATCGTCGGGCGAGCGCGTCGTTTCCGGTTGGGGAGGGTGTTGCTTGAGCAGGTCTTCGAGAAGCTTGCGGACAAGTTCGCGATTCTCCTTCGCGTTCGTGTTGTCGGCGTTCAACGCGAGGGTGCCCTCGTAGTGGGCGATGGCATCGCGCCAGTAGAGGATGATGGCCTCCGTTGCCTGGGTTCGTTTGGGTTGCGGGCTGGCCTTGTCCTGCAAGCGGAGACCTCTGTAGAACTGCGTGTTTCCGAGTCCGTAGTGCGCGTGTTCCTGGACTTCCTCGTTGGTGGAGAGCAGGGCCCCGGAGTAAGCACGCGAGGCATGGGTGTATTCGCCGAGACGATAGGCTGCTGCCGCTTCGCCCAGTCGCAGGCGGGACTTGCGCTCGCCTTTTGCCCGCGAAACTTCCTCCTCAAAAAGTTCAAGAGCGCGCAGGTGATCACCGGCGGAAAACGCGCGTCCCGCCGCGGTGTGGGGAATGAGACCCGCTTCGGAGGGTGGCGATAGCACCAGCAACGCAGCGAGCGCAACAGTCGCCGACCGGTCGGCGAACCGCCAGGAAGTATTCAGGAGCATTCCCACTACAAATAGTAGCATAGCGGGGACCAGAAACCATTGAAAGCGAGGGATTGCGATGCGGCGCTTCCTGCCCTCCAATTCAAATTGATCCAGGCGCTGCACGGCCACCTTGAGCTTGAAGAGGAAACTTCGGCCCGCCCCAGTGGCGTAGAAACCCCCGGTTTCTCGAGCCAGTTGACTGAGAGGCTCGCTGTCGAGGCGGGTGAGGACCAGGTTTCCGTCCCGATCGTGGTGCTTTCCGTCGCGCGAGTTGGCATCGGGAATGAACGAGCCCTCATCGCTGCCGAATCCGGCCGCAAAGATTGTGAGGCCAGCCCGATCAGCCTCCTCGGCTGCGTAGTCGATCCCGCCGTGGTGAGTCTCACCATCGCTCAGGATCACGAGGGCATTGTTTCGCTGGCCCGTTTCCAGAAGCGTTTTGGTGGCGAGTCGAACTGCGAGGGCCAAGTCTGATCCGCTTCGATCAATCCAATCCCGGTTCTGGCCCTGGAAGTCGAGCTGCTGGAGGACGTCGCGGAGGGCGTCGTGATCCACCGTGAGGGGTGCCACCACCCGGGGGGTTTCCGAGAATGCAATGATCCCGATCCGGTCGTTGGGCAATCGATCCAAGAGCTCGAGGGCGGACGCCCTGGCAGCGCCGAGGCGTGTCGGGGGCGTGTCGGTGGCGAGCATCGACTTTGACACATCGATGGCGATGATCAGGTTTCTCCCGCGGATGGTTTCGGAGGCCTCGCGATAGCCGGCATTGGGAGCGGCGAGAGCTCCGATGAGGAGGAGCAAGGCGAGCAGATGAAGGCCAAAGGAGATCCACCTTCGGAGGTGCGACCGCTCGTGGACGAGAATGGGGAGGAGGCGTTCCGCGACCAACCTGCGCCACTGGCTTCCGCGCCGCCGCCACGCGAGGACCGCACCGGCGACCAGGAGCGGGACGACCAGAAGGAGGAGAAAGAACTCTGGATGGGCGAAGGTCATCGCGGGTCAGGGCCCCGGTGGGGGGTTGAGGGCGAAGGCGCTGAGGGCGAAAAATGCACAGAGGAACGCAGCTCCGAGACACCATCCGTAGAGCTCGCGAGCGTCCACAATCGTCTGGCTGTTGCTCTCGGTTTTTTCGAGGGCATTGATGGTGGCGAAGGTGTCGCGCAAGACTTCAGAGGTGGACGCCTGGTAGAATTCTCCTCCCGTGATCCGTGCGATCTCGCGCAGGGTAGGGGCGTCAAATTCCTGGCGGGGCTGCCGGTAGTCGGCGGTGGAAAACCGGCCCTCCTCGGTCCCGATCGCCACGGTGTATACCCGAACTCCAAGGGGGGCTGCGAGTCGGGCGGCCAGGAGGGGATCGAGTCTGCCGGAATTGCTCGCGCCGTCGGTGACGAGAATGACAACTTTGCTCTTCGCCTCGCGCTCAGTGAGCCTCTTGGTGGAAGCTGCGATCGCCGAGCCGATGGCGGTGCCGTTGGGATTGAGGGGGTGGCCGACCTTCAGCTTGCGCAAGCTCTTGATGAGGTAGGGGTGGTCCAGGGTGAGCGGGCTCACGCCGTAGGGTCGGACCGCGAAGGCGATCATTCCGATGCGATCGTCGGGCCGCTCTGCGATGAAACTCTCGATCACTTCCTTGGCGGCGGTGATACGCTGTTTATTCCGCCGGAAGCTCCCCTCGAGGTCGTCCTCGTAGTAATCGAGGATCCTCATGGATTCCGAGACGTCGAGTGCGATCAAGATATCGATCCCGCTGGCGGAGCGGGCGGTGTAGGTGTTCCGCCATTGAGGACGCGCCAGGCCGAGGATGCCGGCGAGAAGAGCGAGGCAGAGAAGGATGGGAGTGAAGGCCCCGATCCGTTCCCGTGGACGGGAACCCACCGACGAGAGGATGGCGAGCGAGGGGAAGTCCACGCCGGACTCGGAGCCGCGAACATTTCGAAGGAACAGGAGAGGCGGGATAAGGAGGAGGCCCAGCAACCACCAGGGGTCGCGAAAGGCAAAGTGCTCGAAGATCCTGCTCATGCCACGTTTGGTTCCCGGGTGGACTCGAGACCCGAGAGGACCTCAAGGCATGAGCTTACAATGCCGGCGCTCGAATAGTTGTCAGTCGCGGAAGGGCCGTACTTGGCCTCCGCGAGTTGATCGAGAAGGGGAGCAAGCCGGTTGCGAGCTCCGGCGGGCAGTTTCCCGAGTGCGTCCGATCTCAAGATGAACTCCTCGTGCGTCTCGTAGAGAGCCGGTTCCTGCAGGGTCACGACGAGGTAGTGCCGGATGATGAGGGAAGCGTCGGTTGCGACCTCGGCCCGTGATCGCCCGGGAAGCGATTCCTGCAGGCGCTCCAGTGCGCGACGCGAATCGGCGTAGGAAGTGTCCTCTTCGGGTGCGGGTCGTTGACCGCGCCTGAGATAAAAGAAGAGAGCGGTCGCAATGGCGCAAAGGACCGTGGCGAGCGCGACCCAGAACCAGAGCGGGATCTCGATCCCCGGAAGCAGGGGTTCGGGATCCGGAATGTCGTGGAGGTTGTCCGCGGTGGCGGCCATGAGGTCGATCAGTGGGACTTTCGCAAGGCGTGACGTTTGAGCAGTCGGCGGAGGCCCGGAAGGTAGTCGCTGGTGGTCGAGAGCGAGGCGTGATCGATTCCAAAGCGTTTGAACTGACGCCGCAATCCCTCCCGGTGCCGACGGGACAGCTTGCGGTAAGCCATGCGCACGTTTGAGTTCGCGGTGTTCACCACGCTGCGGTGCCCACTCTCGCGATCGCGGAAGATCACCTTGCCCACGTTCGAGATGCTCTTTTCGAGGGGGTCGCTCAGGTGCAGGGCAATCGTTTCGTGCTTGCTAGCGAGCGTGCCGAGAGACTTTCCGATATCCGTGTCCAGGAAATCGGAGATGAGGAAGACGAGGGCCCTCCGGCGCACCGAGTTGGTGAGGAAGTCGCACACCGCAGGAAGGTTGGTCTGCGGGCAGTCCGGATCAGCTGTTAGAATCTCCCGCACGCTGCGCAGAATCTGCTTCGTTCCCTTGGCGGGGGGAAGAAAGAGGAGGGGTTCGTTGGCAAAGAGGAGGAGGCCGATCTTGTCCCCGTTGTCCCGCGCGCTGAAGCCGAGCACGGCGGCCAACTCGGCCGCCAGTTCGCGTTTGCTCAGGTAGGAGCTGCCAAAAACGGTGGAGCCGGAGACGTCGACGGCGAGGATGACGGCAAGTTCCCGCTCCTCGCGAAAGGTGCGGATGTAGGGAGCGCCCATCCGCGCGGTGACATTCCAGTCGATAAAGCGAATCTCGTCACCGTGCCGGTATTCGCGGAACTCGTCGAAGTCGAGGCCCTGGCCTTTGAAGGAGGAGTGGTATTCCCCCGCGAAGGTTTCCTTCACGAGTCGTTTGGCGCGAATCTCGAGGCGCCGCACGCGTTTCATGGTTTCTTCGATGGTTGCGGCGTCTAACATCGCACTGGTCAGGAGAGGGTGGTCGGTGGGGCAGGAGCTTGAGCTTCCCGCCGCGAACGCTATGGCACCGGGACCTTGGAGAGGATTCTTTCGATCAGCATGTCCGGGTTCATGTCTTCCGCCTCCGCCTCGTAGGAAAGGAGGATGCGGTGGCGAAGAACGTCGCGGGCCAGGCGTTTGACGTCCTGTGGAGTGACGAAGGCCCGGCCTTCCATGAAGGCGTGGGCGCGGCAGGAGAGCGCCAGATTGATCGAGGCGCGCGGGGAAGCACCGGCCCGGAGCAGGGGCTTCAGTGCGGTGTCGATCTTGGCGGGATAACGGGTAGCATGGACGAGGTCGACGATGTACTCCCGCACCGCCGGATCGATGTAGATCTCGTCCAGAATCTTGCGACTGGCATCGATGGAGGCCAAATCCACCACTTGGCGCGTTTCCTCGGTCGGATTGGTGGAGGCCATCCGATCCATGATGAGAAGTTCCTCTTCCTTGCTGGGATAGCTGACGGAGACTTTGAGGAGAAAGCGATCGAGTTGCGCCTCGGGAAGTTGGTAAGTGCCCTCCTGGTCGATGGGATTCTGGGTCGCAAGAACGAGGAAGGGGGAAGGGAGGGGGTAAGTCTGGTCGCCCAAGGTGACCTGGCGCTCCTGCATTGCTTCGAGGAGGGCGGACTGCACCTTGGCAGGCGCGCGGTTGATTTCATCAGCCAGGATGATGTTGGCAAAGATCGGACCGAGTTTGGGGGCAAAGCTCCGCTCATCCGGATTGTAGATCATGGTGCCAACCAAGTCGGCCGGCAGGAGGTCCGGGGTGAACTGCACCCGCGAGAATCCCAGTTTGAGAGTGCCCGCGAGTGCCTTGACCGCCAGGGTCTTGGCGAGTCCAGGCATTCCCTCGAGGAGAATATGGCCGTTGCAAAGGAGGCCGATGAGGAGACGGTCCACCAATTGGGCCTGCCCGACGAGAACCCGGGAGATCTCCTCCTTCACAGCGGTCACCCACTGGCTGGACTGCGCAATTCTCTCTGAGAGTTGCTGGGGGTCGGTAGATGCGGTCTGCATGCGCAAAGCAATGAACGGCTACAAGGGGCCACCTTGCAACGTCAAATCCACGCCCAGCCGGTTAGGGTCGGGCGTTCTAGGAGCTGAGCACAGGAAAAATCCGCGCCTAGTAGCCTAGTAGCGATCCCGACCGCGTCCGCGATCGCGGTGACCACCACCGCCGCCACGGCGATCACCACCACCACCACCGCCGCCGCCGCCGCCGCCGCCGCCGTCACGCGGAGTGCGCTCTTGGGCTTCACTGATCCGGAGGTTGCGTCCGTCCATATCGCGCCCATCAAGGCTATTAATGGCCGCTTCGCCAAACTCGCGAGAGCTAAGGGTCACGAAAGCAAATCCGCGCGGGCGTCCCGTTTCGCGGTCCATGGGGATGTGGAGATCGACTACTGAGCCGAAGTCATCAAAGAGGCCGCGAATGTCGTCCTCATTGGCTGAGAAGGGCAGATTGCCCACGTAGAGTTTCATCTTATTTTTCTGTAGCTCCGCACTGACGACCTGGATTGACCGGAGGGCACTTGGGAGCTCCGAAGAGCCACCGGATGAAAGTGCCCGGGATGCCGGAGTGCCAAATCGGTGCGGTGCCGTGACCTACGCCCATTTTCGTGCCATAGCGAGAGAATTCTCGGAGATTCTCGCCGGAATTGGGGACTGCCGGACTACCCGCAGCAGCAGTTCGAGAGGAGGCCTGCGATAGCGAGGAGGAGGGCGATTCGAAGGATCATGGCGCGGGAGGCTAGGGACGGGAGCATGGGGCGTCCAGTAGAGATCCCCCACGGGCGGCGGATTCCTGGCCGAGGGGGGCGCGTTTCCGGCCGAGTCCCCAGCGGTAGTGTCCCAGCGCGCCGGTCTGGCGAATCACCCGGTGGCATGGAATAAGGTAGGCTAGGGGATTGGCCCCTACCGCTGTTCCCACCGCGCGGGAGGCCGCGGGATTTCCGATCGCGGCGGCGAGGCGACCGTAGCTGACTGCGGAGCCGGGGGGGATGCGGAGGAGCGCCCGCCAGACCCGGATCTGGAACTTGCTGCCCTTCACGAAGGCTCTCAGCGGACGGAGAGCGGTGAGCTGGGAAGTGAGAATCTCCTGAAGGACCGTGTGCGCGGCCGGGTCGGAGCGGGAAAGCCTGGCGCCCGGCCACTCGGCCTGAAGGCGTTCTTCAGCAAGTCGGCGCTGAGCGGGATCGACAAATGACAGCGCGTAAATTCCGCGCACCCTTTGAGCCAGCAGGCACTCCCCAAAAGGGGTGGGGCCAAATCCGTAGCGAATGGTCAGGCCGTGGCCGCCGTTCTTTACTTCTCCCGGGGAGGCGGCCTCCAGCGTCACGCAGAGGTCGTGAAGGCGTCCCGGACCGGAAAGACCGGCGTCGAGCACGCTGGCCCCCTCCCGCAGCATCTGCTTGGCGTGCTCGGCGGTGAGGCACTGCACGAAATCCTTCGGAGTCACGCCCGTCAACTTGGAGAACAAGCGCTGGAAGTGGGACGGGCTCAACCCCGCGGCCGCAGCGAGGTCTTCCAGGCTCGATTGCTGGTGAAAGCTCTCGTCGAGGTGGCGGATCACCCGGGCCATGCGCTCGTAATCGTTCATCCCGCCGTTCTATCCCATGATGACGATCCGGCCCACCCGATTCTAGCTATCAATCGTGTCCTGAAAAAATGCCGTGGACCGTGTCGGCAGGGACCGCTAGAGAAAGACGTATGAAGATCGCGATCGTGGCCCATCCCCGCAAAGCCGCCGCTCCTGCGGCCTTGCGGCACGTGCGAGGGGCCCTGAATGCACGGGGCATCGATACCGTGATGGAGAAGGAGAGCGCTGCCCTCCTCGGGGAGGAGGGCGTGGAACGATTCTGGGAGGATGTCGATCTCGTGATCTCGCTGGGCGGGGATGGTACCCTGCTCGACACCGTGCACTGCATGGGCGGTTGTGCGGCGCCAGTGGCGGGGGTGAACATCGGCACCCTTGGGTTTCTCACCACCTGTACCGATGAAGAGGTGGATGAGTTCGCGGCGGTCCTTGAGCGCGGGGAGCAAGAGGTCGTGGAGCGCGCGGTCCTCAAGGTCCACATGACCGATGAGAATGGGGAGGAGCGCGTGTTCCTCGCCTTGAACGAGGTCGTTCTCATGCGCGGTGAGACTGGTCGCCTGATTTCCCTGGAGGCCCGTGTGGATGGAGAATTACTCAACCACTACCGCGCTGACGGATTGATTGTGGCCACCCCGACCGGTTCGACCGCCTATTCGCTGGCCGCTGGGGGCCCCCTGATTGATCCGCATTCCGGAGTCTTCCTGATCACGCCGATTTGCCCGCACAGCTTGAGCAACCGATCGCTGGTGCTCGGTGACAACGCGGTGGTTGAGGTGGTGGCCGCCGGCGGCAACTCCGATGCGATCCTCTTCACGGTCGACGGGCGTGATGTTCTCCGCCTCGCGGACCAGAGTGTGGTAAGAATTGAGAAGGGCCCGATTCCGCTCCGGCTAGTGCAAATGCCGGGGCACTCGTTCTACGCGACCCTGCGCAACAAGTTGGGATGGTCCGGGGGCTAAGGTTCCCGCTGCCGACTCGATGACCTACGAATTGACTCATGAGATACGACCAGATTGATAAGGAATTCTTTGTCCGAAACCGTGCCCGCCTGCGGGAACTGTTAGGTCCGGGCGCGATGGTGATCGTGCATGCCAACGACATCATGCCCACCAACGCGGATGGCGTGATGCCCTTCGAACAGAACCGCGATTTTTACTACCTCTCCGGCGTCGACCAGGAGGAGAGTGTGCTGGTGCTCTTTCCTGATGCGCGGGAAGAGAAGGATCGCGAGATCCTCTTTGTGCGTGAGACCAGCGAGCTGATCTCCATCTGGGAAGGAGAGAAGCTGAGCAAGGAGCGGGCCCAGGAGGTGTCCGGGATCAAGCGGGTCCAATGGACCAAGCACTTTGATGCTGATTTCCACCGCCTCCTCCCGCAGGCGCAATCGATTTACCTCGCCACCAATGAACACCTCCGGGCCCAGATGATCGTGGAGACTCGGAACGCGCGCTTCATCAAGGAGTGCCAGGCTCGCTATCCGCTGCACGACTATCGGCGCCTCGCGACCCTCATGAATGAGATCCGCGTGATCAAGGACGATGTCGAGATTGCGCAGCTACAGAAGGCGATCGACATCACCGAGGCCGGGTTCCGGCGGGTGCTGAAGTTTCTCAAGCCCGGGGTGGGTGAGTGGGAGATCGAGGCGGAGTACATCCACGAGTTTGTGCGCAACGGCTCGCGGAAATTCGCCTATCCGCCCATCATTGGGTCCGGAAAGAACGCCTGCGTCTTGCACTACGTCGAAAACGATTCGGTCTGCCAGGATGGCGAGATGGTCTTGATGGACGTCGGGGCAGAGTGGGCCAACTGGAACGCGGACATGACGCGAACTGCCCCGGTCAACGGGCGCTTCACGGATCGCCAGCGAGACGTTTACAACGCGGTCTTGCGGGTGCAGCGAGGATCAGCGGATTTCCTGCGGCCCGGGGTGACGCAGCAGGGATGGCGCGACCATACCATCGAGCTCATGGAGGCAGAGCTGATCGGGCTCGGTCTGATCGATGCCGAGGCGGCCAAAGAGCAGGATCCCGAGGACCGCAAGCTTGTGAAGAAGTACTATATGCACGGTATCGGGCATCATCTCGGCCTCGACGTGCACGACGTGGGCTCCCCCTACGAACCGGTGAAGGAAGGGATGGTCTTCACGGTGGAGCCGGGCATTTACATCCGGGAGGAACACCTCGGCGTGCGCCTGGAGGACAACATTGTCATTGGCAAGGACAAGAACATCAATCTCTTCAAGAACTTCCCGATCGAGGTGGACGAGATTGAGGAGATGATGAATTCCTGAGTCCGCCCATGTCCTGGAAGCGCCTCATGGGAATCATCCTCCTCGTGGTAGGGGCGCTGGCCAGCATCCTGGGGACCTCCGGACTGGAAAGGGACCTGTCTTCTGCGGGGGACTCCACCGAACTCATGCCGCTGGAAATCGGGGCGCTCCTGATCGGGCTCGTTCTGATGGTGGCGGGCGGGGCTCTTCTCGCGCGAAGTTTTCTCGATCCTTGAGGCATCTCATACCGAGTGAAGCAATTATTCGGACTATTGGCGGAGTGGATTTTTGTTCAGGGCAAGGCATTCGGGAGGACGCGGAGCCGGCTCCGCGGTCTCTCTGAACAACCCAGCCATGGGCAAAAGGCCGCCCCCTTCCGTCCCGGTCCCAGTCGGACGACTGGCTGATCTCTCGCCCAAAAGCAGTCCAATAGTTCGAAGAATTGTGGAACTCGGCATCACGCAATCTCGGGCAGCACATCATCGAGTGCGGCGAGGACTTCGCCCATGGTCTCCGCGGTCTCATTTCCCATGTTGCTGATCCGGAAGGTCTCCCCTTTGATTTTCCCGTAGCCGCCGTTGATGAGAATGTTGTGTTTCTGACGCACGGCCTTGACGAAGGCAGGCACATCGATCTCCCGGTTGTTGGCCACCGCGGTGAGGGTCTTGGAGCGATATCCCTCGGGCGCGAAGTGCTCGAAGCCATTTGCGGCGACCCAGGCGTGGACAAGAGCGTTGTTCTGCGCGTGGCGGGCGTAGCGATTCTCCAGGCCTTCCTCCATGATCGAGTCCACCTTCTGCTTGAGGGCCTGGAGGAGGGTGATCGCGGGCGTGGAGGGGGTGTTGTCCTTGGCGTCGTTCTTGGCGAACTCGATGAAATCGAAATAGTAGCCGCGATCCGGGGTGGTCTCGGCCCGCGCGAGCGCTGCCTCCGAAGTCACGAAGACCGTCAGCCCCGGGGGAAGGGCCATGGCCTTTTGCACTCCGGCAAGTAGGACGTCGATGCCAAATTTATCACAAGGAATGGGAACCGCGCTGAACGAGGAGACCGAATCGACTACCAGGAGGACCTCCTCGAACTCGTTCACGATCTCCGCGATCTCCGCCAGCGGATTCATCACCCCGGTGGAGGTCTCATTGTGGACCATCGTGACGGTGTCGAACCCACCCTCCGCGAGCTTGGCGCGCACGCTCTCCGGATCGATGGCCTGGCCCCACTCCACCTGGATTTTCTCGGCTTCCTTTCCGCAGCGCTGCGAGACGTCAAACCACTTGTCGGAGAAGGCGCCACAGCACAGGTTGAGAACTTTCTTCTGCACCAGGTTCCGGATCGAGCCCTCCATCACGCCCCACGCCGAAGAAGTGGAGAGAAAGACGCGTCGCTGGGTTCCTGCGATCTGTTGCAAGCCCGGCTGAATGGAAGAATAGAGCGCTTCGAAGTCGGCGCCGCGGTGCCCGATCATGGGCGCGCACATGGCCTCGAAGGTCGCCGGCGAAATATCGACCGGCCCGGGAATGAAGAGCTTGGGCTTCGACATGCGGGCGAACGTTGCGCTCCCGGCCCGCCCTGTCGAGTGCGATCTGAAATTGCCCGCACAAACGCTCCCGCCGCGACGAGGACCACTCTAATCGATGTCGAAGAGCTGGTGCTTGAGCTGGAGGTAGTCTCGTTGACTGGCAGCCTCATCGCTCCAAGGGCTACCGCTTTCTTCGACCTTGCGCAGGATCTCGAGAGCGGACGGCCAGCGCTTTCCATTTTCCAGGATGAGCACCGCTCTGAAGGCGCACTCGGTGAACCAATGCCACTCGGTGGGGTCCTGTCCCTTCGGCAGGTTCTCGCGATTGACCACCCGGTAGTAGGTGTCGAGGGCCAGGCCCGGCTTCTTGAGAGCTTCGTAGGTCCTTCCCTTGAGGGAGTGCAGGTGGTTGCTGAGTGGGTAGGGGAGATCTGCCTTGGCGAGGACCCGGTCGTAAATCTTGATCGCCTCGTTGAAATTGGCGTCCCCGCCCAAGTGGCGGTGAGCTTTGGCGGCGAGGACGAGGGCGTCGACCTGGAGGAGTTTGCTGTCGTCGGTGAGGAGGGGTCGCAGAGTATCGAGGGCCTCGGCAGGGCTGTCCTCAATCAGGCTCCGGGCGAGTTCCAAGCGGGCTTCGTTGGCGAGCGAGCCCTTGCCTTCGATCACTTGCTGGAGCAACTGCACGGCTTCCTCGAGGGACGCTTCAGCGTCGAGTTTCAGGGCCGCCTTGGCCGCGAAGTAAAGCGCCACGTCGTGCACCACGCCCACCTTGACGCTTGCCGCGATGTCCCGGAATGCGCGCTGCGCATCGCTGAAGTTTTTATTGTTGAAATAGGCTTCGGCGATTTTCAGTCGCGCGGTGGGATCCAGGTCTTCGGCTTTGCGCTTCTTAAGGAAGCGCCTGGTTTCCGCGATCGCGGGCTCCCACTCGTCGGTCAGCCCGGCCAATTTGAAGTGGATCAAGAGGTGACGGAGGGCGAGCCGATCGGAGAGAGCTTCCGGGGCAATCGACTTGAGTTCGCCCATCACCTGCAAGTGAGCCGGTTTGGACTCCGGTTCGAGCCGTATCCATTCTTCCGCGTAGGCGAGGCGGGCCTCCGGAATTCGTCGGTGAGTCTGATGTTCCCGCAGGAAGCGCTCGAGCATGGGGCGGGCATCCCCCTTTCCAAGCGCCGCTTGGTGAAGGGCCCGCTCGAGCTGCAAGGCGGTTCGCGTTTCGGAGGAGGAGAGGGATCCCAGGAGGGCTTCCAGGGCTTCCTGGTCGCCGGCCCGCAGCATGCTGATGCCCGCATTCTTGGTCACGACTTCATCAGCATTCAGTTTCCGTACGCGCAGGAATGCTTCTGCCGCCGCCTCGAAGTCGCGCTCTTGGAATTCGAGGTGCGCAATCAGCTTCGCGGCCTCGGCCTTGAGCGACGGGGAGACCGCCGTAGCCTCCAGGGTGGTGAGGGTCGCGACCGCCTCCTTGGGTCGCTGGCTGCCAATTTGCAACTTGGCGGTCTCCAGCAGGGAGGAGGGAACGAGTGGATGATTGGGGATCTTCTTGCGGAGTCGGGACAGGAGAGACTCCGCCATGGTGTTGGTATTCGCGTTGTTCTTCTCCTTGACCAGATAGAGCGCATAATAATAGAGCGCGTAGCCGGTCCGCTCTTCTGTCAGTGGCGAGATGACGAAGTCCCCATCCCCTGGCTTGGCGGGGTTCCCTCCGAGTTTGTCCGGTGGGGGTGCGTCCGCCCAGCTCGTCAACTGGGCTTTGAGGCGTCCCTTGAGGGTCTCGCTGGTGGAGGCCCAATTCAGGAGACGCAGGAAGGAGGCCTCGAGGAGGGGCGTGCGCGGATTCTTGTCGAGCAACTGGATGAGAGTTTCCACGGCCTTTTCAGTTTGCCTTGCTGCGTGGAGGGATTCGGCGAGCCCCAGGATTGCACGGTGGTAGAGGCCCATCCCGAGATGCTTGGGATCCTCAATGAGGCTGCGGAATTCCGCGATCGCCTTCTCGTGCTCCTTCCTAGCCTGAGCCAGGCGGGCGCGTAGAAAGCGCTGGAACGTCCGGTGGTTGAGGTTTTCCGGCTCGACTCCTGCCGGGAGGAGAGTGTCCATCGCTTCCAGTTTGCCTTGGGACAGGAGAAGGGAGGCTTGCAGCAGCCTGGCTTCGTCAGCGATCCCGGCGTCCTCCGCGCTGGTCAGTTGTTTGAGCAGGGCGGTCGCTTCCTGTGGCTGTCCCATCGCAGCCAGAAGGTGAGCGCGGGAGAGGTGGGAACGGTTGCGCAGGACGGAATCGCTGGCCTCCGCGAGCCTCCCGAATTGATCAGCCGCATCTCGGAAGTGCCCAAGGAGAAGCGAGGCCTGGGCCGACCAGAAGATCGCGCTCTCGTCATCCTTCAAGCTCGTGGCCGAGAGTTGCTCGAGGGCCTCCTCGGCCCGCTTCACAACGGCCACCTGGTCGGTCTCCATGCGCGCGGCTCGGACGGAGGCCTCGCCGATCTTCAATAGGATCGCCTTCTGCGCCTCCTCATCGTTCTGGAAGGCCGCAAGGGCGTCGTAGAATTGCGGAATGGCGAGATCGGGGAACTTGTCCTCCATCCTGCTCAACCCAGCCTGATAGGCCTCGTTTTGCGCGAGGGTGGCCTGGGCCCATGCCAGCGGCGTGCTCAGGGTTGCCAGGAGGACCAGGAAAGCAGGACGAAACATGGAGGGGAGTATAGCGTGTCCGGGACGGTTTGCCAGAGCGGTCGATCAAGCGGTGCCAAATGCGCGATCGCCCGCGTCCCCAAGGCCCGGGCGGATGTAGCCGCGCTCGTCGAGGCAGCGATCCACCGCCGCGGTGTAGATCGGCACCTCCGGATGGTGTTCTTCGAGAGAGGTCACTCCCTCCGGGGCGGCGATCAGGCACACGAACTTGAGCCGGCTCGCCCCCTGGGACTTCAGCTGGTTGAGGGCTTCCACCGCGCTGCCACCGGTCGCCAGCATGGGGTCGAGGACCAGGACGTGAGCCTCGCCGAGATCGATCCTGGCGTTGGGATAGTAGGTCTCCGGTTCGAGGGTCTCTTCGTTCCGGGCCAGCCCGATGTGCGCCACGATGGCCTCCGGAATGAGATCGAGGAAGCCATCCGAAAGGCTGAGCCCGGCTCGCAGAATAGGGACCAGCACCACCGGGCGAGCCAGGCGGACTCCCTCCATCGATTCCAGCGGAGTTTCAACCTGGCAGGGCGCAGCCTCCAGGTCGGCGGTGACCTGCGGCACCATCAAGCGCGCCACATTGCCCACCAGGAGGCGGAAGTTCTCCGAGCTGCATTTCGTGTCACGCAGGCGCGCAAGGCGGTCCGCGATGAGGGGATGGTCGATGACGGTCACGTGTCCTCTCACCTTCCGAGGAGTTTACGCAGTTCGGCATGGGTGATTCCAAGGCGCCGGGAAGCATCCTTCAAGTCTCCATTGGAGTCATCAAAAATCCGGCGGGCCAGCTCAGATTGCACCCACGCGAGCAACTCAGTCTCCTGCACCGGCGCGACGGAGAAAAGGATCTCAAAGGCACTGCCAATTTTGTGGTCATCGGAGAAGGGGCTCTTGCCGAAGGGGATGTCCTCCGGCAGGAGAAGGTCTGAAGTGGAGAGGGCGCAGGCCCTCGCGATCGTGTTTTCCAATTCACGCACGTTACCGGGCCAGCGATGTTTCTGGAGCGCTTCCACTGCTTCGCCGGCGAGCCTCATGCGGGCCATTCCCTGCTTGCGGGCAAGGCGCTGCAGGAAAAATTCCGCAAGGAGGGGGATGTCCTCCGGACGGTCGCGGAGCGGCGGAAGATGGATCTCCACCACGTTCATACGATAGTAAAGGTCCTCCCGGAAGTTCCCCTCGGACACCTCGTTGGCCAAATCCTTGTTCGTCGCCGCCACGATTCGCACGTCACTGCTGAGCGTCTCGTTGCCGC
The DNA here is from genome assembly GCA_046581525.1 of Roseibacillus sp. GTDB lineage: Bacteria > Verrucomicrobiota > Verrucomicrobiia > Verrucomicrobiales > Akkermansiaceae > Roseibacillus_B. The sequence goes on along the minus strand of JAYGGC010000015.1, from coordinate 33,146 downwards.
CCACCCGGGAGAAGGTCCCCTCCTGCAGAACGCGCAGGAGCTTGACTTGCACCGAGGGCGGCATGTCGCCGATTTCGTCGAGAAAGAGGGTTCCGCCGTCGCATTGCTCAAAGCGCCCGGCGCGTTTGGCCACCGCACCAGTGAAGGCACCCTTCTCGTGACCGAAGAGTTCGCTCTCCAGAAGACTTTCAGGAATCGCCCCGCAGTTGATGGCCACCATCTCGCTTTTGCGACGTGGGCTGTACTCGTGGAGCGCATGGGCTACCAACTCCTTGCCCGTGCCGCTCTCGCCGGTGACCAGGACCGGGGCGTCGGTCTGCGCCACGCGCCCCACGATCTTGAAGACTTCCTGGAGTGGCCGCGAGATCCCGATCATTTTCACGCGGCCATCCATGGCCGGGAGGTGAGGAATGCTGTCGTTGGCCAGTCGGCGCTGTTCGGCACTCTGGAGGGCCGCTTCCACCACCGGGCGTAGTTCGAAGGGGAGCGACTCCTTGCGAAGGACATCGCGGGCGCCCCGGCGCGTGGCTTCGATGACCTGGGTGGTGGTCGGGAAGCCGGCCGTGAGCACCACCACCGCATTGCTATCATTGGAGCGCAGGCGCGAGAGCAATTCGAGGCCGTCGAAGGGTTGCAACTGGATGTCCGCGACGATGAGGTCGATGTGGGTCTTCTCGGCGATCTTGACCGCATTCTCCCCGTTGTCGCAGCGTAGAATCCGCACGCCTTTGGTTTCCAGCCTCTTGGTCGCCCAAGAGAGGAAGTCGTGATCCTCGTCGACGAGAAGGATCGTCTGCTCTGTAGAGGCGGTAGCCATACATCCAAGGGCCGGGAACAGCGCTGGGGGGGCGGGGACGCGGCTCAGATAGCACCGAAGCGACGGTGGCGGCGAGCATATTCCTCGACCGCTTCATGCAGGTCCGCCTTCTTGAAGTCAGGCCAGTATTTGCGGGTAATCACGATCTCGGCGTAGCTGCATTGCCAGAGGAGGAAATTGGAGAGCCGAAATTCTCCCGAAGTGCGGATCAGGAGGTCTGGATCGGGGATCTCAGCAGTGTAGAGGCGCTTGGCGAAGGCCTCGCAATCGATGCTCTCCGGATCGATCTCTCCCGCGACCGCTTCCCGGGCCAGCACTTGGGCGGCATCCACGATCTCTTCCCGGGATCCGTAGGAGAGGGCGAGCACAAGATCGAGGTCACGGTTCGAGGAGGTTTGTTCGATCGCGCGATCCAGTTCGCGGCGACAGCTGTCCGGGAGGGTGTCGAGTCGACCGATGGCATGGAGGCGCACCCCCTGCTTGTGCATCTCCGGCGTCTTCTTTTTCAGGAAGCGCTCCAGCAACTCCATGAGCGCCTTGATCTCCGACTTGGGACGATTCCAGTTCTCCGAGGAGAAGGCGTAGAGGGTGAGGAATTTGATCCCGATTTCCTTGCACGCTTCCACCGCTTCGCGAACGGACTCCGCGCCTGCGCGATGTCCCTCGCGGCGAGGCAGTCCGCGCTCGCGCGCCCAGCGGCCATTGCCGTCCATAATGACGGCGACGTGACCAGGAACGTCGGATTTGGCGGATTGGGATGCCATCTGGTTGGTGAGAGGCGTGGCGATTGTGCCGGGATTCTTCAATTACTGAACCTCAAACTGGAATTCCGTCCCGACCTTGGAGGAGAATGGTCTGCTCGCGGTCCGGACCGATGCCCACGTATCTGACCGGAGCGCCTGCGAGCTCGGCGAGGCGCGTGAGGTACTTCTGCGCATTTCCAGGAAGGTCGTCCCAAGTCCGGCAACCGGAGGTATCCGAGTTCCAGCCCGGGTGGGTTTCGTAGACCGGTTCGGCGCGCTCCCATGCATCGCGCTGCGCGGGCGGGAAGGGATGCTCGAGGTCGTCGATTTTGTATGCCTTGCATACCTTGATCTCGGCGCGCTCGTCGAGTCCGTCGAGATTGGTCACCGCGAGATCGGTCACGCCGTTCACCATGCACGCAAAACGCAGGAGGACCATGTCGAGCCAGCCGCAGCGGCGTTTTCGTCCGGTCGTTGCGCCGAACTCGCGCCCCAGTCCGTGCAGGTAATCGGAGAACTCCTGGTCCTCGGTCACGTGTGCGCCTTCACCCACCCGGGTGGTGTAGGCCTTGCACACTCCGACCACGCAATCAACGGCCACCGGGGGTAATCCGCTGCCCGTGCATGCGCCGCCCGAGGTTGTGTTCGAGGAGGTGACGAAGGGGTAGGTTCCAAAGTCGATGTCGAGGAAGGTGCCCTGCGCGCCTTCAAACACGATGTTCTTGTCCGCCTTCCACGCCTCGTGGAGAATCGGGATCGTGTTGGTGACGTGGGGGCGCAGCCTTGCAAGGGCGGACTCGACTTCCGCCAGCACGGTCGCGGTGTCGTGCGGGGCCATCCCGTGCACGTTGAGAAACTGGTTGGCGTCCTCGAGGCGCACTTCGATCAATTCACGGGCCAGTTCGCCGTCGAGCAAGTCTGCGAGGCGGAGTCCGCAACGCGTCGCCTTGTCCGAGTAGGCCGGGCCAATTCCGCGGCGCGTCGTTCCAATCGCAAATTTCCCACGGGCTTCTTCCTGGGCCGCGTCGAGATCCCGGTGATAGGGGAGGACCACGTGGGCGCGATCCGAGATCAGGAGATTGTCGGGGGTGATGGTGACGCCCTGTCCCTCCAGTTTTTCGAATTCGGCGACCAGACCGACGGGATCCAGCACCACGCCATTTCCAATCACGTTGCGCTTTTCGGGCCAGAGTATGCCTGAGGGGACGAGATGAAGGATGTACTTGTTCTCGCCGACGATCACAGTGTGACCAGCGTTGTTGCCTCCTTGGCCGCGCACCACGAGGTCCGCGCTCTCAGTCAGGAAGTCGACAATCTTGCCTTTCCCTTCATCCCCCCATTGGAGGCCGTTGACGATGGTGTTCATGGGAAATTGTGGTCGGTAGTGGGTGGTCGGCTGTTGGGGGCAGTGGTCGGAAAGGGGCAGACTGGAGGCCGTGACAGACTCTTCCTTCAGATCAGGAGATTAGCATCCCTTCGCGGTCCATGCTCACTTCGTCGCATCAATGAGGTCAGCGAACTCCTTGAAAAAGTAGGAGGCATCATGCGGACCCGGTGCGGCCTCCGGGTGGTACTGCACGGAGAAGACAGGATCCTGGGTCGAGCGGAGGCCTTCGACGGTGTCGTCGTTCAGGTTGAGGTGGGTGACTTCGACGTGGGAGGGGAGGGATTCGGCGTCGGTGGCGAAGCCGTGGTTCTGGGAGGTGATCGCGACCGCGCCCGTGCGCAGGTCCTTCACTGGTTGGTTGCCTCCGCGATGGCCGAACTTCAACTTGAATGTCTTCCCTCCGAGGGCGTGCGAAAGGACTTGGTGCCCCAGGCAGATCCCGAAGAGCGGCTTCTTCCCGATGAGCTTGCGGATCTCGGCGTGAATGTAGTCCAGGGCTCCGGGGTCGCCGGGACCGTTGGAGAGAAAGATGCCATCCGGATTGAAGGCCAGGACGTCTGCCGCAGAGGTGCGCGAGTTGACCACTTCGATTTCAAAGCCGTTCTGCCGCAGTTGTCGCAGGATGTTGAACTTCAATCCAAAGTCGTAAGCCACGATGCGATGGCGCGGTTCCGGGAGTTCCAGATAGTGACCCTCCTGGCCCGAGGAGGGATTCGGAACGGTCCACCTGCGCGACTCTTCCGCCCAAGTGAAGGCCTGTGGAGTGGAAACCTCCTGCACGTAGTCCATGCCAGCCATGGAGGGGGAGGTCAGGGCCTGCTCGATCGCCTGGTCCTTCTGCAATTCGGTGGTGAGGCACGCTCGCATGGCGCCGGCCGAGCGGAGGTGCTTGGTGAGAGCCCGGGTATCGACCCCCTCGATCCCGATGATCTTGTGCTCCACAAAATAGTCCTGGAGCGTTTGCTGGGAGCGGAAGTTCGAAGGCGTCCGGCAGAGTTCCCCCACCACGAATCCGCGCACATGCGGCTCTCGCGACTCCGCATCCTCCGCGTTCACCCCGTAGTTCCCAATCAGGGGGTAGGTCATCGTCACGATCTGACCGCGGTAGCTCGGATCGGTCAGGACCTCCTGATAGCCTGTCATGGAGGTGTTGAAGCAGGCCTCACCCGTCGAAGTGCCGGTGTGCCCAAATCCCTCGCCGCGAAATACGCGGCCATCTTCTAGAGCCAAAATAGCGTCCATCCGGCGGCGCGGATCGTCGGGGAAAGCGGCCTGATGGCAAGTATTAATTATCCCTGTCGAAATCCCAAATTACCCAAGGACTCAAATGCCGAGGGTGCCGCTCAGATTTTGGCCCCTTCATGAGGAAAAGGGGTAGCTCCGCGGGGGAGATGGGGTCGCTCAGCAAGTCCGTAGACAGAGTGTTAATAACGTCCGAATCGCTTAGGCGCCGGGCTTTAGAATCGGTCGGTCCCTGCCTCCCCGATGTGAATCTCGAGGCTAATTCCCCGCGGCTCGCCCGCTTGAGGCGGACAGTCGGGACAATTGCCGAGGAGAGCTGGGGCGCTACTCGGCCTTGGGCTTGAGGTGATAGTCCGCAAACTCCAGGAAACGCTCCCAATCGTACTTCTCGATGGAGTGCCCGCCCTTGCGGATGTGGTAGCCGACCTGGCTTTCGATGATGGCTTTGCCGACCTCGGGAGATTCCTCGCTCTCGAGGGCCTTCTTGCCGAGGAGGCGGTAGACCTCGCCGGCGTGGTAGGCGGAGAGATACTCGCCACGGGGGTCCGCCCAAGTGTCCTCCACCCCGCTGTGGACGTAGACGGGGCGGGGGGCGATGCAGGCCAGGAGCATGTGCTGGTCGACTGGGAGGTCATCTTCCTGTTCGACAAACTTCCAGGCATTGCGGCAGAGCCAGTAGGGGAAGCGGGTCACCATTTTCTTGAGGGTTTCACCCGACTTGCGCCGCCAGAGAGCCGCGCCGGCGCACCCCGACTGCGCCGAGATCGCCAGCGCAAAGCGTTCGTCCTGGGCGGCGGTCCAGAGGGTGGCCTTGCCCATCTTGGAGTGACCCATGATCGCGATGCGGGTGTGATCGATGTCGTCGTCGGTCTCGAGGTAATCCATTCCGCGCATTGCGCCCCACGCGCAGGCCGAGAGCACGCCCCACTCGTGGGCTTTCGGAAAGCTCTGGCCTTTTGGGTAGAAGAGCTTGTGGATGCTCCGGAGGAATTCCACCTCGTTGTGTCGCACGAGGTCCTCGTGATAGACCGCGCAGAATCCGTAGCCGCGATCGAAGAATTCGCCCAGCGGCCAGCCGTTTCGTAATTTGCCCGGGCGGAGTGCCGAGGCATTGAAGTCGTTCGACTGGGTGTTGTTGAAGCTGTGTTTGAAGAAGGCGGGCACCGGTTTCACCGCGTTGTTCGGAACGAAGACGAGGAAGTGGATCGACATTCGACCGTTCTTGTTGCTCAGGTGGATCTTCACGTCCTTGCGAGTGGCCTTGCCCTTCATGAAGTCGGGATCGGTCCTGACCACCTCGAATTCCACCTTGAGCGGACTGGCCGGTTCCGGAACGCGTCCGTAGACCAGGTTGCTGAAGAGGGAGAGAATCTCCGGGCGACGAATGTTGTGCCACTCATCTGCGGTTGTGATCTTCTTCCCCTGCGAGGTTACCAGGAGGGGCGGCAGGTCGTAGTGCGGAGTCTTCTTGTTGTCGTAGTTGACGTCCTTGTCGTATTCCTTCGCCTCGCGGGAGGAGGCCGGCAGGAGGGAGGCCAAGGCAATGGCGATGACGGGGAGAGCTCGTTTCATGGGATTCTGTTGAGAAAAGCGCGAACGAACCCGCCTTCGCCAGCATTATCGTGATTCATTGTGTAATGGTGGGGAGACTTCGGCCGGGCGGCGCGCATGCACGTGAACGGAATTTGGTGCGCCGCACAGTCGCGCGAACGTCGAAGATTGCGGGGATTGGTGGTTCGAAGCGGACTCGCCCAGAGCGAGGTGGGGTGGCGGAGGGGGGGGGGGGCTGTAATTTCGCCCTCGACCTGCGGCGGTGCGCCTCTCTAGGTTGGATTCTCTCTCTTCATGGCGACGACCGAGATTCAAATTCAAAAAGCTGGCTTTGGTCAAACGATGCGTCGCGATGCGTGGTGGCATCAACCGGCGGCCGTGTTTTTTGGGTTGTCGGCCTTCATCATTTACTCGACGTGGGCAGCCTTCCAGGGCGTTCATTACACCCATGGGCCCTATCTTTCCCCCATGTATTCGCCGGAGTTTTTCGGGACGGGAGGGCATGCCCTCTTCGGCGAGGCTCCCCCGATCTGGCCCTCGTGGCTGCCCTACTCACCGGCGTTTCTCATCCTGTGGGCGCCGGCCGGATTCCGCCTGACCTGCTATTACTATCGGGGCGCCTACTACAAGGCCTTCTGGGCGGATCCTCCCAACTGTGCGGTCAGCGAACCGCGCAAGAAGTACCGCGGCGAAAACTCGCTGCCGCTCATCCTGCAAAACATTCATCGCTACTTTCTCTACGTCGCCTTGGCGTTCATCGTGGTTCTCTCCATCGATGCCATCAAGGGTTTCTGGTTCACCAATCCTGAGAGCGGGAAGGGGTCCTTCGGGATTGGAGTCGGTTCGCTGGTCCTGGTCCTCAATGTGATTCTGTTGGGGGGCTACACCATGGGATGTCATTCGCTGCGCCACCTGGTGGGCGGGATTCGCGACTGCATCTCGAAGTGCTCGAAGCCGCGCCAGTGCGCCTACGATTGCGTGAGTTGTCTCAACCGCGGGCACATGAAGTGGGCCTGGATGAGCTTGGTCTGGGTCGGGTTCACGGACCTCTACGTCCGGCTTTGCTCAATGGGGATTTGGACCGATTTCAGGATTCTTTAGACTATGGCAGAGTGCATTGAGTTCGAACACGACGTGCTGGTCATCGGCGCGGGAGGGGCGGGGTTGCGGGCCGCCATCGAGGCCTCCGCATCAGGGGTCTCGGTCGGGCTGGTATGCAAGTCGATGTTGGGCAAGGCCCACACCGTGATGGCGGAAGGGGGGATTGCCGCCTCACTTGGGAACGTCGACGACCGGGACAACTGGAAGGTGCACTTTGCAGACACCATGCGGGGCGGGCAATATCTCAACAACTGGCGCATGGCGCAGATTCATGCCCAGGAAGCGCCCGACCGCGTGCGCGAACTGGAGGAGTGGGGAGCGGTCTTTGATCGAACCAAGGACGGACGCATTCTCCAGCGCAACTTCGGCGGCCATAAGTATCCCCGCCTCGCTCACGTGGGTGACCGCACCGGGCTCGAGATGATCCGCACCCTCCAGGACCACGGCATTCACCAGGGGATCGAAGTCTACATGGAGGTCACGGTGGTGGAGTTGATGAAGGACGGAGACCGCGTGGTGGGGGCACTTGCTTACGATCGGGAGCGCGGACGCTTCCGTATCTTCCGCGCCAAGGCCGTCGTGCTGGCGACCGGCGGAGTGGGACGGGCGTTCAAGATCACGAGCAACAGCTGGGAGGGAACCGGAGACGGTCACGCCCTGGCCTACCATGCCGGCGCGGACCTCATCGACATGGAGTTCATCCAGTTTCATCCCACCGGGATGGTTTGGCCGCCCAGTGTGCGCGGAATTCTCGTGACCGAAGGCGTCCGCGGGGAGGGCGGGATCCTCACCAACAGCGAAGGCAATCGCTTCATGTTCGACGACATCCCCGAGAACTACAAGGACCAGACAGCGGACTCCCCGGAGGAAGGCTGGCGCTATGTCCTTGGCGACAAGGTAGCGCGGCGACCGCCGGAATTGCTGACCCGGGATCACGTCGCGCGCTGCATCGTGCGTGAGATCAAGGAAGGCCGTGGCAGTCCGCACGGCGGCGTCTTCCTGGACATCGCATGGATCAAGGAGAAGATCGCGGACTCGGAATCCCACATCAAACGCAAGCTTCCGAGCATGTATCACCAGTTCAAACAACTGGCCGACATCGACATCACGAAGGAGCCGATGGAAGTGGGGCCCACCACTCACTACATCATGGGCGGGATCCGGGTCGAAGCAGATACCCAAGCCTCCACCGTGCCGGGATTGTTCGCCTGCGGAGAATGCGGGGGCGGCATCAATGGCGCGAACCGCTTGGGCGGAAATTCACTTTCCGATCTCATCGTGCTCGGTAAGCGCGCGGGAGAGCACGCCGCCATCTATGCGCAGGAAAACGAGGCCGGACGAATCGACGAGGCCCAGGCCGAGGCCGCCCAGCGCGAAGCCCTTGAACCCTTCAATCGCGGGGACTCGGATGCGGAGGGGCCCTACAAGGTGCAGTCCGACCTGCAGGACACCATGCAGGATCTGGTCGGCATCGTGCGGAAGGGGGACGAAATTCAACGCGCCCTCGAGGAGGTCGAGAAACTAAGTGTGCGGACCGGAGAGGTCGGGGTGGTGGGTCACCGGGAATACAATCCGGGCTGGCACACCGCGCTGGATCTCAAGAATCTGTTGGCGGTCTCGGAGGCGATCGCGCTCTCAGCCCTCGCCCGGGAGGAGAGCCGGGGCGCCCAGTTTCGCGAAGACTTCCCGGAGAAGGACGCAACCTGGGGCGGACTCAACAACGTGGTGCGCAAGGGTTCCGACGGCACGATGGAACTCGAGAAAGTACCCATCCAGGAAATCCCTGCGGATCTGCAGGCCATCATCGACGAGATGGCATAGCAGAATTAAAGAGCCAAATCGGCGAAACATTGACACCATACTAGACGACCATGTCCACGGCGACCTTCAGAATCTGGCGGGGCGACAAGAAGGGCGGGCAGTTTCACGACTACCCGACCGAGATCAGCGAGGGGATGGTGGTGCTCGATGCGGTGCATCAGATTCAGGCCGAGAGCGCCAATGATCTCGCCTGCCGCTGGAACTGCAAAGCGGGGAAGTGCGGATCGTGCTCCGCCGAGGTGAACGGCATGCCGCGGCTCATGTGCATGTGCCGCATGAGCGATCTGCCGCTCGACCAGCCCATCACGGTGGAGCCCATCAAAGCGTTCCCCATCATCAAGGACCTCACCACGGACATCTCGTGGAACTACGTGGCCAAGAAGAAGGTCAGGAAGTTCAAGCCGCGCGCGCCCGATAACGAGGATGGAACCTGGAACATGGTGCAGGACGATGTCGACCGGGTGCAGGAGTTTCGCAAATGCATCGAGTGCTTTCTCTGCCAGAACGTCTGCCACGTCTTGCGCGAGCACGACAAGCACGACGAATTCATCGGCCCGCGGCTCTATGTTTACACCGCCGCCCTTGAGATGCATCCCCTCGACACCGAAGACCGCACTGAGGATCTCAAGAAGTCACAGGGAATTGGCTACTGCAACATCACCAAGTGCTGCACCAAGGTCTGCCCCGAGGACATTACGATCACCGACAACGCCATCATCCCGCTCAAGGAACGGGTGGTGGATCGCTTCTACGATCCTCTCGCGAAACTCATGCGGTGTTTCCGGCGCAAGAAGCCGGAGGAGAGCGCCACCGTGAAAAGAGAATAAGCAACCGCCCGCCAGGCTGCGGGCCAACTGTCATGGAATTGAAACCACTCCCGGCCAAATCCGTCCCGGCCGCTATCGAGCGAGCCAAACAATACCGTCTCCTCAACGAGCCCGCCGCGGCAAAAAGCATCTGCCTCGATGTCCTGGCCGTCGATCCCGGGAACAGCGAAGCCCTGACCATTCTCATTCTCGCGATGAGCGACGATTCCGCGGGCACCTACAAAATCTGCGATCAGCGGGTGGAGGATCTCATTGCGCAACTACCGAGCGGCTATGAGCGAGCCTATTACACGGGGCTGGTCGCGGAACGGCGAGGGCTCGCCAAGATCCGCAGCGAGAACCCCGGGTCGAGCTTCGTGGCTTACGAGTGCCTGACGACCGCGATGAGTCACTTTGAAGAGGCCTTGACACTCAGTAACTCCACGGGCGGCGAGGCCACCCTCCGTTGGAACACCTGCTCGCGCCTCATCGAGCACAACCACCTCGCTCCGCGCCCGAAAGAGCATCTTGCGGAGTTGGGCGACTAGGGCGGCGAAATTGCAGGGCGACTCGCCGTGGTGCTGCCCGGGCGTGGCAGGTTTCCTGGGTCGCCCGATTCCGGGTGGGCAGCGCTGGATTTTTCCGAAGGGACCTGCCGGGGGCCAGAGAAGTTCAGTAGACGCGGCCATCAAGGCCGCATTTGACGAAGCGGGTATCTCCGGCAAGGTGTTGGGCGATCCATTGGGAAGCTACAAGCGGCTCAACGAAGGCAAGCTGTATGATGTGACGGTCTACCTCATGGAAGCGGTTCGCTCCGGGGAGGCCTGGCTGGAATCCCGCGTCCGTCAAAGCCGCTGGGTCAGGGTCCAGGTAGCCAAGACGCTCCTCGTGAAGCCGGAGTTGCAGGACATGCTCGGCCGGACGCTGTTGGCGATCGCAGGGTAAGGTGGCGAACGATTTTCCGCGCCTTGGACGAGTTGCCGGCAATCAGTCTAAGTCGGCTGCTCACCGCGCGCCATCACGACCTTGCCGGTGCGCACAGTCTCGATGATGTCGAACTGACCGAGCATGCCGACTGCGGCGTCCACCTTGGGGGAGTCGCCTGTAATCTGGGCGATCATCGATGTCGGGGTGAGGTCGATGGTCTTCCCGCTGAAGTGCTCAATGATCTGGAGCGCGTCGGTGCGCTTCTGGCCGTCCTCGACGAGAAACTTGACGAGAAGCATCTCCTTGACCACCGCATCGGCGGCAGTGTGCTCGTGGCAGTGGATGACGTCGATGAGCTTGTTGACTTGCTTGATGATCTGCTCAAGGCCTTCCAGTGCGCCCTTGAGACCAATCGTCATGCGACTGAAGCTGGAATCGCGCCCTTGGGAAACCACGAGCGACTCAATGTTGTATCCGCGCCGCGCGAAGACCTGGCAGATCCGCATCAGGACCCCGGGCTTGTTGTTCACGTAGACCGACAAGGTATGAAGAACCTCATCGGGAATATCGGTGACGGGAGTGTCGGTGGTAATGATATTTCGGGCCATGGGAAGATGAATCCTCGATCTTGGCTGTTCGATGGCACAGAGGCCTAGGTGGAGCCCACCGGCTTTGCCATCTTGTGCTTCGGTGGCTCAATGAGCATATCCTCAAGGGCCGCTCCGGCCGGGATCATGGGGAAGACGTTGTCGGTTTTCACGCACTCGGCGTTGATGAGGCAGGGCCCTTCGTTGTAATCCAGAGCCTTCTGCAGCACACGACTCACGTCAGCGGGACGCTTGATGTTGAATCCCTTGATGCCGTAGGCGCCGGCCAACTTCACAAAGTCGGGATTGCCCTTGAGGTCGACGCCGCTCTTGCGATCGTCGAAGAAGAGCTCCTGCCACTGGCGGACCATGCCGAGATAGTGATTGTTCAGGACAAGGATCTTGAGCGGTAGCTTGTGGAGCGCAACGGTGGCGAGCTCGAAGAGAGTCATCTGGAATCCGCCGTCCCCGGAAATCGAGACCACCAGGGAGTCGGGGCAGGCGAATTGCGCACCGATTGCCGCCGGGAAGCCAAAGCCCATTGTGCCGGCGCCACCGGAGGAGAGCCACTTGTGCGGGGCGTTGCACCTGTAAAACTGCGCGGCCCACATCTGGTGCTGGCCTACGTCGGTGGCGATGATGGCATTGCCCTTGGTGAGGTTGTAGAGCTCGTCGATGACATGCTGCATGCGCAGGCCGCCCTGCTTCTTGTAGCCAAGGGGATATTTTTTCTTGTAGCCGGCCAAGTGCGTCAGCCACTCCTCGGTATCCAGCTTGGAGACCCGCTTGTTGAGTTCGACCAGCGCGGCTTTGGCATCGCCGATGATCTGCACATCGGGCACGATCATCTTGTTCATCTCGGAGGGATCGATGTCGATGTGGATGATCTTGGCGTTCTTACCAAACTTGTCGACCTGTCCGATGATGCGGTCGTCAAAGCGTGAGCCCACGTTGAGAATCAAGTCGGCTTCCACGATGGCCTTGTTGGCATAGGCAGTCCCGTGCATGCCGAGCATGCCGAGGGAGTGCTCGTGCGTCTCGGGGAAGACGCCCTTGCCGAGGAGGGTGGAAGTGACCGGGCAGCCTACCGTCTGGGAGAACTTGAGCAGTTCGTCGCCGGCACGCGCAATCATGCAGCCCTGTCCCGCCAGGATGACCGGCCTGCGCGACCGCTTGATGAGCTGCACTGCATCGGCAACCGCGTCCATATCGATCTCGAAGGCGCGCTCGGGATGGTAGCCGGGCAAATAGATATCGGGATCGAGATCGCCATCGAAGGGGTCCTGCGAGATGTTCTTGGGAATGTCGATGAGGACGGGGCCGGGCCGGCCGGTGGTCGCGATATAGTGCGCCTCCTTGACGATCCGGGGGATGTCGTTGGTATTCTTGACGAGGTAGTTGTGTTTCACCACGGCCATCGTGATGCCGAAGATGTCAGCTTCCTGGAAGGCGTCCTTGCCGAGCATCCAGGTGACCTGCTGACCGCAGAGGACCACCATGGGCACCGAATCCATCGAAGCGGTCATGAGACCCGTGACCGTGTTTCCGGCACCGGGGCCGGAGGTCACCAGAACGGCGGCGGGCTTGCCAGTGGCCCGGGCATAACCGTCCGCCATGTGGACGGCCCCTTGTTCGTGGCGCACGAGGATGAACTTCATGCTCGTCTTGACCGTCTCCAGCGCGTCGAAGATGGGGAGAGCCGCCCCACCCGAGTAACCGAAAATATACTCGATTCCGAGGCCATCGAGGGTCTTGAGGAGCGCTTGGGCGCCGTCGAGTTTCTGTGTTGCCATGAAGTTTGCCTTTCGAGGGGGAAAGTGCTGCTCGGATCCGAAAAGTCGAGTTGAAAATTGCAGGTTTAGGAAGAAGTTGGGCTAATCTTGGTTGGGGGATCGTCAAAAGTTGGACGTTTTTACTAAAACGTCGCTCTCGGACCGGCATGGCCGGATGAAAGTTAGGTGCCAGAGAGCAGATCGAGGATCGCTGCAATGGTGGCGAGGGCGTTTCCTTCCAAGCGGTTGTTCACATAGACGTAGGACCGTCGGCCCGTGGGCTTCTCGGCGAGCTTGGAGAGGAAGCCTGCTGCCGCCCTGCGCACCTCGGGTTGCTCCTCCTGGATGCGATCGTAGGGCTCGAGGGACTCCACCGCAGTTTTGTAGTCGCGGCCGCATTTGAGGAGGAGGCGCGATCCCACCGGGGCGAGGTCGCGATCCGGTTCGCAGAGTTCGATCTGCTCTGCGAGTGAGGGCATGCGCTGCCACTGATTGTAGACGTGACCCACCTGGTGGCGGGCCAGGGTCTCGAAGTAGGGTCCCTCCAGGAAGCCGGCATTGCGGATCTCAACTCCGAAGTCCCACTCGTCGGTGGGAAGTTGGCCGAGGAAGGTGTCGAGGTCGTTCACGAACTCACGGCCGTGCTCGTAGTCACGTTGGTAGAATCGCGAAAACTCGAACATGATGATGCCGGTCTTCTCGCGGTGAGGCTCGAGGGGCTTGAGGAAGGACTGCAGGAAGAGGTTGGCGTCGAGGAAATGGGGGTTGTCCTTGCCCGCGAACTCTCCGTGGCGACGGTGCCTGGGGAAGTGCTTGATGGTGATGGTGTCAGTCACCTTGTGGGAAAAGCGAAAGCCGTCCGGGACCTGGTCGGCGAGCCCCTGCAAATACCGCGCAGTGGGAAAGCGGTAGAACGAGGCGTCGACGCACACACTGGGAAAGACCTCGGCATATTCGTCGAGGCAGTTCTTCTCAAAGCGCGACTTGGCGACCTTGCCGCGGTACTCGTAACGCTCCGCGGTGTAGAGTTGGCCCACCCAGCCCGGGTACTTCCACGATGAGGTGCCGAGGAAGATTCCCTGCTCGGCGAGTCGGCGGAGGTCAGGAGTGAGTTCCCGGGCGTTCATGAGCGATGGAATCAGGATGCGATGTGCGATCTCAATGCCGGATCGCGGATCGCGAACTGCGGTTCAACGGTCACCGATCCCCAAGGTCTCCGCAAATTTCTCCTTCCAGCAGAGAAGGGCAGTGCGAATCTGCTCTACCTTGCGGCCGGGGGAGAGTTCCCACACGAAGGGCATCTCGGGTTCGAAATGCTTGAGAAGCTTGTCGTAGTTGAGGGTCCCGGTGAAGGGAACCCGGTGGTCCCGATGCGGCCAGATCACGTCGTGGACGTGCGCGCCGATGAGGTAGGGCTCCATCTGTCCGAGCCAGAAATCGTGTTCGAGGAGACGAAGGTTGTGCTTCAACTGCACGTGTCCGAAGTCGTGCCAGTAACCGACCCATTCGTGATCGGCGAAATGTTGCTGGAGCAGGATCATCTCGCGTTCGGTGGGCACGTCCTCGTACTTGGAACGCGATTCGACCGCGAGCTTCACCTTGAACTCGGCAGCCTTCTCGGCAATCTGTTCCAGGGATTCGATGGCTCGTCTGAAATAGAGTGTGCCGCTCTTCTCGCGCTTCTTCACGCACTTGAGCTTGTAGTCGGTGTAGGCCCCGGAGAGTTGTTGGCCGTCTTTCGCCATCTCGGTCAGCTGTCCCGTCCACTTGCCGTGCGGCATGAGGGGGACCGAACCCAAGTGGAGAACCATGTACTCGGCCTTGAACTCGGCAGCGAGTTCGAGCGACTTGATGGTCATGTCCATCGCCCGCTTCCGCTCGAAGGGGCGATGGGAGGTGTACTCGTAGGCATCGGGAGCATCAATCATCACCTCCGTCGGGGAGGGGAAATAATTGTGCACCCCGGAACAGCGGAAGCCGCCGCCTTCAAAGGCCTTCCGGATGCCGGGCAATTTCGTGACGGTCATCCCGTGGCTGAGCTCGATGGCATCGACGCCCAGTCCGAGGATTTCCTCGATCATTGCCTCGCCATCCGTATGGCGGGAGTTGTTCCAACAGGTTGAGAAGGAGAGCATGCGGAGAAACGCACTCCTCGGGCGGCTTCAGGTGCCGCGGGAAATGCTTGCCGGTTGCGGTTGGCGATAAATCCGGAAGAGAATGAAGCTGTTGAAGAAAAAGAGAACCGCGAGGGCACCGATCGAGACCTGCATCAAGTTCATGGTCGACAAGTGATTATCATGGGCCATGGCGCGGGCGATCTCGGTGGTCTTGAGCGCCCTGTTCATGAATTCGGCTTCTCCGCTGTTGATGGCGGAATTGATGTACTCCTTGTTCACAACAGCGTGAGGAGCGAATCCTTGTTGTCCCTTGTTGATGACAGGAATGGCTGCGAGGAGAATTACTGCGACGCAAACATTGGTAATCAGGACAAGCGGAAGTCTCTTGCGGGGTGACGTTGCAGGCAATGGAGTTGTGGTAGATGTCATTGACTGGGGGTGTTTGGATCGATCACCAACGCAAGTTCACCGCGTGGCGGCCGATCAGTAAACTTCTTTAACAATTTCAGGGTTTCGCCGCCATATATGTTTTCAAATTTCTTAGTTAACTCTCGTGTAATACAGAGTCGAACTTTAGGGTTAAGTCTACTTAATATTTCCAGTGTCGAAACCAGTCGGTGTGGAGACTCGAAATAGACTGAGGTATGGCCGCGTTCGAGTGCCGCTTGAAGTTCTCGTTCTCGTTTTCCTTTCTTAAAAGGTAAGAACCCACCGAATGTAAAAGGATGTGGAGGAAATCCGGATGAAACGAGCGCGGTAGTGATCGCGCATGCCCCTGGAAGCACTTCGTAGGGCACTTCCGCCTCGATGAGGGCGCGCATGAATCGATGTCCGGGATCGGACAAACATGGTGTTCCCGCGTCGGAGATAACCGCGATTCGTTTGCCGGTTTTTGCCTTGGCAACCAGTTCAGGTGCACGCCGTTTTTCATTGTGATCGTGGAGAGAGACGAGCGGTTTCTCAATTTCCAGGTGGTTGAGAAGTTTGCGCGAATGGCGCGTGTCTTCGCACGCGATCAAGTCGACTGCTCGCAAGGTCTCGATTGCGCGAAGGGTGATGTCGCCCAGGTTTCCGATGGGGGTGGGGACGAAGGAGACGAGGGGAGCGGGGTTGGACTCATCGGACATGAGTCACGTATAGGTCGCGAGTCGGCAGGTCGCAGGTCAAAAGTCGGGAGAGTGCTCCGCAAGGCGAACGAGGGCATGTTTGAACATTGAGTTGTGTCGCGCGGGGAGACACAGTTTTCAAAGATGCCCCAGGACTTCAGAGCCCAGACTGCGGCGTCACCTGCTAGAATCCGTCCGCGAGGCGGCTGGCCACCGCTTCGGAGGCCCGCTTGAGAGCGTCGATGAGGGCAGTCTGGCGAGCCGTCTGCAGGTTGGGATCGACGAAAAAGCGGGTTTTACCCCGGGACTCCCCCTGGGCGAGGACCCGCGTGGGGTTCCGGGCGTCCACCAGCGACCAGTTGAGGAAGACCTCCATCTCGAGTTCTTCGGAGCGCAGAATATCCACCCGTGCGGAGCGAGCCTGGCGATAGTTGATGTTGTGGAGAGTGGTGAGGAGACGGGCGTCGGCGTGATCGACGGAAGCGATTCGGTAGGTGCCGTCGCGGGTGAGGGCGTCGATGATGGAATTCGTGGCATGAGCAGCGGCCCGCGGCATCTGGGTGTCGTTGCGCACGATCGCAACATGGACGGAATGGACCGCCGCGAGATGGGCTGGTTTCGCTCCTCCCAACCGATACCCGACGCAGCCGCTCATGAAGAGCGCAAGGAGGAGGCTGAAGAGGAAGCGGCCGATCATCTAGCTGGTCCCGACGATCGTCTGAAGACGGCGCTGAGCTCTGTTATGGAGATCGCCGCTGCTCGTCTTGCTGAGGACCTCCTTGTAGTAGAATGCGGCCGAGGAGTTCTGGCCCTTCTTGTAGTAAAACTCCGCGATGTCGAAACTGCGCTGAATGTCGAGCGACTTGATTTCCGAGATCTTCTTCACGGCATCATTGGCGCGCCCACTCGACGGATAGCTCTGGCGCAGATCTTGGAAAGTGTGCAGGGCGCGATCGAGGTTGGCCTGGTTCTGGTTCCCGCGTTCGGCGGAGGAGAGGAGGATTTGCCCGATGTGGTACTGGGAATCGGGCGCGTAGGCCGAACGGGGATAGTCGTCGACCACTTTCTGGTGAGCGGCGATGGCGAGGATGTCCTTCTTCCGATTCTCGAGGACCTGGCCGATGGTGTGCTGGGCTTTTGGGGCGGATGCGGCCTGTGGTGCGTTGTCGCGGACAGTCTCGAGCATCTCCACGATCTTCTTGCTCTCGAGGCGGGATTTGAGGCCCAGGAAGCTGTTCTTGATCACGCCAGCCGCCGCCTTGTGCGCAACCACGGCTTGTTTGTCACGGGCCTCGGTATAGAGGGAGGTGCCCTGATAGCGCTGGATGACCTGTTGATAAGCGTCGAATGCCTTCAGCAGATCACCCTCGTGCTCGAGGAGGGTCGCCTGGCGAAAGCGGGCCTGCGGAGCAACCGAGGAACCGGGGAACTTGTCGGCTGTTTCCTTGTAGAGCTTGGTCGCCTTGGCCGTTTTGCCCGCTTGGTCGGCGGCTTGCGCCTGCCCATAGATCGCGGCGGCTTGCGGGTCACAGTGATTGACTCGTCCCGCGACAGGAAGGGCGTCTTCGATTTTATCGGAGCACCCTGTCAAGAGACAGAGACTCCAGCAAGCGTGGAGAAAAACACGGCGGAGACCGATCATGAGGAGGGATGCTAGTCACGAGGCCGGAAATTCCAATCGCGATTTTCAGGAGAAGCTAGTCGCGTCCCAACTCCCCGGCACGACGCGTGGCGGTGTTAACCGCTTCGATGCAGGCTGCGCGAAACGAGCGGGCTTCGAGGGCCTCGAGCCCTGCGATGGTAGTTCCGCCAGGGGAGGTGACCATGTCCTTGAGCACGGCAGGATGCTCGCCGGTGGACTGAACCATGGCCGCCGCCCCGAGGACGGTCTGGGCAGCGAGTGCGCGGGCCTGGTCGCGGGGGAGGCCGTTTTGGACTCCCCCGTCGGCGAGGGCTTCGATGAAGACATAGACGTAGGCCGGACCGCTTCCCGAGAGGCCGGTGACGGCGTCCATGAGGGACTCCTTGGTCTCCACCACCAGTCCGACCGAACCGAGGAGACTGCGGGCGGTCCTGGAATCTTCCCCGGTCGCGCCCGAACCGCGGGTGAAGGCGGCCGCACCCTTGCCAATCAGGGCCGGCGTGTTGGGCATGGACCGAATCACGCGAGCTCCGTCGGCCACCTCGCGCTCGAGCTTCTCGACCGTCGTGCCCGCGGCGACCGAAATGACCAAGAGACTCTCCTTGCTGCTCCCTGATCCGGCAATTTCCTGGAGCGCGCCGGACACATCGTAGGGCTTGGTGCACAGGAGGAGGACGTCCACTGCCGCGGCGACTTCCGCGACGGAGCCTGCCGGAATCACTCCGCGCTCCGACACCAATCCCTCCAGGGCAGCGGGGTAGAGGTCGTAGGCCATGACCTCAGAGGCGGCCACCGCGCCGGCATCGATGGCTCCTACCGTGAGTGCTTTCCCCATGCGTCCGCATCCGATGAGACCGAGTTTCATGAGCGGGAGTCTCAAGTTTCAAAGCGAAGGATTCAAGTGTGGAGACCAGGGTGGGGAATCTTGGCGAGTTTCCCACACTATCAAGGCAGTTCTGAACGCTTTTCCTTGAGAACTGTCGGAAGAGAGGAAGAGTGATGGGCATGCGCTTCAAGTGGGGAATTTGTTCAGTGATCGCGGTACTGGTCGCGGGGATGGGGGCTGGGAATCTGCAGGCTCAGGCGAAGAAAAAGGACGAAGCGGCGAAGGAGAGGAAGCCCTTCACGATTGACCAGGTCATCCATCCGGTGGTGGCGGCGCTCCCTGCGCCCGAGTTCTACGACCCGATCGTCTCGATTCCGATGGCCATCTCGTCCCGCAACAATTTGGCTCAGCGGCACGTGTTGCAGGGGATGGCCTACATCCAGGCGGCGTGGGACTTCGAAGCCTATCGGCACTTTTGCGCCGCGGTACAGGCAGATCCGGATTGCCTGATGGCCTACTGGGGAATCGGATTGGCGTTGGCCGCGCCCAACAATCAATTTGCCCACGAGCGCATGGTGGCGGTCGAGCGGATGTTGAACCTCATGGACGCGACCGTGATGGCGGGGGGCAGGGAGATCCCCTTGGCCACTCCCATGGAGCAGAAATACGCCCTTGCGCTGGCGACCCTCTTCTCGCTGCGGGCCGGCGAAGCAGTGAAGGCCTTCCGGGATCTCTCGGAGAGCTTCCCCAACAATCTCCAGGCGAAGTGCCTGGCGATTTACCTCCAGCGGGATGGCTACGATGAGTTTGGCGCTGCCAATTTTGGTCAGGAACTGGCGGTCGAGCAGATGGAGAAGGTGGTGGAGAAGAACAAGAACAATGTGGGGGTCCTCAGTTTCTGGGCGATGCTCCACGCGGAAGCGCCGGAGGCCACCACCAAGCTCCGGGAACAGATCCTGCCGGTGGTCCGGAAGATGGCGAGGAAAGCGCCCAACTTTCCGCCATACCAACAACTACTCGGGCACTTTGAGTGGCGTTGTGGCAACCATCATCTCGCCGAAGTGGCCCTCTCGCGAGCGACCACTCTTTACGCCGCGCACATGAAGAAGCACAAGTTGAGCTTCCACGAATGCGACGGATGGATTCGTTGCCAACTCTACCTCGCAACCGCCATGCACAGCCGCGGCAAGTTCAACGAAGCGATGAAGATCGCGCTGCAGCTGGCGAAGGTCGAGGTGGACGACAAGCGCCTCTCCTCCTCCGGAGCAAACCTGGTCATTTGGGAGGCCCGGACCCTGCCGGCCCGGCTCTACCTCGCCCGCGGGTGGAAGGGGGACTTTGAGCAGGCCATCAGCACGCTGCCGGGCAAGAACGATCCACAGCTGTTCAAAGACCGGACGCTTTCGATCTTTTACCTGGAGGCCTTGCGGCAGTATCTGGAGTGTCGTCGCAGCCTGCAGGATGGTGATCGGGATACCGCGCACAAGTTCCGGGTCGCCTTGAGCGAGACTGTGCAACGCATGATGGGATTGCAAAACAATGCCACCCGCAGCTCTTCGATTTCGGAATATGTGCGAGCCGTCACGGCCCTCGAGGTTTACACTGCGGAGGCGCGCGGGTTGGTAGCCCTGGCGGGAGACCGCACCGAGCGGATGATTGCCCGCGACTGGTTCAAAACAGCGGCGGAAAAGCAACAGCGACCTTCCCTCCTGATGCCGCCGGTGGTGGTTTCCCCCATGGAAGCCCGCCTCGCGGATTTCTTCAGCCAAACCGGAGTGCTGCCACGCGCGGCGGAAACCTACCAAGCCGCCCTGAGGCGCCGCCCCAATGACCTGGCGGTCTTGCAAGGCTACCGGCAGGCCTTGCTGCAATTAGGGCGCAAGCAGGCCGCTGACGACATCGCGAAAACTATCGCAGCGGTGCGCAAGCCGTAGCGTTAAGCGGCATCCACCTTATCGCGGGAGATGCCTCTGAGCTCGAAGGCCCGCAGGATGGTGGCTTCGATCAAGTTCGCCGGACAGGAGGCACCCGCCGTGACCCCGATGACTGCGGGCTGTCCCTCGAGCAATTTGCCCGGATAGTCGCTCTCGATTTCCTCCTTCGCGGTCAGGTCATAGTTGGCAATCTTCTCAAGGGAGGCGAGGCATTCGGCATCGCGAATAAAAAAGGTGGGAAGCTGTTCCTGGCCGATCTCGACGAGGTGCGAGGTGTTGGAGCTGTTGTAGCCGCCGACCACGAGGAGGATGTCCATTGGCTCGCGGAGCATGTCGAAGAGGGCGTCCTGCCGTTCCTGGGTGGCTCCGCAAATGGTATCGAAGACCTGGAAGTTTTCGGCGGAGCCATCACGGTCGGCCACTGCGGCGCTGATCCGGCGCTGCATCTCTTCGGTCTCGCTCTTGAGCATGGTGGTCTGATTCGCCACGCCCACCTCCTTCAGATGAAGATCGGGATTGAACCCCTCCGAGGTAGCCCCCTCGAACTTGGCAAGAAATTCGTCGCGGTCGCCGCCGTTGCGAATGTAGTCGCAGACATAATCGGTCTCTCCCAGGGTGAGAACGATCA
Source organism: Roseibacillus sp. (assembly GCA_046581525.1). Classification (GTDB taxonomy): domain Bacteria; phylum Verrucomicrobiota; class Verrucomicrobiia; order Verrucomicrobiales; family Akkermansiaceae; genus Roseibacillus_B. Next base: position 12,139 of record JAYGGC010000015.1, on the reverse strand, counting down.
GGTAGTTACCCTTGCGGTCGGCACCCCGCGCGCGTGAGGCCGTGGCGCGCGTCTCTTCGTGACCCTTCTTGCCGTGAATGATGGAGGTGGCGCCGCTCTTGGCGTAGGTGCGCACGCGCCGCCAGACTTTCATGACGTCCCCGCAGGTGGTGTCGATGACGTAGCAGCCCACTTCCTCGATCTTGTCCATGAATGAAGTAGGGGCGCCGAAGGCAGGGACGATCACGACATCCTCGGCAGTGAGGGCATCGTACTGTTCGTCCATTTCCTTCCAGGGAAGCGAGACAATCCCCATGTCCACCAGTTGGCGATTGACCTCGGGGTTGTGGATGATCTCGCCGATCAGGAAAATGCGGCGGTCCGGAAAGACGCGGCGAGAGGCGTAGGCCAGGTCAATGGCCCGCTCCACTCCGTAGCAAAATCCGAACTGCTGGGCGAGAATGAGCGTGGTATTGCCGATCTTGAGGATGCCGCCGCGCTTGCGGAGTTTCTCGACGATCGGGGAGCGATAGTGCTTCTCGACCTCGGCCTGCACTTTCTCCATGACATCCGGTCGGCGCACATTGACGCGCTTGCGCTTCTCCTTGGCGGGGGCATCGCTCACGGGAGATTAATGGCACGAAGGTGGTGAGGCGTATACTGGAATTTGGCGCACGCGATCACTTGTTCTTCTTCGCTCTGGTCCTGGGCTTGCCCTTGCTCGGAAAATGATCCGGAATGGGGGAGGCAATGTGCTTGTGCATGCGTGAGGCGTAACCGTTCGACCGGCCCGGGGCATTGGGATCCTGGGTCGGGAGCTTCAGGACCTGCTCTTTCAAGGCCTTGGGAAGGATGGGGAGGTGCTCGAGAGCATTCAGGGCTGAGACGGCGTGGTAGGCGCTCGACTTGGTGGGGTCGGCATTGTCGACGAGGACCGCCATGGCCTGGTCACGCTGGGTTTCATCGGCGGGATAGGTCGCGAGGGTTTCGCCGGCTGCGATCTGAACACTGCGGGAGGGGTCTTTGAGGAGAGCGGCCAGATTGGCGCTGAGAGCGTGGGTGAAGTGTTCGCCCTTGTAGAGGCAGGCCAGGACCGCCCAGAAGCGGCGCGCGGCGAGATCGGACTTCAGTTCGGCGGCAACAGCCTCCGGCTTCAGCTCGGGATCGAGGAGAAGATTCGCGGACTTGAGGATGTCATCGACAGGATAGGCGCCTTCCTTGCGGGTGAGATCTGCCGGTGTGACACCGTGTCTCTTCGCCTCGTCATGAAACATGCCCTCGGGATAGAGCGCGATGTCGTGCCGAGTCTTGAGGAAATCCTGGAGCGCACTGCGCATCGTGGTGAGTTGCTTCGTGTGGGCAGGGGACCCTGCGAGATTCTTCGTCTCGTGAGGGTCGGCCTGGATGTCGTAGAGTTCTTCGGGCGCCCTCTTCTTCCAGAAGGCCGCCTGCACGTCGTTGAGCTTTCCCTCGCGATAGAGGCGGCGCCACACCCGCGTGGTCTGCGTCTCGAGTTGATAGTGCAGGCTCTGGCCGTGCGGGAGGTGAGGCATGAAGTTGCGAATGTAGACGTATTTTCCGTCCATCACCGTGCGGGAGCAATCGGGACGCTCGTCCATGCGGCCGCGGAAGCCGAAGGCATACCTTGGCGGGGCGGTGACGTACTTGCCGAGGAAGGCGTTGCCTTGCTGGAATTCGGCGGGCTTGATTCCGGCCAGTGAGAGGGTGGTTGCTCCGAGGTCGACAAAGCCGACCATGCGCTTGGATGTTCCGCCGGCCTTGTATTCCGGTGGACGAAGGTGCTTCCACTTCTCGGGGATGTTCACGATCATGGGAACGTGGAGCCCGCTCCAGCCTGCGTAGCGCTTCCCGCGAGGCATGCCGGAACCGTGGTCGGCCCAGAAAATCACGATGGTGTCCTCCGCGAGGCCAGCTTCTTCAAGGGCCTTGAGATGGTCGGCGAACCACTTGTCCATCTGCGTAAGGCGATCATAGTACTGGGCCCAGTTGCTGCGGACCTCGGGGGTGTCAGGATGGTAAGGAGGCAAAACCGCCTTGGCGGGATCGTGGATTGTCTTGGCGTTCGCGCTCCTGATCCTGCTTTCGTGGGTGCAAGTCTGGTTGAAGATCGCAAAGAACGGCTGGCCGTCGTTCCGGTTCTTGTAGTGTGCCTTCCCCGAGGACTCGTCCCAGATCTCCTTGATGTTGTGATCGATGTTGTAGTCGGTCTTGGAGTTGTTTGTGCAGTAGTATCCCGCTTCGCGCAGGAACTCGGGATAGAACTTGAGCCAATCGGGTTTGCGGGCCTGCGAGCGCATGTGGTGACCGCCCACGGAGGGAGCGTACATCCCGCAAATGATGGTAGTGCGGGCGGGAGCGCAGACCGGCGCGGTCGAGACCGCGTTGAGGTAGAGAAGCGACCGCTTCGAAAATGCGTCCACGTTGGGGGTGTCGGCGTAATTGTCGCCGTAGCAACCGAGATGGGGACCGTGGTCTTCGGTAGAGAGCCAGAGGATGTTGGGCCGCTCGGCCGCAGTGGCGAGGGGCGAGGTGCCAGTCGCGAGGACGAGCGTGAGCAGGGTGAAGGCGCGTTTAGGTGTCATGGTGTGGAAACGTGAAGTAAGCCTTGGCGTTATCATAGCAGATGCCGCGAATGAGCGAATCAAGGAGATTGGCGTCGTCCGGAATCTCTCCATTCTCAACATCGGTGGCGATGAGGTTGCAGAGGAGGCGCCGGAAGTACTCGTGGCGGGGATAGGAGAGGAAGGAGCGGGAGTCGGTGAGCATGCCCACAAAGCGCGGGAGTAGGCCAATGGAGGCGAGGGTCTGGATCTGGTCCGTCATCCCGCGCAAGGTGTCGTTGTACCACCAGGCGGAGCCCCATTGGATCTTGGCGGGGGTGGGACCTTCCTGGAACGAGCCGCAGGCTGCTGCAAAGAGGGCGTTGTCGCGCGGGTTGAGGTTGTAGAGAATGGTCTTGGGCAGTGCCTTGACACGATCGAGGAGATCGAGAAACCGGAGTAGCGACTCGCCCTGCGTCCAGTCCCCGATGGTGTCGAATCCTGAATCGGGCCCCAGTTGGGCAAAGGAGCGTGAGTTGGGATTGCGCACCGGCGCGAGGTGGAGCTGCATGGCCCAGCCCCGCTCGGTGTTCCAGCGGGCGAGGTGTTGCATGAGGAAGGCCGAGAAGGAGCCGACTTCGGAAGCAGAAGCATCGAGCCCGGATCGCGCATTGTGGAAGATGGCGATGGCGGCCTTCTCGCTACAGGGCTCGGGCGGACACTGTTTCATTCCGTGGTCGGAGAGCCGGCAGCCGATCGCGTGGAAGTCGTCGTGACGTTTCTTGAGGGCTTCCAACAAGGGAGCGAGATCCGTGATCTCGATGGAGGTGACTTCACCGAGTTGATCACAGAACGCATTGAAAATCTCGGGCCGGTCGACCATGGCCGCCTTGTCAGGACGGTAGGTCGGGTAGATCCTGCTCTCAAGATCGAGAGCGGCGCAGGCCTCGTGAAAGACGAGCGAATCGGAGGGATCGTCAGTGGTGCCCACGGTATCGACCTTGAATTGATCGAGGAGACCCTGTGCGCAGAAACTCTCTTCCGCGAGGCGATCGTTGGCGGTGTTCCAAATCTCCTCCGCAGTGTCCGGGCCGAGCAGGGTCTCAATTCCGAAGCAGCGGCGCAGTTCGAGGTGAGTCCAGTGATAAAGCGGATTGCCAATCGTGTTCGGAACGGTTTCCGCCCACGCTTGGAATTTGTCGCGGGGCGAGGCACCACCGGTGATGTGGCTCTCCGGAATCCCGTTGGCGCGCATGGCCCGCCACTTGTAGTGATCTTCCCCCAGCCAAAGAGCGGTGAGATTTCCCCAGCGCTGATTTTCGGCGACCTCCTGGGGAGGAAGGTGGGTGTGATAGTCGATAATAGGCTGAACGGCGGCGACTTCGTGATAGAGGCGTTCCGCAGTCTTGCTGTGGAGCAGGAAGTTGTCGTCCAGGAATGCGCGAGGCATGGGGGGAAGGTAGGGACCGTGGCGTGGACGGGCAAGCGCTCTGCTAGGGGCGCTCCGCCGTGATCCGGTAGAACCGGCGCAAGCGTGCGCCCGCATCGAGGACGGTGGCAAGATAGTCGACGGCGGCTGGTTCCAGGACTGTGAGGGCCTGCCAGGCCACGAGGTCGTCGCTGAGTTCCACCGTGTAGCGGATCCCGGCCCGCGCCGTGAATTCGAGGGTGAAGCCGCTTTGGTCGAAGGACATCGAGGTGATCTCGAGAACGCTGCCGGGATCGTTGGGATTTGTGCCGCTGATAAACTCGTAGAGGTTGGAGCGCTGATCGCCGTCACCGTCCAGCGCAGCGTCGGTCGGATCATTCGGGTTCAGCCCGTTTTCTGTCTCCCAGCTGTCAATCATGCCGTCCTCATCGCTGTCGGCGTTCGGGTCGATCAAGTTGGAGGCGCCCGGCGACTGGAAAGCGAGTTGCGCAATGATGGCGCCGCCGTCGGCGGTTCGCCCGGAAGACACTCCCTCCGTTTCGATGCCCCAGGTCACCTCGTCGATGATCGAAGTCCCGGTCGTGCGATAGAGGCGCAGCGTTTCGCCACTGGCATCCAGGTTGAAGGGCAGGTGAGCCCATCCAGACGAGCCATCCGCAGTGAAGGCAACAAAGCCCCGCGCTCCGATGAAGCTCAGCGCAGGAATGGCGTATTGATCGATGCCGCTCAATGACAAGTCCTCGGTGAGACGCAGTCCGCTCAACAAGATCGGCTGGGTGGCGGAGGTGTTGAAGAGTTCGATAAAGTCATCTCCATTGCTCGCTGGATTGGCGAGCCACTCGTTGATGCGCACAGCGGTGACCAGACCGAGAATCGCAGAGGTCGTATTCGGGGTGCCCTCGGTTGGCGAGGAAAGCAGGGTCCAGCTGCCGATGTCGGAAATCCGGCCGATGCTGTGGCCGGAGACTTGGAAGCCAAAGACCAGGCGGTCGATCTCGTGTCCCGCATCGTCGAAGAGATAGAGCTCCTCGCCCAGGGGAGAAAGGGCGATGCCAGAGTTCAAGTCTGCGGGCGTGGAAGAGGCCGGGCGCAATCCGTCGCAGGTGATCACGAGGTGTCCGTTTACCGGAATGGTCAGTCCGTTCGGGAACGGCCACCGCAAGCCATCACGATCGCCCACCGCCAGGGAGTGCCCCGTGAGATTGAAGATCGACCCACTGGTATTCTTGATCTCGACCCATCCTGGACCCGCACCTCCGAATTCAGCGAGCAGCTCGTTGAAGACCAGTCCGGGGTTGCTCGACAGGTAGTTGGCGACCCCGGGGCTGGCGGCATCGGGGAAGGTCCGGATCGTTGCGGATCCGTCGGGGAAACGGCCGCTCGAAACATCTTCGACCTGTGGCGGGTAGGTTGTGAGCTCAAATTCCGATCCCCCCGCATCGGTCAGCGAGAGCGTGCCGCCCGCTGCTGGCAGGCGAAAGTCGAGGTGCTTCGCGCCCACTCCTTCATCGGCCCAAAGTCGGACAAAGTCGCGAGGGGCGAGGAAGGAGAGCGCCCCGTAGCGATAGGTGGTTTCCCCGCCCTTGAGGTGCAGGTCGCGCAGGGCGACGGGTCTGCTGGCGTCCCGATTGTAGAGCTCGAGCCAATCGGACTCGCCGGGCACGCGGTTGGAGACCCACTCGTTGATCGAGAGTTGACTCTGCGGCGCGAGAGCAACAGGAGCTACACTTGTGCTGCCGGGCGTCGGGACGGTCAGCTGCCAGGCAGGCCCCACCATGCTCAAGGAGTGGTCGGACACCTGCATGCCAAACGAGAAGGCATCGACGCGAATTCCACCCGCGTCCTCGAGGGAGAGCGAACCGCCCTCGGGATCGAGAGCGAAGCCCGCGTGCAGCCCGGGAACGCCTTGCGCACTGTCGCACCAGATGACGAGGTGGTTGCCGATGTCGATGCCGGTGCCGCCGGGGAAGACAAATGTCTGCGGGTTCTCGCCGTCGTTGATCAAGGTCCAGCCCGAGAGGTTGACGGGACCTGCGCCGGGATTGTGAAGCTCAATCATGGCCGGGAAGGTGCCGCCATTGGGGACCGCACCCCGGTTGTCCGCGAGGACCTCGCTGAAGATCACCTCTGGCTGGGGAGTTGCCGGTTCAGCCGCTCCTGGCGAGCCGTCTGCCTGGGCACTGGCGGACCAACTGGCCGGAGAGTCGGGATCGCCCTCGGGCGAGTTCAGAACCAGGGAATGTCCGTTTCCATCGGGATCCGTCGGCCAGCCGTTCGTGTCGTCGTAGTCGACCGAGATGATGGTCCGGCCCAGGCCGTCCAGCAACGCCAGGCGCTCTCCGCCGTTGGACAGGTTGCCGGTGTAGGTGCCGAAGACGGTGACGCCGGGATAGCGGGAGGCAAAGGCAGTGGGATCATTATTCGAGCTGAGGACGAGCCGTTGACCGGACGTCAGGGTGGTTCCCTCCCGGAAGCTGAAGGTGATGCCATCGAAATTCATGTGGGCCAGATCGATCGTCCTCGTGCCGACGTTCTGCAGTTCGAGGAACTCGAAGGTGCTGCCTCCCGCCGGGTTGTACATGATTTCCGTGATGCGGAGCGCGGGAGCGTCCGGGCCATTGAGAAACTCGAACTCGGTGAGTGCGCTCCAAGTTCCGTTGCGCAGGGTGCGCGCCTTGATCAAGGTAGTTCCGTTGATGGTGGCCGGGGTGGTGTATGTGATGGCGGTGGCGGAAATGTTGCCAGTCTGGTTCTCGCCCACCTCGAGGAGAACCGAGTTCAGGAAATCGGAGCTCCCGATTCCGTCGTTGAGACCATGAATGGCCAGGATGTTGCTGCCGATCACGAGCTCCCCGAGGAAATCACTGACGTTGAAGCTCCGGAGATTGACGGCCGACGCGTCGGGGTAATTGCCGTTCGAAGGAGAACTCCAGATCGGGGCGGCAGGAGCGTTGGGCCCGAGGATGCGCACGCCGTTGAGGTAGGCCACAAAGCCATCGTCGTAACGCGCTCTCAATTGCATGAAATTGACATCGATCATGTCCGCGGCGGTCACGGTGAAGGGCATCCGGATGTAGCATGAGGTATTGCGGTTGTTCATCTGGGCTTCGACATCGATTGCGATGAGGGTGCGGTAGCCTGCTTGCTCATCATAGCCCACGGCGCCGGTGCCCGCGGTCCAGGAGCTGTCATTGAAGGGCTCATTGCCGCCGGTCCACGATTGCCCGAAGACCCCCGAGGTCGGCACCCAGACCCGTTTGGCGGCATTCTCCGCGAGGACCGTGCGGGTGAACCCTCCGTTGTTCGCGTCGAGCGGAGCCCGGGGGTCGGTCCCATCCACGGTGTAGTAGATCGTGCCCCCTGGAGAGCTCATGGTGAGCTGGAATCCCGGTTGAACGGATCCTCCCAACTGGTTGAAGGAGGGTGCATCGCCTGAGCGCTCGAGGTCGGCACCGGCCATGTCCTGCATGATGACGCCACGTCGTTGCGGGATCCAGGTGTTGCGAATGGACGTGCTCATGCCCGCCAGGACCGCCGACAACTCGCTTCGCATGCCTTCGTAGTGATCCGAGATGTTCGAGTCCTCGTAGACGCCACCGTTGAAGAAGTGCTTGTGGACCCGGTCAGCCCAGCGGAGGCGGAATTCGGAGCTTTGCACGAGAGACTGGTAGAGCCGGGCGATCTCGGAGCTGCCGCCGAGCTCTCCCGTAAGGGTGTTTCCGTTCACTGAGCGCCCCAGGTTGCCGAAGGACCACTCGGCATCCCAGGCGTAGAAGCGGAACTTCGCTCCGGCCACCCGTTCGCGAGCGGCGCGCCAGTTATTGTGCGGCCAGTCGCCGGTGCCGCCGTAGACATTGGTGATCAGGTAATCGATGAAATTGTCGAGGTCGAGGACGTCGAGGGCGGCCTGGTAGTTGGCCGGAATGGTCATGTCGCGGCCCACGATGGTACGCATGCTGTTCCACTCGGAAGAATCCCCTTCGCGCACCTCGCCGAACTGGGCGATGACGTCCCAATCGTTGTCGCCGCCATGCCAGGAACGCATGAAGTCGTCGTCGATGCGCTCGGTCGGGTTGTAGTAGCCCTTGTAGGAACCGTTGATGAAGAGGTTCACGAAATTGCCGCGGGCTCCGACGTTCTTGCTGTCGATCTGCATCCGCCTGACCAACTCGTCGACGATGAAGGGGTTCGAGTGGTCGTTCATCCCGGCGCGCAGCGTGATGCGGTCAAAGACCGCCACCTCGGAGCCCTCGAAGAACGGGTAGTGGAGCATGGTGGGTCCGTAGTCACCGCGGAAATAGAGGCGGAAGGAATACTTGGAAAAGGGAAGGCGGCCATTCGGGTTGTAGCGCCCCCGGACGTAGTCACCCCCCTGGACCCGGAGTCCGCAGTTCACCTGGAAGCCGCTGTTGTCGCCGGGTTTGATCAGCTCAGCGGAGACCGGTCGCTCCCAGGCAATCCCGCGCTTGGTCGTATTGCGGGGGTTGGTTTCCTGGATGCCGGTCGAGCCCCAGAGGTTGCTATTGTCGGTGACGAGCGAGATTACCGGCAGGGAACGGATCGCGTTGGAAACATTGTAGAAGTAGGTGTGGGTGATGATCTCGGAAGGCAGATAGCCGGTTCTGAACGCCGCCGCCCGAATCACGCGTGTGCTGGTGACTCGAATGGGCGAGGAGTAGACCCGGCCGTTCGTGCTGGTGGGCTCGCTTCCATTCGTGGTGTAGCGAATCGTGGCCCTGGGATCTTCCGAGGTGAGGTGCAGGTCGAACGCTTGACTGTAGAAGCCTCGCGCGACGTTGACGTGGGGCGTCGGGAGGAGACCGAAAATCGAGCTGTTGCCATTGGGGCTGCCCGGGGTGGGGGTTGCGTAGTAACGCCAGGTGCCGAGGGAGTCGCGGCCATAGGAGTGGTCGTTGCGTTGCACCGGAAAGACCGGCGAAATCTCGTCGGCCACCACACGAGGGAGCTCAGGGGTGAAGAGACCGAGATACTCGCCCGAAGCGGCGAGCTTGAAGCTGGTGTGGATTTCGCCCGCTCCCGCCGGGGCGCGATCCTTGCCGGAAGCGAAGATCACGAGGTAGCCGCCAGACGGGAGAGTCCGGTCGGGGAGGATGAACTTGCCGGGCTCGTCCGCGTCATCGCTGAGGGCCCAACCAGTGAGGTTGAGGGCAGACGCTCCAAAATTGTGAAGCTCGATCCAGTCCGAGGCCTCGCCGTCCTGGTCCAGGAGGCCGGATCGGTTTGAAGCCACGAACTCGTTGATGGCCAAGTCGCCGAAGCTCGCATTTGGGTCGACCGTGTAGCTCCAGCCCGTGCCCGCGAAGGCATTCGGATCCGCGGCGAGATCGGTGATCCCATGGCTGTTGGCCCAGGTCATCGCCACCGCACCATTGGCGATCGCATTGAATGCGAAGAGGTAGGGACCCGTCCCGCTGCCGGTGAGCGAGGCGGCTGGCGCGCCGTTGGCCAGGAGGTCGGTCGCGTCCAGGCCGGTGACCGCTTCCGAAAAACTCACCGAGATCTCCAGGATCTCGCGCAGGGTCAGGTTTGGAGGAGGGAAGATCCCCGTCACCGAGGGCGCGAGGTCGTCGACGATCGTGTAGGTGCGCACCTCGCTGGGGAGGGTGGAGTCGAACGGGTTTGGCGGGACTGCGGTGTCGGTGATGTTGTGATCCTGGCTCCACTCGACCGTCGCGGTTCCAAGGGGGACGGCGGCGAAGATGAAGGTGTACTGATCGCCCGAGCCGGAGACCGATTGAGCCTCCACGTCGTTGACGGTCATGTCTGATGCATCGACTCCGGTGACCGGTTCCGAGAAGGTCACTGTGATCTGCGAGAGATTCAAGAGGTTGCCGGGGGGCGGGACGAAGTTGGAGACCACCGGTGGCTCGGAGTCCGGAGCGGTGGAGACCAGTTCCGGGTTCATCATCACGTCGGAGCTTGTGAGGCTGATGTTGAAGACCTGGATCGCGATCGTGTTCTGGCCGTCGATGAGAAAGCTCTGCGGATTCGCCAGCGGAAAGGTCTGGAAGGATCCTGATTCGTGGCTGCCGCCGGCAGTCGCACTGGAGGTGATGGTGATTGGGGGATTCTCCGCGCGAACCAGGCTCCCGTTGATCCAGACTGCAAAGCCGTCATCGTAATCTACCACGAGATCGAGCTGTGAGATCAGGGCGACGTCCGAAACATTGAAGGTGCGCCGCAGGAACACCGTGGTGTAGTTGAAGCGCATATCGCTGAGGACCGTGCCGCCACTACCGTCCCCGTAGCGGAAGGGCGCGTTCCCGTTGGTCCACGAGGCGTCGTTGAAGCCCGCCGCGCGCCAGGCATCGCTCGGGTTGGAGGCCTCGGCCGTGCCCTTGAAGTAGTTCCAAGGCCCTCCGCGAGAGATGAGAATCGCGCCGTTCGAACAGAGGGGAAGCAGGGTGAGAATGAGGGGGGGAAGGAAGCGCTTCATAATTGGGGGGTTCGTGAGGCTAGCCTCACGTGGTGGCGTATTCCAAGCGCCAAGCGCGGCATTCCTTCCCATTGCGGCCGGCCAGAGGCGATTCTCGGCAATCGATCGGGAAATTGAGGAAGGATTTCCGCCCAGCGGGACTCACTTCTTCCGTACGCGGTCGTACTCGGGATTGACGCAGCGGTCCTTCCATTGATTGAGGACTTCCTGCAGGCCGCCATCGGACTCGGGATACTGGCCCTTGTCGTCGGTCGCCTTCTGCCAGTCGGTGAGGAGCTTGCGATGGCGCTTCAACTCGTCCGCGAACTTGGGATCCTTGGCGAGGTTGTTGATCTCGTGCGGATCCTTGGCGAGGTCATAGAGTTCTTCGGGGGGCCGCGGACCGAAGAAGATCTCATCGGTGAGCTTGGGAAGGGTGCCCTCGGCGTGGCCTTTGCGGAGGAACTGGACGTAGTCGCGATTGTCGCGGTACTGGGGCTGAAGGAGGGACCGGTCGGTGAGGAAGTTGCGGATGTAGCGGTACTTCTCGGTGCGCACGGTCCTGATGTAATCGATGGTGTAGTCGCAGCGATCACGCGCCGAAATGACATGGTCGCGGGCTTTGAAGTCCTTTGCGAAGAGGTTGACCCCGTCGAAGTAAGTGGGGATTTCAATTCCGGCGAGGGCGAGCGAGGTGGCGGAGATGTCGAGGGTGGAGATGAGGTCCTGGCGGACTGTCCCCGACTTGAGTCGGGAATCTGGTCCGAGCACGATGAATGGTACGTGCGTGCCACTCTCGGTGCAGAACTGCTTGGCGCGCACCGAGTGGTTGTTGCCGTGGTCGGTGAACCAGAAGATGATGGTGTTCTCAAGGAGGCCGTCCTCCTTGAGACCATCGATGACCTTCTTGGTATCGGCATCGGTTTGCCGCACGGTGTCAAAATGGTGAGCATGCCACTTGCGGAAGAGTTCGTTGTTCGGGAAGTAGGGCGGGGGAGTGATGGTGGACGGATCGACCTTGTCCTTCCACTTTGTGGTTCTGCTCTTCCCGCCCGCCAGTTGGATCTGTCCGAACCATGGCTTGCCCTTCGCGAGTTCGCGCCATGGTGAGAAGCTTCTTTTCTTGCCATTGATGGAGTAAAGGTCCGCCATCTTGAAGACGAAGTTGTAGTCCTCCTTACCGGCATTGAAGGTGGCGTAGCCGTGCTTGCGAAAGATCTGGGGCAGGGTGGTGACCCCTTTCGGAAGATGAATGGCGCCGGCCTCACTCCGGGAGGAACGGTGATTGTGAATGCCATTGGTGGTCTGGTAGGCGCCGGTGATCATGGCCGATCGGCAGGGCGAGCAGACAGGACAGGGGACGTAACAGCGGGAAAATCGGACACCTTGCTTGGCGAGAGCATCGATGTTGGGAGTCTTGCCCTTGTTGACCTCGTCACCATAGCAGTCGATCCACGCCGACATGTCCTCGATGAAGATCCAGAGGATGTTGGGCTGCTTGGCGGCCGAAACGGGGAGCGAGGAGCAGGCAGCGAGCAGGAAAATGGCTAGGCGTAGGAACATTCTGAGTTTGGTTTGGGTTGGGCTGGCGAGTTGGGGTGCACCGCCGAGTGCGATCTCCCCAGTCTGGGGACACGCGGGATAATGACTCCTCCGGGCGGGCTGGGGGACTACGGTTGCGCCAACCCGATTTTCTCAATCACACTCCGGCAGCGTCTTGCCGGCGAGAGCGCA
>JAYGGC010000187.1:0-21725 GCA_046581525.1 Roseibacillus sp. | reverse complement strand
ATCGACCGAGAGACTTGTGAAGGAGGGAAGTGACTGCCTGGTCGTGTATCTCTTGCCTTTCATTTTCTGGGTCCTTTGTAGGCACCCAGACTAACTTTTAAAATGGCCCAGTTCTCGTAACCTCGACCACCGCTTTGCCGCATACTCGTCTGGGGTCTGATACTCCAGTGAACTACTCGCAGGCGCGGGTGAGGGGCGCCGCGCCGAAGTCAGTCGGCTTGCGTCCGTACTTGGCGATCACGATGTCCCTGATGGCGGCCCGCTCCCGAACGTCGGGCAGGCAATTGGCGATCTCAACGAAGGCGGGAGGATGGCCTCCCGCCTTCGAGTGAGTCTAAATCCGTGCTGGGTCCCAGATCAGTCGAGGGTGACCTGGACTCGTGCCAGGGCGTCGGACGCCTTGGTCCCGTTGGGCAGGAAGACCAGGAAGGGCACTTCCACCACCTCGTATCCCGATCCATCGTCGGCTACCACGACGGTTGGGACATCTCCGCTATCCAGGAAGGACACTCCATCGGCGGTGAACTGGGGCGTGTAGGTCAGTCCTGCCGCCACGTGATCAACCCGGCGCACAAAGCGATAGGTGATCGTGAGCGGACTGAAGGTCACCACGGTAGTGGGCCCGCCCGGCGTGAAGGTAGTTGCGGACGTGACCGTCAGCGGATTGTTGTCGCTGAGGTTCGGATCGGTGCCGAAGGCGAATTCGAGCAGGTTGATCACGGAGTCGGAGTCCGGGTCGGCGTCGTTAGCTCCGTTGCCGGTGTTGCTCGCGTCTCCCGCGAAGTTGTCGGAGCGCCACTGCCTAATGATGGTGTTGATTACCACCTCACCCGCGAGGGCCGCACTGCCGTCCTCATTCCCATCCTCGATGGTGAGGCCCATGGTGGCCGGCGGAGCCGCGGTGCCGAAGGTGAACTTGACGTCCGCGAGAGCCATGTTTACCGCGTCTAGCAGGGCCGTGATGGTCCACACGCCGGCGCTGTAGGTTTCGCCGTTGCCGGTCGCCGCAGACAAGGTTCCGGAGGTGCCGTCGTCCACGTAACCGTTGATCGAAATCGTCGCCGTGATGGTCTCGGGAAGATCCACCGCATCGATCGAGACCGTGCCGTCCGAGAGGTTGAACATCCGGGCGTAGTCGAAGGTCCCGCCGAATGCCAGGAAAGCGCCCTCGAAAAAGAGCGACCCGGCGTTGTTGGAAAGTCCTCCCGGACCACCCAGGGTGCCGATCCGCACCGAGTTGTCGCCGGCCCAGTTCGTCTTGCCTACCCGGTTCGTGAGGGCGGTATCGACCGCCGCCGATCCGTTCACGGAGTGACGCAGGTTATCGAGGCTGAAGATCACCGCGATCTTGTTCGAAATTCCCCCTGTCAGCGGCGAAGCCGTCAGCGGAACATTCACCATCCCCTCGGGGGCCCAGTCCACGTCGTTCAGCGTCGCATCGGAGGCCGCGGCATTCGTGTTCATCTTGGCGATGAAGTAGGGAATCCCCTCGATCAGGTAGATTCCGGAACCGTTGCTGGAACCGCCCCAGTTGACGAGCATCCGGCGGTTCTCGGTGCCTACTCCGCCAATCGCGACATCCGCCGCGCTCGGGGTGAATAAGACTTCCCAGGAGGCGCCGAGGCCATCGGACGGATCGACCCCGACGAAGGACACCGCGGCGTCGACGGCCGGATGATCCATATGTGCCCCGGTAGCGGTATTGAGCGTCGAGGACGTGACGTGGTTGGAATCCGAGACCACGATGTCGTCGAGTTGCGCCATGGTGCCGGGATTGATCACTGTCAGGCTCAAGGCCTGGACGAGGTTGCTCGCCACCGGCGAGACGTTCTCGATGTACTCCACCGAATTGTCGGTGGAGGAGCTCACCAGGTTCTCTTCGAGGGTCACGAGCCGTTGCGCGGCGCCTGCTGGAATGCTGGCGATCACGAATCCGCTGCCGGTCATTCCGCTTATCGCCACGTTGTAGGTGGTCGGTCCGCCCGTCACAACCGCGGTCAGGGTGCCGGCCGCGGTGCTGGCACTGAGGTCCACATCGGAGGCTTCCGCGCCAAAGCCTTGCACGTCCTCGCTGAAGATGACCTCGAAGTTGATCGGTCCGACGAGAGCCGGATCGGCCTGGGCTCCATCCTGATTGATCGCGACCTGCGGGCTGGCATTGGTGCCCGACACGATGATGTGCGCCGTGGTGGTGGCATTGTGGTGATTGTCGATGGTGTAGGTGAAACTATCCTTCGCAGTCAGCCCCACCGCCAAGGCGTCGAAGGCTCCGTTCGGGTCGTAGGTGAAGGAGCCGTCGAGTTCGAAGGCCACCGTCGCGCCGGAAGCGAGCACGACAACGGTGGTTCCCGGGATTGGGGATGCTGTGCCGTTGAGATCAGTCACATCTCCTGCCACCGGCGCTCCCACCGTGGCGCCCACGAGGGCCTGGAAGTTGGCCATCACCTCGGCCGAGGAGAGGAGGGATTCGTAGGTGCGCAGAAGTGCCACCTCGCCCGCATAGTCGGTCTGGACCCCAAGATCAGTGGTTCCAAAATTTCCAAGACCTCCAAGATCGCCGCCCACATCAGTCTGCCGGCGACCGATGCCGCCCGGGTCGGTCCCGCACCAGTCTGCAAGATTGCCCGCTGCGCCATTGTTGACATTCACTGCTGCATTGCTGTCGGCCAGGACGCCATTCAGCCAGATTTCCGCGTTGTCGGTGGCGAGGTCGATTGTGCAAACGACGTGCACCCACTCTCCACCCGCCACCGCTCCGGGCGGAAGGACGGCCACCGCCTGGGCGGCCTGGCTTCCATTGTCGCCGGCGGTCCACACCACCAAGTTGCCAACCAGACAGATGGACGACCCGTCGGTGGTCCCGCCCACGTCCAGAAGGACCTCGTTGCCGACTTGGTCCGAGGGGCGGAAGAGGAATTCGATGGAGGCATTGACCTGATCGGATTGACCGTAAGGGCCAGCATCGAAGCCGTCGTGCTCGATTCCTTCGATCCCGGCAAAATCGTAGGTGGCCGCCATTCCAGGCAGCGGATTCAGCGGTGCGAGATTGTGGGTGGCATCAATCAAGGCGGTTCCGCCCTGCGGAATGGACGCCAAGGTTGCGGCCCCCGTGTTCAGCCACGCGGCACTGGTATTCCCAACTCCATCGGCGAGGAACTCCAATTCCGCTCCCGCGGTGGGAAGACCAACTGCTCCGCTGTAGCGGCTGTCGTTGGCCAGGGCATTGATGCTGACGGTCGCATTGCCTGCAACCGCCGCAAGGTCGTTTGAGGCCCCGACCGTCCCCGCCGAGGTGACCATGACGGTGGTGGCAACCGCAGAGGTGCCATCGAAGACGTCGTAGCTGAAGGTCTCAGTGAGGGTCGCGCCGTCGGCGAGGGCCAGGATGGCGGCCGAGGTGCTGGGGTCGTAGCTGAAGGCCCCATTCGAGGAAATCGAGACCGTGGCACCCTGTGCACTCGTGAAACCCAGGGGACCGGGGACCGGAACAGCCCCTCCGTTGCCCGCCGCATCAAAATTGGAGACCGTCAGCGAGTCAGGTCCATCGACGTCGCTATCGTTGGCGAGGAGGTTGTTGGTGATCGGTCCGCCCAAGCTTCGGTGAGACTCCGCGACCACCACCGGCACATCGTTCACGCCGTCCACCGTGATGGTCACGGTCTCGCTGGTCATGGCCCCGAAGACGTCCGTGACGGTGTAGTCGAAGGTGTCCATGAGGGATTCTCCCACTGCGAGGGCCTGCAAGGCTGCGGATCCGGTCGGATCGTAAGTGAAGGTCCCGGTCGGGCTCACCGTGACTGCGGCGCCATTGGCGCTGGTGGCATCGAAGCCAGTCACGACCAGGGAACTTCCGGCGTCGTTGGCCAGGAGGTTGGCCCCGGTGGTGAGATCGGCTTCGGTGGCGCCGGTGTCTTCATCGGTGGTTCCGGCGTCGGCGACCGAGGAAGTGGCGAGGCCGACATTGATCGCGAAGGTCTCCGAGGCGGGACCCGCTCCGCCATCCGAGACCGTGAAGTCGAATCCTCCGTTTACCGCAGCTGCTCCGGCGTCGAAAGTCACGCGATCGCCATTGACGTCATCCTGGGTAAAGGTGCCGCCCACCGCGAGGGGGGCGCCGCTGAGCTTGACGGTCCCGCCCGTGGGGACAGTGTCGATCGTGTAGATGAGCCCGGTGTCCGCGGTATTGTTGTCGATGGTGCGAAGAAGGTCCTCGTCGATCACGTTGCCCAGGGAGTTCACCACCGCACTGAGCGATAAGTTGGTTACGATGATCGGGTCGTCGGAGGGGAAGAGAGACTCGATGTGGACGCCCTGCAGGGCGAGGTCGTTGCCCGCGACGACTCCGCCGGCAGCGAGGGCCTGGGAGTTGACCTCCACCGTGTCGGTGGCGGTGAGCGAGGCCAGGAAGCCGGACCAGTTTCCGTTCTGATCGATTTGGTTGTTCCGGGAGTAGCGGGCCGACCCGCCGTAGGCGGTGGTCCCGTTGACCTTCCAAGTCTGCCAGGGGACCTGGCGGTCGGCGGTGTCGTCGAGACAGAAGAAGCCGGAGAGGAAGAGGTAGGTGCCGGTCTTGTTGACGGTCACTACGGAGCCGGAGGAGTGAGCGAAAGCGCTGCCCGTCGAGCCAATCGACGTGCCAAATGTCACCGACGCTCCAGCACCGGCGGTATTGAGGTTCTGGCCGGTAGTGTCGCTGCGGCTGATGTAACTTCCGGTGGCGGGAAGTTGCACGATCGCCAGACCAGTACCGGCGGAGGTGATAGTGCAGTTGAGGCCCTGCTCCTTGGAGGTCTGCACATTGAGGACCTGGCCGGCGGTGGCCTGGATAATCGTTCCGATTGCCAGCACGCCGTTGTGGCACCCGTCAGCATTCGGGTTCCCCCGCACGTAAGTGGTGGTGGTGGATCCTGCAACGGGCGTGCCGTCGAGGGTCAGCTGCTGCCGGTAGCCGGTGCGGCCGGTGCTGCCGAGGTTGGTGCTGAGAAGGGAGGTGTTGGCCATCACGAGGTAGCGGCCAGCCTGAATGAAGGTGATGTCGGAGCCGGCCGTGAGGCTCATGGCTCCCAGGGAGGACTCATCCTCGATCTCGTAACTGACACTCGCGAAAGTGGCGTTTGTGGCCGCGGCGGTATCGGAGGTGCGGCTGACGCGCAGGGTGTCCCAGCTGTCATCGAGCTTGAGGAACTGGATGGAAGAGAGCCCCGTCCCACGGAGGTTTTTCACGCTGGTGGCGTTCTCGTCGGTCCGAGTGCCGTGCAAGCGCAGGATGTCGCCGGTGGCGGCGGCTTCCACGATCGTGCCGCCCGAGACCACGGCCTCGTTGGCGCCACTGGCGGTCCGGATGAACCCCTGCGCAGTGCCGTATTTCAGATCGACCGCTGCGCCTCCTCCCGCCGGTTCGAGGGTGAGGCGGGTATTGACCTCGGCGCGTTGTTGACCGCCGCTGTGATCCCACCGCGTGCTGTAGAGCACGAGGTATTTGCCCTGGCTGAGGACATGGTCTGCGGAGGCGGCGCCCAAGGCGGCGGCGCCCAGGACATCAAAGTCGAACAGGATAGCGATGTCGTCTCCCGGATTGGTCGCCAGGTTGGCGGCGTTCTCGTTGCTTCGAACCGCAATTTCACCGGCGGTGGTGCTGGTGACCTGGGCGGACGTGGAGGCCAGGGAGAGGGCCAAGGCGAGAGACGCTAGGAAGCGTGCGGGGAATGGATGGACATTCATGATTTTAATGGTCGAGGTAGTTGTGAGTGAGATTGCTGAAGGTGATATCGAGGAGGGGAACTTATTGCCAACTGGTTCGGGGCGCTGCGTCCCGATGATTCTCAGCGAATTTGCCGACACCCTCCGGGGAAATGGATTGCCCGAGCACATGTCCACGCGGCAAGACCAGCGAGCACCGTGGTGGGGAACTTGCGGCGGCGGAGGGGGGAGAATTGAGACGGCGTGGAGAGAATCCTGGTCGAGTCATGATGATTTGTTCGCCGGCACCAAAGAGGCAAGCCGGCTGTGGTTTTTTTAGGTTTTTTGGGTTATTGACAGCTACCGGAGATTCCGCTCACCAGCAGAACTACTGTAACATCCCAAAAACATAGAATTCCGGCCGGGATGGCGAGGATAATCGGGTTATCAGGACCTCCCTCGATCGTGCGGGATCCCGTTTGATACCCAAACCCAAACCAAATTATTGGCTCGGCGTGCCACGATTGTTCGGAGTCACTTCCGTATTCTTCACACTCCTCACGGAGACCTTCCCATAAGGAAACCTTGAGCAATCTGCCCCGTGAAAGTAGCGCGCACCGCGATGAAGTGAGAATTCGCGCTCACTCCGTTCTGGAGCAGCACTCCGATTCCCTCTCCGCCGATCCGATCCAGCCCGACCGCCCACCTCCCGCCTCCTGCTCCCCACTTTCCCACTTCCCCCTTCTCTCCCAATTCGCTACTGCCCCTTCCGCTCCATGAACTTCCGCATTCTCGGCTCCATTGCCCTGCGCTACTTCTGGCTCTACACGCGCCATCCGGTGCGCATCGTGGAGCTCTTGTTCTGGCCGTTCATGCAACTCCTCGTCTGGGGATTTCTCACCAAGTACCTGCAATCCGAATCGGGCGGCGACTTCCCCGCCACGATCACCTACCTGATCGGCGCCATCATTCTCTGGGACGCCCTCTTCCGCTCGCAACAGGGCGTGGCCATTTCCTTTCTCGAAGACGTGTGGACCCGCAATCTCCTCAACATCTTCGCGGCCCCCGTCCGCACCACGGAGTACGTCGGCGCCATGTTCCTGGTCGGCCTCTGTCGCGTTGCCTTTACCGGACTCATCCTTTCGGTCATCGCGCTGGTTGCCTACCAGTTCAACCTCTACTCCCTCCAACTTGCCCTCATCCCCTTCTATCTCAACCTGCTCATGTTCGGATGGTCCATGGGATTGATCTCGGTGAGCCTCATTCTGCGCTACGGCCACGGTGCGGAGTCCCTCGCGTGGGCGGTCCCCTTTCTCGTGCAACCGATCTCCGCCGTCTTCTACCCGGTCCACATCCTGCCCGATTGGCTCGAACCCATCGCCCTGCTCATCCCTTCCACCCACGTCTTTGAAGGTATGCGCGACGTGATCAAGAATGGCGGTTTTCCGGCGAGCAGCATGCTCTATGCCTTCCTCCTCAACATTCTCTTCCTCGCCGCTGCGATGTGGCTCCTCAACACCATGCTCACCAGCGCAAGGAAGAAGGGATTCCTCGTGAAGGTCACTTCAAGCTGAATGCGGCTCCGAGGGCGGCCGTAACGTAGGCTTCAGCCCCGAAGGCGGCGGAATGATGCGGGTTGTCCGTGGACCGTCCCTGAAGGGGACCGAACCGTGGCTAGACCCTTGGCCCTTTAGGGGCACTCGAGCCGTGTCACCCCTCGCGCGACCACAGTTTGTCTGTCTCCGTCGGCTCGTTCGAGCTTCGACCACACCCCCCAGCTCGACGAACCTTCCCAATTTCCAAATAGGCTTCCGCACCAAGTCTCAATTCCCCAGGCGGAGCTCCCTTACCGCGATTGGTTTCTGAATTCTGGATCTGGGATTTATCTGGAAACTGGCCCGTCGAATTTTCGCCGCAATCCAGGATCCGCTATCCAGTATTCAGACCGTTCCATTCCGACCTTCGACCTTCGACTCTTCCGCCTCTTCCGCCTCTTCCGCCTCCTCCCCCTTCCGACCTCCGGCCACCCAGCTCCTCACTGCTCCCACGATAATCCCCAGTCCACCGACGACGAAGATGATGGGAAACCAGAGCGAGTAACCGGGAGCCTTTGAGTCGCGTTTGAGCACTGCGAAGGACGGCTCCGCAGGATTGAGGTAACACCTTCGCTGCGCTCCCTCGGGATATTTCTCCACCAGGCTTGCGGCCCTCGCCTCGGCCCCGCTCCACGAACTTCCCCGCAAGCTGTGGCGCTCCGAGGTGAGAGCCTGCCCCCCGTGGGTATATCCGTAGAGCACTGTGAAGCTGTATTCCGCTTTTACATCCTCTCCGATTTTTCGCTCCTCGATGCGCGACTCGATGATCGTGCAGTCCACCTCCACCCAGTCCCGCTGCCCGGACGCCCGGTCGTAGCTGCGCCACATCAACCAGGCAAACCCGCTTCCCGCCACACAAAAGAGCAGCCCTACACAGATGAGATAAAGACTCCCCGCCCCCCGCATGCCGGAACCCTAGCGCGCATTTCCAAAACCCGAAACCTGAAACGCGCGCACTCCCCACTCCCTGCTCTCCAATCCCGCCTCATCCCGCCTCATCCCGCCTCCCGCCTCTTGCCACTTGCCTCCGGCCCCACTCTCCCCCTACCCTCTCCCCGTCGTGGGAGAACTCGCAGATCAACTCACTGAAGACCTCAAGGTGGCCATGCGCGCAAAGGACACCCTCGCCCTCAACACCCTGCGCGCGGTGAAGAGCGCCCTCAAGAATGCCGCCATTGAAAAGGGAGGCGCCGACGTCGAACTGGACGGGGGCGAGGCCATCAGCATCGTTCGCAAGCAGATCAAGCAGCGCCAGGACTCCGTAGAACAGTTCACCAAGGCCGGCCGCACGGAACTGGCCGAACAGGAAGAGGCGGAAATCGGGATCCTGGAACGCTACCTGCCCGCCGCCCTGTCCGAGGAAGAACTGACCGCCATGGTGGCAGCAGCCATCAGCGAGACTGGCGCCACCGCCCGCTCCGACATGGGCAAGGTCATGAAAATCCTGCAGGAACAAGCCGCCGGACGGGTCGATGGCAGGACGCTCTCGCAGGCCGTCATGCAGAAACTTTCCTGAACTCCCCCGCATTCATGAGCAGCGCTGCCGTCATTGTCGCCGCCGGGAGGGGCCGCCGCATGGGATTCGACAAACTCCTCGCCCCCCTTTGTGGCAAACCCGTCCTCCAGTGGAGTCTCGATGCCTTCCTGCAGGCCAAGACCGTTGACAGCATCGTAGTCGTCACGAACGAGGAACGCTTTGCTGCGCTCGACCTTGGAACAGACAAGCCTGTCATCCGGGCCAACGGTGATCGCGAGCGCTTCCTCTCGGTCATGCGCGGACTCGACGCCATCCCGACCGTTCCGACCTACGTGGTGGTCCACGACGGGGCCCGCCCTCTCATCATCCCCGACCAGATTGACGAGGTCCTCAACGTTGCTCGCGACAAGGGAGCGGCCTCCCTTGCGCGCCGCGTCACCGAAACGCTCAAGAAGACCGACAGCAACCAGTATACCCGCAGTGCCGTCCCGCGCGAGGGGCTGTGGATCATGGAGACCCCGCAAGCATTCCGCTTCAAGATGCTCCGCCAGGCCTACTCTGTCGCCGAGTCCCGCCGCATGGATGTCACCGACGACGTCTCCGCCGCCGAAGCGATCGGGGTGCATACCAAGCTGATCGAAAACCCGTTGCCCAACATCAAGATCACCATTCCGCAGGATCTCGCGGTGGCGGAAGCCTTGATGAAGACGCGGCAGGGGGAAGCGGAGAGCTAGGTTGGGATTCCCGATGCAGGAGGCGGATGGGTCTACCACGTGGGGCGGTTAGCGCGGGAGTCTCTTGGGTTCCGGCGAAAATTCGACGGGCCAATTTCCAGATAATTCTCAGGACCAGGTTAGGCGAAAGGGTCAAGAGAAGCCGCGGCCTTGACTCGCGCCTTCAGCGCTCCAGCCCACGGATCGTGAAGACCCGGGGCGCTGCCCCAGGCTGATTTGAAGAGGCGCTTTCAGCGCATAGGGCCAGAGCCCAACGGACTCATTCAACCAAGCCTGCGGCAACGCCCCAGGTAGATTCAGGAACAACAAGGAGCGCTGAAGGCGCGATTCACCGTGCCGTGAGTTGGCTTGAAAAAGCGCCCTATCCGAGCGCCCTCCGAACTAAACCAGGAACCAGGGGCACGCTGCGCTCAATCGAACTTCGGATTCGTCAGCGCCTCCGCGGCACGTCCCGTTTTCAGATCTCCCTTGTAGACCATGCTGAAGCGTCCGCCCGTGTTTTGCGAAATCTCGAGAAGGAGACCTGCGGGCGTTCCGGGGAGTTCGAAAGCGATGGTGTCGATGGGCGTTCCCATGGGATTGAGTTCCTTGAGATTGAAGAGAACGTTTTCACCGTCACGCGGTTCACCATCGGAGAGGAGATAGACGATGCTGGGCGGCGGGTTCATGCTCAGGGCCATCTTGAGACCGGGATACCAGCTGGTGCCACCGTCGGACGGCATCGACCTGACCTGACCGATGACCTGTTTCTTGATGTGTTCGGTCGCCGGATACCAATTGCAAGGCGGGGTGTTGCCGAGTCCGTTCCAGCCGTTCCCGACATAGTCGGGCCCTTCCGTTGCGATGTGCCATGCGCGGGATGAAAAGAAGATCACGGTGAAGGACATTCCCTTGCCGAGTCCCTCAATCGACTTGGCGAGTTCATCCTTGAGATGCGAGGCGAAGGTTCCGCCCCCTTCCGCGGTGGAACCCATGGATCCCGAAAAATCGACCACGTAGGCCACGCGCCTACCCTTCCGGTAGCTACCAAAGAAGGAAGCACCTCCGCCCCCGGTTCCATCCCCTTCGTTGTCCCCCCATCCTTCGCCAATCTCATCCGACATCCCGAAGGGACCTTCCGGAACCGGATTCTCCGGGATGGGCACCGCGATCGGTGAGGGTGCCGAGGAGGCAATGACCTTCGCTCGCGAAGATTTCTGGCCGGGAGGATTGGGGCGCGCACGCTGGTTCACTTCGGGGCGATCGACGGGCTCGATCTCCGGCGCCGGGGCCTGGTAAGTCACAATCGTGGGCGACTTTATCCTCCAGGAAACGATCGCGATCAAGGCGAGCACCGCCGTGATCAGGGCGACCATGATCAGGGAGCTGATGATCGACTGAATCGTGTCACGTTGGCGTTGACGTTGCAGCGCCAATTTGACGGTTTCGGACCCAGTGACGCCCAGCTCCGCCTCGCCCTCCTGTGGCACGATCAACTTGGCCATATCCCAACCCTATGCCGATCCTTCAAATTGGCCAGCGGAATCGAGCCTCCCCTGCCCCAAATCAAGACGGGAGGACAGCGCTGCTGCCCTCCCGCTAAAGTCTTGAATTTGTCTTCTAAGAAAACGGATCTGCGAGGCGTTAGCCCCCAGTCTTGAAGTGCACCGAGGTCCGCATCTCGCCATTGACCTTGCGGGTGTGGCTCCTGATGCCCTTGAGCTCGCCGATGGCACCAATCACTTCCCTCACCATGGGGAGGGCCTCCTTGAAGTCCTCGGCGGCGGGAGACTCTTCCCCGAAGATCTCGCCTGCGTTGTTCTCGACGAGCTTGATCCAGTCGTTGACGTAGGCATAGAGGAGGGTGAGATCCATGTTGAAGTAGATCCCCTTCTGGCTCTCGTCGACCTCGGCCTCCTCCAGGTTGACGGAGAGATCCTGCACGAAGGACTTTGAGGTCGAAGCGAAGAAGTTCTTCTTGTCGACCGAAACCGAGAGCACGAAGTCATCGGTCTGGAACGGGAACGGGAAGAACCACGTTTTGAGATCGTTCTTCTCGCTGCTCATCGGCTTCTGCATCGGGATGTTGTTGTCCGCCAGTTCGCTCAC
Source organism: Roseibacillus sp. (assembly GCA_046581525.1). Classification (GTDB taxonomy): domain Bacteria; phylum Verrucomicrobiota; class Verrucomicrobiia; order Verrucomicrobiales; family Akkermansiaceae; genus Roseibacillus_B. Next base: position 10,152 of record JAYGGC010000187.1, on the reverse strand, counting down.
AACCTTGAGGAGACCGCGCATCGCAGTGTCGATCCGCTTCCAGGAAGACTTGAGCTTCTCGTGATCCGTCGCCGGAGCGAGGAGCGTGATCCGCGGAGCCTTGCCCTTGTCGACCACGAGCTGGGGCAATACCGGCACGGTCGGAAACTCACCTTTCAGGTCGATAATGAGGGCACCCTCATCACCGAGCCCGCCCGCCAGGTCGCCCCGCAGCGCGCCCCACAGATCGAGGAGGTGGGGACGGATTTTCTCGTCAAACATGCCGAAGCCCTCCTTGAACTGATCGAGGTCGCCGCCGCCCGGAAGCTTCATGGTGGTGACATGCTTGGCGCCGAGGTAAATCGTCTCGCCGATACTGTCGAGATACTCGAAGACCTTCTCGGAATACTCGGCATTCTGCACCCAATTCGCGAAGAGGAAGATGTCTTTCTCCATTCCCACGCTGGCATACTTGCGCGGCGTGTCGAAATCGTAGTCCGCATGGTTGGAGCCCCCATGGGACTCAATCTTGAGACCGTCCTCCAGGAAAACGACCATCCCTCCCGGCTTGTAGGAATACATGTCGAAGAGGGCGCGCTCCTGTTCCGCGATGAGCCCGAGGAGCACCTCAAGATCCCGGGTATCACCGAATCCTTCGGTATCCGCCAGGCCTTCCTTGAGACCGGTGACCACGCTCCCCAGGAAGGTCGTCTTCTTGGAGATTCCTTCCTGCAGTTCCTTGGAGGTGCTGGCCACCAGGAGCAGATTCTTGTCCGCATAGGACTTCATGAAGTTCATTTCGGGACGCGCCAGCACCGACTCCGCGGGACTGGCCGCGATCTGCAATTCCTCGGCATCGGTCCCCGCGAAGCCGATCAGGTAATCCTCGTGGACTCCAACCGCGATGACCACGGATTTGGTCTGCAGGGCCTTGATCAACTTCTCGACGGAGGCCGCGTCCATGACTTCGGCCATACCCTCGCGCACTTCATCGGTGATCAGGCCGGCAACTTTCTTGCCGATAATCTTGAGTCCGGTGAACTTTGAGTCACCCCGGGTCACGTTCACCGCCTCGGCGATGTCCTGCCCGTCCGGGCCGATCTGCTCGAGGAGCTGCATGAGTCCACCCGCAGCCATCTCGAGCAGCTGCCCGCGGATGTCCTCGTCGCTCACTTTGAAGCCGATCGTCAAGGGGGGGATCTGGGTCTTCTCCAATGCCACCAGTCCTGCGCTGGGATCTCCGAGGAGAGCGCCAAGGACTGCCGACATCGATTCCGGGCCGCCAAATCCTCCTGGTCCATCGGGCTCCTCGCCGGTGACCTGGGCCTCGCCCATTTTCACCATGAACTTCATCATGTTGCGGGAGACGGACTCATTGATGGACACCAGGTTGGCGACCTGTTCGGGCGCTCCCTTGCCCACCGCGAGAACGATCTCTTCCGCGAAGAGCGAGAACACCATCTTGGCGTCGGGGTTCTCCCCGAGTTCGTCGAGGTCGATGCCGCCCACATCCGCCGCCTGCTTCTCGATCAGCTTGGCGAGCTTCGATTTGCGAAGCCCGTCCACAAAGCCCTCTCCATCAAAAACCCCGATGTATGCGTGGGTCGACTTGGGCAGGAACTTCGCAAATCCCGTCGCCTTGGCCACCTCCTCGAGGCCGCCGGGCACGGGAGCAGGATCGTCCCCTCCTTCAGGGGTCTTCACCGCGATTTTCTTGTCGCCGCCGCCCCCCGCAGAAGTAGTGGCATTTTCCTTCTTCTCTCCGCAAGCGGTGAGCCCAAGGCCCCCCAAGACCCCCATCAGGGCGATATACTTCAGGCGTTTGTTATGCATTGGTCGATAGTGATCAGTAATGCTATGGTGAGCAAATATATTCAGTTCGAATTATTGTATCGAATCGTGTCCGCCCCGCGGCGGACCCGGCGAGTCCTGAGCGTCCCGCCGGGCTCGATTTGTCCAGCGAATTTAAAAATCTCTGCAGATTACTTCTTGGCTGCAGCGTCGTAGTTCCCGAGCTCCCGCACCCAGATATTGCGGTATTGAATCGGGTCTCCGTGATCCTGCAGTTGAATGGAAGCCTTCTCCGGGTGCTTGGCCGGATACTTCGCAAGGGACTTGTGCACGGTCGGACCGAGCAGGGCTCTGCGATGGTGCACCAGCACGCCGTTGTGGATCACGGTGATGACCGCCGGATCCGAGACCTTTCCGTCTTCGTAGTTGGGAGCTTCGAAGATGATGTCAAAGCTCTGCCACTCCCCCTGCGGCGTCGACGGATTCACCAAGGGCGGGGACTGCCCATAGAGAGCGGCGGTCTGTCCGTCGGGATAGGTCTCGTTGGTGTGACTCTCGCCGACCTGCACTTCGTAGAGCCCCATCAGGAAGACCCCGCTGTTGCCACCGCCCTGGCCATTCACTTTCCGCCCCGCCGGAACGCGAAACTCCATGTGCAGCTGGCAGGTGCCAAACTTCTCCTTCGAACTGATCGATCCCTTCGCCACCGTCATGACCCCACCTTCGATCGGCCAGTTGCCGTTCCAGGTCTCCGAGCACTTCGCACCAATGAGAACCTTGGCGTCCCCCGGGGCCTGCACCGAGACCGCCCCCGCGCTTTTCACTTTGACCGGCTGGGGCCGCGTCCCGTCGTGCACCACGTAGGGCACGCCCGGCAGTTGCGGGGTCTTCGGCTTCTCGCCTACCTCGATCCCATAAACCAATCCTCCCGTCGCGAACGACGCCACTACCGCGGTGAACCTGAGCATATTCATAGTAGGAAAATGCAATGACACTCACCCGGTTCACGCAACTCCAAAGAAATTTCAGAAATTACTGGAATTAGGAAAATAACGATTGAGCCTTGGCGGTGCTTGTGAAATCTTTCACAAGCACACCAGCGAGACGAGATGCAGAACAAACTCGAAATCGGATCCGGCGACGCCAAGCGTCTCCCCTTTGCCTTGGTGGCAGCGGAGTTGGAGACTGTCGAAGCCTCCCTCCGCGACCAGGTGCGGCATTTCGATCCGGGCGTGGAGCCCTACATGTCCTACATCTGCGACACTGCGGGCAAACGCATCCGCCCGGCCCTCTCCATCCTCATGGGCGGCGCCACCGGCGGGGTGGGAGCCGACCATCTCAAGCTCGGCACCATTCTCGAGCTCATCCACATGGCGACTCTCGTGCACGACGACATCATCGACGGGGCCTCCACCCGCCGCCGGGTCCCCACCGCCAATGCCAAGTGGGGCGAGGGCATGGCGGTCCTCCTCGGCGACGCCCTCTTCTCGCACGCCCTCATGCTTTCGACCGAGTTCGATGACATGGTGCTCTCGCACTCCATCTCCACCGCTTCGCGTGACGTTTGCCAGGGCGAGATCCTGCAAACCCAGCGCCGCTTCGATCTCACCCTCACCAAGGAAGACTATTTCCACATCATCAAGATGAAGACCGGCGCCCTCTTTGCGGCCGCCACCGAGCTCAGCGCTTATCTTTCGAACGTCCCGGAGACCACTCGCGCCGCCATGAAGGAGTTCGGGTTGAAGCTGGGCACCGCTTATCAGATTTACGACGACTGCCTCGACCTGGTGGGCACCGAAGAGCAGTTCGGAAAGACGCTGCGCACCGATCTCGAAAGGGGGAAACTCACCCTCCCCATGCTCTACCTCTTGGAGGATGCCACGGAATCGCAGCGCGAGAATCTGCAGAAGCGCATCATCCAACAGGAAGAAGTCGACCTCACCGTCCTCGTCGGCATCGCGGAGTACGAAGGCGCCATCCAACGCGCCCTCGATTGCTCGGCAGGCTTGCTCAAGGACGGCGAGCGCTGCCTGATGGTGCTCGACGATTCGCACTACCGCGACGGGCTGCTTGGAATTCTCCAATTCCTGAACGGACTGCTGGGCTCCCTCCAACAGCGGTAGGCCGGTCTGCGCAAGGAAAAGCCGCGGAAGCAGACGCTTGCTCGCGGCACCCGAAGCTCCTCCACGCGCTGCCCATCGAGCCGTGGACCCGCCTGGGTTCGGCGGCCACCTGCTCACCGCGTGGACGTGCACGGGAAATGGCCTTGTGCCCTCCGCCGTCTCGGGTCAAATGACTGAATGCTTCTCTCGATCACCTGAGTTCTTCTGACCATGGCAACCTCCGGCACTCGCTCCCCCGTTCCTCATTTCGCCACCCTGAGCGTCATGATGTTCGTTCTCTACTTTGTCTGGGGGGCATGGTTCGCCGGACTGGGACGCTTCATGGGCGAAGCCGGCTTCGACGGGGCCGCGATCGGCTGGGCCTACTCCTGTACGCCCATCGCCGCAATTGTGACGCCGTTCTTCATCGGTATTTTCGCGGATCGCTTCATGAACGCCGAGCGCCTGCAGGGCCTGCTCATGATTCTCGCGGGCATGTTCATCGCCGCGGTCCCGAGCTTCGCAAACCCGGAGAAGCCTGGAGTATTCATCGCTCTCTTGCTCGCGCACTCGCTGTGCTTCATGCCGACCTTGGGCCTGTCCAATACCATTTGCCTCAAGCACCTCAGCCAAGCCGAACGCGATTATCCGCGAGTTCGGATCTTCGCGACCCTCGGATGGATCGTTGCCGGCCTGGCCGTCAGTTTCGTGTTCAAGTACGACGCCTCGGTGAATCAATGCTACGTCGCCGCCGCGGCCGCATTCGTGGTCGGCATCTACTCGTTCGCCCTTCCCAAGACCCCGCCGCCCGCCCGCGGAGAGAAAGTCTCCCTCCGCGAACTCATCGGCACGGGAACCTTTCCCTACTTCAAGAAGTTTTCCTTCGCCATCTTCATGTTCGCCTCCCTGCTGGTCTGCTGTGCGTTCATGCCCTACTGGGCCAACCTCGGATTTTTCCTCGGCCAGGCCGGCATCGAAAAAACCTCCGCCTTTCAAACCTGGGGACAGATCGCCGAGTTGCCGGTGCTCTTCTTCGTCCTGCCCATCTTCCTCAAGAAATTCGGGATCAAGTGGACCATGATCATCGGGGTGATTTCGTGGATCCTCCGCTACTTCGTTTTCGCGGCCGCCGCCGGAAGCCTGGCGGGCGGTTCCGAGCTTGCTGGTGCGGTGATGACCATGCTGCTCATCGGCGTGCTCCTGCACGGCTTCTCCTACGACTTCGTGTTCGTCTCGGGCTACCTCTACGTGGACCAACACGTCGACGAAAAAGTCCGTGCCCAGGCGCAGGGCCTGCTCACCGTTTTCACCCAGGGCATCGCATTCCTGATCAGCTCGAAAATCCTCGTCGGTTACTACCACGCCAAGATCGTCGGTGAATCCGGTGGATTCGCTGAATGGAAGCAGTTCTGGATGCTTCCGGTCGGCTACCTGATCGTGATTCTCATCCTCTTTGCAGTGCTCTTCCGCGAGCGACCCACCACCGGGTCCCCGCCAGATGCCGCTGGTTGAGCCCACCCCACGCATCCAAAAGAGGCGCTTCAACCGAAGCGCCCCCTTTGCAAAACTGTTCCGAAGTGGCGCTCGTGTTGCGCCCCCCGGAGTTACTTGATCCTCCGGATCTTGACGTTGCGGAAGGCCACTTCCGCTCCGTGGTCCTGCAAGCCGATGTGACCCTTCTTGGTCTCGGCGAAGCCTTCCCACTTGGCAAACTTGCTGGCGGCCACCTTCGCATTCCAGTCCTTGCTGCCAATCTCGTACTCGTTGATCTTCACGCCGTTGAACCAGTGGGTGCCTTTGCCCTTCACGAGACGGATCTTCACCGAGTTCCAGCCGTTGGGATTGATCTTCTTCTCCCCTTCGCACTCGATCGGATAGAGCGCGTAGAGACCACCGGCATCGGTGCTTCCCTTCCCTTTGGAACGCTCGATCTGCATCTCGGGCGCCACCTTGTAGATCGGACCCGGCACGGCGGGATTCACGCGAATCAGGATTCCGCTGTTCCCTTTCGTCTTCCACTCCAGGCTGAGTTCGAAGTTCTCGTAGGCCTCGGTGGTGTAGATGTCGCCCCCGCCCTTCCCCAGGGTTAGGGCGCCGTCCTTGATCGACCAGGCACCGAGTTCGAGCGGCTTCTTGGTCTTCCAGCTGCTCCAGCCCTTGGCGGACTTTCCGTCCCAGAGGAGGGTCCAGCCTTCTTTCTTCTCCTGGTCGGTGAGGGAGTTGTTGTCCTCTCCCCAAGCCAGCGGGCTGAGGGCTACAGCAATTGCGAATGCGATGGTCTTTTTCATGGTTGAGTTTGCGTCTAGCGACTACGGGGCGCTTTCTCAAGTTCTGTCTTCCGTTCCAATCCCCGAAGCTGATTCTCCAACCCCGCCCCAGCGATTCATAAAGTCGGAGCCCATCCAGCAATGGAGGAGGCGATCGAGGCAGGCGGAGTCTTGGGAAAGCTCCCGTCACCAAGCTCCAATTAAATCTCAGTCCCAATTCCCAATTCCCAACAATCGCACTTGGTTTACGGACCTCGTGCACTCGAAAAATGACTTCATCGTCCTGAGGGATTCGAGCACTTGTACTTTGGTTTCTGGGATTGAAGTCGAAATATATTTGGAGCTTGTGGGTTGGAGCTTCTCCCCAGCCGCAACGTCCTCGTGCTGCGAGCACCGCTACTCCGGCAGTGAATTGATCGTGGCCCACACCGTCTGCTTAATCGCAGTGCCATCCCTGGCCTTCAATCTGAGATGCACTGAGATCGCCGGATTCACTTTCACGCTCACGGCACCCGTCTTCTTGTCCACGGTAGTGCGCTGCTCAAGCGCCTCCTTTTCGATCCCTGGAATGGTCACTTCCATCGTCTTTGCATCGACGAGTTTTACCTCCGCAGCGGGCTCCCCCTTTCCCGGCCCCTCTCCCTTCTTGTCTCCTTCGCGGGAGATGGTCACATTCTCCGTTTTGACCGAGGAGGGATCCAACTCGCTCGCGAATGAGATCCGGATGCCCGTCCTGGTCGCTTCTGCTCCGCTCACGAGATGCGACTTCTCACCTGTGTGGCGAAATCGATAAATCATTCCGTCGATCCGGCCCACGGTGTCCCAACCCTTCTGGCAGACCAGGTAAACCTGCCCATCACCCGGGCTGACTCGCGGCCTCATTGCCCCGGATACCAAGTCGAATGGCATTCTCATCGCAAAGCCATTCGGGAAGGGTTCGAGGTTCTGCGTGAAGCAGTAGAACGCGGCGCATCGGCTGTAGGCCGCGTGGATGATGGCGCCGCTCAGCGGACCCCAGCGCATGGGATCACTCCAGCACTGTCCCCCACTCGAACCGTCCACTCTGGCCGGAAGGACCACCAGCATCGGGGTGCTGCGATTCTTTTCATAGCCGTAGATTGCTCCTTTCCTGGCGAGGGTGAACCCATTGTAGATCGCCTTGCCGCTGGGATTGTCCGCGATCGTGATCCAGTTATGAGGTCCACCTGCACCCATCCCGTTCGGATTGCGCAAATCGGTCCCCATAAACTCGGAGGAGCGCCCGTCCGGACTGAGCTTCACCACCGCGCCCGTCAGTGGCGACTTGTAGCCCGACTGCGAGAAGTAGAAATTGCCCTCTCGATCGGTCTGCAGATCGTAGACGAAGGCGTGATAACTCGCGCCGATTTCATTGCGATCCTCGTGAAAGCTCTCGTAGTAGTCCGCTTCCCCATCGTCGTTCAGATCGTGGAGGCGCGTGATGCGATCCCGGCCGCGCACGTAGATCTTGCCCTCCACGATCTTGAGGCCCAGCGGCTCGTAGAGACCCGCCGCAAAACGCGACCAGGTCAATGCGCTCGGATTTTCCACCGTCCAACTCACGATCCACACGTCTCCGCTCAAGGTCGCGACCGCGAGGCGTCCGTCGTCGAAGAAGTCGATCGCGGTGGTGCGCATCCAGCAGCCCCACGGATTTGCGAGCGGGACGGTCAGGACATCTGCGGCATAACCCTCCACGTTCTTGCCGGGCGCCAGGGCGGTCTGCACTGTCTGCCCCCAGCGGCGCGGTCCGCCCCTCATCAAGCTGCCGATGTCCCACTCCTTCCCGGATCGAACTCCACGGACACGCCCATCCGGACTGTACCAGAGCGTTACCCTCAGGGACTCCTCGGCCTCCGGGATCATCATCCACAAACCATCGCTCTCATCCCTGACCAGTTTCAGGCCCGGGGTCGCGCCCTCCAACGATCCCGCTACTTTCGACCCGCGCCCGACCAGGCAAAAGAGCCGAGTCGTTCCGGCCTCGATTTCAAAGCTTCGCGAGAGCAGCAGACCGGGGACTCCCGGCACCGCACCCGGCAATTCGCGAACCGAGCGCCCACCCACTTCGTAACTGAGAATGGTCCTCGCCCCGTGCAGATGAAGGCCCTTGAAGGTGAGATGATCGATGTTCTCGGGACGACCGGCCACTCCGATCGACCATCCAATGTCATCGACATTCTGATAGGCCACCTCGCCTCCCGGCATCACGGGCCGTTCGCCCTTGTAGCTGGTGTGGTGCGTCTTGTCCGTGTTCGCGATCCGTCCCACCCAGATCCCGCTCACCGACAAGCGTGCCGCATCGTAACAGATCACGGCCTCGCCGGGCACATCGACAATGAGCGCCTTCTCGGTGGTATTTTCGATGTGCTCCGCATTCTTGTCCTTGATCGATCCGTAGGCCACCGCGTGTTGCAGGAAGGGACCGTAGATCATCTTCTTGCCACCTCCCCCATCGATCATGCCTGGCGCCACCGCCACCTTCTGCGCATTCCTTGCCTGCAGTTCCGCATCCACCTTCGCCCGCGCGGGCAGCTTCGCGAAGTAGCCGTCCTCCGGTTTGAAGTACTGCCCGGGATTCCTTGGCTTGATGAGATCCTCGCGCAGGTGATGGACAATCTGGTAGCGCTCCTTCGCGCTCAACACCGCGTCCCACCGGAACATCAACCCGTTCCCGTAGCTGATCGTCTTCCACATCGAGTAGGGATCGCTTCCAAATTTCAGTTCATCCCCCGCGAACCGCCGGGCCAGGGGATTCAAGGCCAGCTCTCCCTTCACCCCGTGGCACGAGGCGCAGTGCAATGCGTAGAGTGCTCGGCCGGCCTTCGCATCGCCATCGCGCAGCCCCCGGATGGTCGCGACATGATCAAATTCCTCCGCCCCCGCAATCCCTGCTACCAACCCCAACGACACTATCAGTTTCTTCTTCACGACTCCGAGCCTTCGTTAGTGCATCACTTCAAGAATAGCGAAGCGAATGCAAACTCCCACTCCAACCAGTTCAAGCCCCGCCCCCTCTACCAACTGTGCTCGCTGATCCGTCCGTCTCACCGGGCCGAGTCTACATCGGCACCGGCAACACCCAGTTCTCGGAACGCCCCTCCGAGACCAACTTCCCCAAGAGCAAGGTCGGAACCCTCTATTCCTTTGGCCTCCCCGGCGAAGACGAAATCTCCAAAATGGGAGCAGGCAACGAACACACGTAGCTGCGGCATCCTGCCGCAGGCCGTGCACTCGGCGTGCCGCCGCTCGGTCCCATACTTATCCTTCATCCAATCCCACAACCACATCATGAATCCAAATCGATTCGCAGCACTCCTCCTCGCCTGTCCGCTCATCACCACCGCCCTTACCGCCCAGGACCCGAAGCCCGAGTATTGCAACTCCACCATCCCCAGCTCCTCACCCTCCAGGAATCCCGCCCTGAGAAAGCGAATTCCTAGGAGTCTGTCGGACTTTGAACAGGTCCGACAGGCTCCTGGTATCTTCCCATCTTGGTAATCCATGAGGCTCCTATTAACCGCCGACATACATCTTGGACGAGGATCTACGGGCCTGCCGCCAAGCGTGTGGGGTCGTGTATTGGCTCTAAGCTGGCCGAGAGGCCTGGGAGCGCTTTGTCGATCTGTCAGTGCAGGAAGAGGTGGATGCGGATCTAATTGCGGGTGATCTTATCGAGGAATCGCGTGCCTATTACGAATCACTGGGGCCGCTAGTGGACGGGTCATTTCTGCATCTCCCGGACGTTCCCAAATTCACATCCTTAAGATATCCAAATTTATTCCGCTCCTGCGCTCTGGCCCTGGAACGTCGAAATCGAGCTCCCAGGACCATCTTTTTGGCCCGTGAAGCCCGTAACCACGGAACTTGCTCTCAATTTTAAAAGACTACCCACCTCTGGTAGATATTACAGGGTATCACGAAATGGAGTATGCTTTTTCCTTTGCCCCTACCACATCTTGGGTAGCATCCGCCCTAACGGTTGGACAAATGAG
>JAYGGC010000179.1:0-41158 GCA_046581525.1 Roseibacillus sp. | reverse complement strand
AGATTCGCCGCGGTCTCCCTCCCACGCCACTGCACTGCGAGAAAAGATGTCTTCGTTGCTTCCATCCACGATGCGGTGATGATCATTCAAGCGGGAGACCTTGATCGTTCCGTCGATGAGCAGCATGATCGCCTTGCCGTTCCAATGCTCCGGGTCGAAGTGGTCCGTCCCCGGAAGGAACGGATCAAGGATGAGCGGACGGGAGGTGCCGCGGGTGGTTGACTGATTGACGACGTAAGCCCAGTGACAGTCGCCGGCCTGGAGAATCATGTCGGCTTGTGGTTTGCCCTCTTTGGAGACCTTGTCGTCAGGAGCACGCTTGCCGGCCACAGGCGACCCCTTGATCCAGAAGATGGTCTCGGACTGGGTCTCGCCAGTGATGAAGAGCTGACGAAAATAGTCGTTGGAATACTCATCGCCAAGTCCGCCCTCGAGCACCCGCTCGCCGGTCTCATCGTTGGGATACTGCCCGTCGAAATCGGTCGCGAATCCATCAAGCGCGAACTTGACGGAACGGACCGTGTTGATCGCCTCCGTTAGCGCGGCGCGATGGAGGGCACGCTCGATCTGAACCTTTCCGATCAGGATCAGGGCGAGGGCAACCACCACGATTGTGGCGATGAGGGTAAGGCGAGCTTTGTTGAATTGGCTACCCATGGATTTGAGTCAATTGGCGGGTTCGGGTTGCACGAGGAGGGCCATGGGATCCAAAACCAACGGTTCCCCCACGTTGCCCTGCCAGGCGGCGGAGTCGGACGAGAGGTAGTCGTGGTTGGAGGTGTCGAGGACCTTGCCGTCTGAGATTCGCATGCGCAGGGCCGTGATGCTGCCATCGATGCGGAGCGCGATGACCTTCCGGTCCCACAGTTTTTCGTCCCACCCGGTGGTTCCGGGCAGGAAGGGATCCATGATGAGCAGCCGTTCCACATTACTGGTGTTGGTTTGCCCGGTCAGGTAGGCCCAGTGGCAGTCGCCCGGCTCAAGGATGAGATCCTGGCTGGGGTTTCCATCGGCCCCGAGGACCTTGTCGTCCGGGGCCGTCTTGTGGGCGACCGGGGAGTTCTTCACCCAGAAGATCTGCTCGGATTGCGTCTCACCAGCCATGAAGAGCTGGCGGAAGTAGTCGTTCGAAGAGGACAGTCCGGTTCCGCCTCCCACCACTCTCTGACCAGTGTCGGCGTTGGGGAAGTGACCGTCGAAGTCGGTAGCGAATCCATCGAGGGCGAATTTCACCTGCCGAACGTTATTGAGGGCTTCTGCGAGACCATGGCCGTGGCCGAGCCGCCGGCAGCTCGGCGAGCTGAACGCAATCATGATTCCAAGGACGACCGAGAGCACCGAGAAGATCATGAGCTTCACGGGCTGGCTTTGCCTGGTTCGTTGATTCATAACAACTAATCTGTTAGATAGTAGAACATGGTTCATGGTTTGGTCCTGTCCCATGCGACATCCCAGCGGACCGGGTGATCCGGTCCGCTCCCCTGGCGGTCCCGGAGGAGACCGGCCCTTCAGCCGAGCCACCGCCTTCCCACTCCCGTGCGGGGATGCCGGAGAGAGCTGCCGTCGCTGGCGAGCGAGGGCGCCCTCCGGATCCGCACCGGCACAGGCGTGGGAACCCTGGGGGAAATTACGGATTCGCTACCTTGCTGCCACCACTCCCGGCCACCCTGCCGGGCGGGCGTGAGAGAACGCCAGACAACGAATCGGCAGACCCTGGGGAGGGCTACCACAAGAAGAAAGGCCGACGCGTGAACGCCGGCCCTTCTGCTGAAATTACATGGGGAGGCTCTCCCTTAGTTCGTGTTTCTGGGCTGGGGTTGCTCGAGGAGTTCCGCAGGACTCTCACCGCTGCCCTCCCACGCGTCGGCGCGGTTGGAGATGATGTCATTATTGGAGCCGTCGAGGACCTTGTTGTCCGAGATCCGCATGCGCAGTGGTTTGACACTGCCATCGATTCGCAGGACGACGACCTTGCGGTCCCAGGTATCGGGGTCGAACTCCGTTCCACCTTTCCTGTAGCCGTCCAGGATGAGCGGGCGAGCCACGTTACTGGTGTTCGTTTGCTCAGTCATGTAGGCCCAGTGGCAGTCGCCAGCTTGCAGGATAAGCTGTTGCTGGGGCTTGCCGCCCTCACTGACCTTGTCGTCCGGTGAACTCTTGCGGGCGACCGGGGAGTTCTTCACCCAGAAGATGGTCTCGGACTGGGTCTCACCAGACATGAAGAGCTGCCGGAAGTAGTCGTTCGAAAAGGCCTGTCCGGTTCCGCCTTCCACGACCTTTTCACCAGTGTCGTCATTGGGGAACTGGCCATCGAAGTCGCTGGCGAAGCCATCCAACGCGAACTTGACCTGTCTCGCATTGTTGAGTGCCTCTGCGAGGGCCGCACGCTTCAGAGCCTTGAAGATCTGAGGCGTCGCCAACGCGGCGAGCGCGACAATAATCGCGATCACCACAAGGAGCTCAACGAGAGTGAAGCCTTTACGGCCCTTTCTTGTTGCAATGTTCATTTTCGTTTTCGGGTTGCTTGTTTTGTTTTCGTCCTATGTGCGCCCCACCAAAGCGAGGCACGGTTTTTTTTATATGAGGGCATGATAGTCACACACCCTTCGCTGGAACCTAACTTCAAGCCTTCACTCGGCAAGGGCAAAAATGTTAGGAAGGGTTAAAGGCGTTACCCAAAGAGGTTAGGTCCTCAGCGGAGGGCCCGTCGGCTGCCACGATCGCTTCGCGCTGCTTCTTTATCAGCTCTTGGATTCCTACCCGCGAGAGGTCGAGCATGGAGCTCATGTCAGCAGCAGAAAAAACATTCTCCTCCCCGCTTCCCTGGAGTTCCACAAAATTACCGTCTTCCGTCATGACCACGTTGAAGTCGACCTCGGCATCGCGATCTTCCGGGTAGTTAAGATCGAGAATCGGGCTCCCCTCCCAGACGCCCGCACTTACCGCGGCAACCAACTGAGTGAGGGGAAACTCGCTCAGCCCCCCCGTTCCGATCAGGCCGTTGAGGGCAATCGCGAGGGCCACGCAGCCGCCCGTGATGGAAGCGGTGCGGGTTCCCCCGTCGGCCTGGAGGACATCGCAGTCCACCCAGACAGTGCGCTGGCCCAGCTTCTTGAGATCGGTCACCGCGCGGAGGGAGCGTCCGATGAGGCGTTGGATCTCGGAAGAACGCCCGTCCAGTTTACCACGGGAGATATCGCGCGCTTTGCGATCCAGGGTTGAGTAGGGAAGCATGCTGTACTCCGCGGTCACCCAGCCGCCCTGCACGCCTTGCGACTTCATCCAGCGCGGAATGTCTTCCTGGATGGTGGCGGCGCAGATCACGCGGGTGTTCCCAAAGCTCACGAGGACCGAGCCGGAAGCGTGGGGAGCCACATTCGGGATGAAGGAGACGGGGCGGAGTTGATCCGATTGACGGCCGTCGGGGCGATCCATGGCGGGAGGAAAGCACTAAACTCGAAATTCGAAATCCTAAACTCTCTGATTCCCGGTTCTCTCCGTTTAGAATTTCGCAAATCGCAATTAGGATCTACCCTCCGGCCGTGGGCCAGTGGGCGGACGATATCGAGAAGTGGGGAGCCGATGTAATATTCGGGCGAGCCCGCGGGTTCGGCGCTGCCACGGCCCGGGTGGTCTTCCGCGCCCTTTCCTTCCTTTACGGATTTATTGTGCGCGTTCGCCTGAAGGCTTACCGGCAGCACTGGAAGGAGCAGGCCCGGCTGGGCACGATGGTGATCAGTGTCGGGAACCTGACGGTGGGAGGAACCGGAAAGACCCCCGTGGTGGAGCTCCTCGCCCGCACCCTGCGCGATCGGGGCCGGCGAGTGGCGGTGCTGAGCCGGGGATACAAGAGTAAGAAACTCGACCAGCTCCAGGAGTGGAGGGACCTGAGTCCCGAGGAGTGCGAAGGGCTGCCCAAGATTGTGAGCGATGGGGAGGAAATCCGGCTCGATGCCGCCTATGCCGGGGACGAACCCTTCATGTTGGCCAAGAACCTCAAGGGCGTGCGGGTGGTGGTGGACAAGAACCGAGTCAACGGAGGCCGCTTTGCGGTGGGGGAGCTGGGAGCGGACACCCTCGTGCTCGACGATGGTCTGCAATATCTCCCCCTCGATCACGAATACGACCTCGTCCTCGTGGACCAGAATGCCCCCTTCGGGACGAGAGCGCTTCTGCCCCGGGGCACTCTCCGCGAGCCCCCCCGCAATCTCTGCCGGGCCAGCCACATCATGATCACCAAGTGCCAGGGGCCCACCGATGAATCTCTCCTCCGGCGCATGCGGAAGTACAATCCGACCGCCGAGATCATGCAGACCACCCACGCCCCGCAATACCTCGAGAGGGTCTTCGGGGGCGGGCGGTTGGCCCTGGAGAACCTGCATGACAAGTACGTGGCCGCCATCAGCGCCATCGCGGTGCCCGAGAGCTTCGAGGGGCTCCTGAAGAAGCTGGGCGCGAACGTCGAGTTTCATCGCACCTTTGCCGACCACCATCCCTTCACCCAGCGCCAGGTGGATCGTTTCATGACCCGTTGCATCGAGCGCGACATCGAATTGATCGTCACCACCGAAAAAGATGCGGTGCGCTTTCCCAAGCCCGCCGAGCTCGATGTGGATATCTATTTCCTGCGCATCGAGGTGGAAATTCTCGAAGGACAGGACGTTTGGGACCGATTTATCGATCGCATCGCCACTCCACGCGAGCGCGCTCCGGCCGCTTGGGCGGAGGAGCGATTGATTCTCGATCCCATAGGTTCTTGAGCCCGGAGCGGCCCGCCCTTAGCTTCACTCAAGGCCAGCGGCCTGGGTGATGCAGGAGATTGAATGGATTGTGAAGGAGGCGCCCGAGGGATTTGCACCCGGGAAGAACAGCGATCTTCCCCGCATCCTGAGTCTCCTCCTGGCCCAGCGTGGATATACCGAGGAAGCGGAACTCGATAGGTTTCTGCGCCCCCGGCTCCGCGATCTGCATGATCCTTTCGAACTCCCCGAGATGGACATTGCCGTGCAGCGCATCCTGCAGGCCGTCGATGCGGGCGAGCCGACCTGTGTCTTCGGGGACTACGACGTGGACGGGATCACTTCGGTCACCATCATGCGGCGTGTCCTCTCGGCATACGGACTCGAAGCGCAGACCTTCATCCCCGTGCGCGGAGAGGAAGGCTACGGCTTGAGCGACGCCGCCATCGACCGCTGTCTCAAGGCCGAGATCCCGCCTACCTTGCTGATTACGGTGGATTGCGGAACGGCATCGGGGCCCCAGATCGAACGGCTGAAGGAAAGGGGAATCGATGTCATCGTGGCGGACCATCACGAGACCGGGATCGTGGGCCGCCCCCCGGCCGTCGCGGTGGTGAATCCGAAAATGGGAGACGACTATGGCTATCTTTGTTCGGCGGGGGTGGTCTTCAAGCTGGCCCACGCCCTGATGAAGACCCGCCGGTTGGAAGGCGTGGACCTGAAGGACTTTTTGGACCTCGTGGCGGTGGCCACCATCGCCGACATCGTGCCCTTGGTCGACGAGAACCGCCTGTTGGTGCGTCATGGCTTGCGGCGCCTGCCCCAGACGCACAACCACGGACTGCGAGCGCTCATGGAGGTGAGCGGGATGAACGGAAACGCGACCAGCTCGGATGTCGGATTCCGGATCGGTCCCCGCATCAACGCGGCGGGTCGCATGGATGCACCGGAGGACGCCCTGGCGGTCCTCATGGCGGACTCGCAGAAGGTTGCCATGAACTTGGCGGAGCAACTCGATGGCTACAATCGGCAGCGCCAGAAATTCGAGCAAAAGATGTACGAGGAGGCGATGGCGAAACTCGAAGAGGGCTTTGACGAGGATCGCGATCCGGTCATCGTGGTGGGTTCGCGCGCCTGGCACCCGGGAGTGGTGGGCATCGTGGCTTCGCGCTTGATGCGCTACTATCACAAGCCGAGTTTTGTGATTTCCTTCGATGACAAGGGAATGGGAAAAGGCAGCGGGCGGAGCATTGAGGGCGTCTCACTGGTGAACGCCATCGATGCCTGCAAGGTCTTCCTTGAGGCGGGCGGGGGTCACCACATGGCGGCCGGCATCAGCTTGCACGAAGACAAGCTCGAGGAATTTGCGGAGGCCTTCGCAGCCTATGTGCTCGAGCACACCACCGCCGAGGAGAGAAAGCCGCGCATCCACATTGACGCGGAGGTTCCCTTTGACGATCTCTCGCTGGATTTTCTCAACAGCTACGAACTTCTGCAGCCCTTCGGTCCCGGCAATCCGCAGCCGGTATTCATGTCGCGGGGGGTGTGGCTCACCGAGTCGCCCCGCCGCCTCAAGAACCGCCACCTGCGCCTCTCGTTGCGGCAGGGATTGCACGAGCGTGATGCCATGTTTTTCGGTGCCGGTGAGCGCGAACTGCCGGACCCGCCGTGGGACATCGCCTTCACCATCGACCGCAACCTCTTCCGCGGAAGGACGTCGCTGCAGATCAGCGTACGGGAGATCCGGGCAGCCGAGTAGGGGCATGGCAATTGAATCTCCGGGCTTGAGATCTATCTGGAAATTGGAACGACGTAGTTGAAGCGAATTCATGAGTTCCTGGAGTTCTTCCCAGTCCCTGTCCGCCCTTGAGGAGTTCCCTGAAAAGGACCTCCAGGCCTTCACGGCTTCGGAGGTTCACACCGTGGGTGACCTGCTCGACTGGTTTCCGAAGCGCTACGAAGACCGCCGGCGCTTTGATGCCTTTCCAGCCCAGGCCGGTGGGGAAGCGGTCTGCCTGCAAGGCACCGTGGTCGACTCGGCGCGCAAGCGCTTTGGCGGGCGCCGGCAGTTCTACGAGATCGTGATTCAAGAGGGAGGCGACAACGTTCTCTCATCCAACAAGATCACCTGCCGCTGGTTCAACATGCCCTACCTGCACCGCATGGTGGCAGTGGGGCACGAGGTCGTGGTCTACGGCAAGCCCAAGGATGGCGGAGGCCGGCTCATTATCGATCACCCTGAGTTCGAAGTCGTCCGCGAGGATGAAGGGCCATCCATTCACCTGGAGCGCATCGTCCCGATCTATCGCAACGTGACCGGAATTCCCCAGCGCCGGCTCCGCGAGATCATCCACCAGGCCTTGCAGAAGCTTGATCCCGCCACCGTGGAGGCTCCCTATGAGATCGACCCGGGAATTTCGCGTCTCGAAGCGCTCCGAACCGTGCACTTCCCCGAGGAACTGGAGCAGACCCTCGAGGCGAGGCGCTACTTTGCGCTTGAGGAGTTCTTTGTCCTGCAACTGAACGTCCTTTGGCGGCGTCAGCTGCACCTCCAGCATCCCGGCCGGGTGCAAGGGAGCAAGACCGGCCTGCTCACCGCCTTTTATGAGAGCCTGCCCTTCGATCTCACCAATGCACAGAAACGCAGCGTGCATGAAATTGCAGCGGACATGCGCGACGAGCATTCCATGAATCGTCTTCTGCAGGGCGATGTGGGTTCCGGGAAGACCTTTGTGGCGATGTGCGCCATGCTTCTGGCGGTGGAGTCCGGAAGCCAGGCTGCCCTCATGGCGCCCACCCAGATCCTCGCCGAGCAGCATTATCTCACCTTTCGCAGATGGCTGGCGCCACTCGCACTACGCATCGCCCTCGTCACCGGGGCGAAGAAGGAGGCCGATCACCTTGAGATCGAAGGCGAACCTCAGATCGTGATTGGCACCCACGCCCTTCTCTATGACAACCTCGCCTTTACGGATCTCGGCCTGGTGGTCATCGACGAGCAGCACAAGTTCGGCGTGGCCCAGCGGGGACGTCTCATTCAGCAGGGCATCATGCCGGACGTCCTGGTGATGACCGCGACTCCGATTCCGCGCACGCTGACCCTGACGATTTACGGTGACCTCGACGTCTCGGTGCTCGATGAACTCCCGGCCGGGCGCGGCAAGATCGTCACCGGGATGCGGGTGAAGCCGAAAGTGACCGATGTCACCAGGTTCCTCAAGGAGCAGCTCGCGGAGGGAAGGCAAATCTACCTGGTCTACCCGTTGGTGGATGAAAGCGGAGCGGTGAAAGCGCAGTCGGCCGCAGGGGAATTCGAGAAGTGGCAGAAGCGCCTGGGGGGCTACGAGGTCGGCTTGCTGCATGGCCAGATGAAGCCGGAGGAGAAGGACGGCGTGATGACGCGCTTTCGCGAGAATGAACTGCAGGCGCTGGTTGCCACCACGGTGGTGGAAGTCGGGGTGGACGTTCCGAACGCCAGTGTGATGGTGATCTACAACGCCGAGCGATTCGGCCTGGCCCAGCTTCATCAACTTCGCGGACGGATCGGCCGGGGGGAACACAAGAGCTACTGCATCCTCGTGACCGACGGGAAAAGCGAGGAAGCGCTGAAGAAGTTGCGCGTGCTCGAGGAGACCGGCGACGGGTTCAAGATCGCGGAAGAGGACCTTCTCCTGCGGGGACCGGGCGAAGTGCTCGGCACCGCGCAAAGCGGCCTCACCGACCTGCGCTTCGTCGACTATCTCGCCGACACCGCCCTGGTGCGGGAAGCGCGTCGCCTGGCCGAAGAACTGTTAGAGCGTGATCCCGATCTCGAAGACTACCCGGAGCTGCGCGACAAGATCAGGGTGAGCGCAGAGCCGGTGGAGGCGAGCTGAAGTATTCGGATTGAAAATCGGTGGCGGGCAGCGCCTGTGCTACCGCTCGAGGATCTCGACCTCGTAGCCATCGGGATCGGTCACGAAGGCCATCTTGCGATCACCGGAAGAGAACTTGTCGCGCCAGCCGTCGGGCCAAATTTCGAGGCCGTCGTTTTCGAGCTTGCCGCAGTACTCGATGATGTCGGGCACGCCGACGCAGGTGTGCATCAGGTCTTCGGGAAACTCGACCACAAAGTCGGGTGAGTAGGTGAGCTCTAGGAAGTGTTCGTTGCCGGGGAGGTGGAGGAAGGCGAGCTTGTTGCCTTGGGGAGAGTCCTTGCGTTCCCCAAGTTCGAAGCCGAGTTTCTGGTAGAAGGCGACCGATTGCTCGGGATCGGAGACGCGGATGCGAGTGTGGAGAAACTTGATCATGGGGGAGAGTAGCGGGGAGCTTGCAGCCGGTAGCAAGGGGAAACGGAAGCTGCGTGGATTTTGCGCGAAAGGAAGCATCGCTTGATTCCCGATGCTGGCCGACACGATTGGTGCTAGGGTATGGTTGTCATGAAAACCATTATTGCGGACCTCGATTTTTCCGACGCCTCCGCTGCGGTGCTCGAAACCGCGGCTGCGATGGCAAAGGCGTTCGGTGCCTGCCTCAAGCTGGTCCATGTGATTGAACCGGAGCCCACCTACAGCGCCTACGGCTTCACCCCCGAGGAGTTTCCCGCCATTCACACCTTTCAGAAGGAGGCGCGGGTGCGGGCCGGAAAGGCCCTTGCGGAGCAATGTGGGAAAGTGGCCGAACTCGGGGTGGAATCGAAGTTGCTGGAGGGCAATGCCCTGCAGGCGATCCTCGAGCACGCCGAAAGCACCGAGGAGGGCCTGGTGGTGGTGGGTTC
Organism: Roseibacillus sp.; assembly: GCA_046581525.1. Lineage (GTDB taxonomy): Bacteria > Verrucomicrobiota > Verrucomicrobiia > Verrucomicrobiales > Akkermansiaceae > Roseibacillus_B. Next base: position 31,663 of record JAYGGC010000179.1, on the reverse strand, counting down.
CCACGGGCACGGCGTGATTGCCAGCGTCCTGATTGGTTCCGTGGCGGAAGGGGTGGTGCGCAAGGCGCAGATCCCCGCCCTGGTCGTCCCCGCCCCTCACCGGGAGTAGCTCTCCTCACATTGTCTCTTGCCGGGCTAGGAAACTAGCAGTAGTTAAACATCATCGCTCGACGGTCTTTCAGCCTGATGCTCGCGCTCCGGTATCTCAATCCGAAGCGGACGCATCTCTCCCCCATCACGCTGACGTCCCTTCTCGGGGTGGCGGTTGGGGTAGTGGTACTCATTGTGGTCTTGGCCGTGATGGCGGGCTTCGAACGTGAGGTGAAGAGCCGACTGCTCGGGTTCGCGCCCCATGTCGAGCTGGAGTACAAGCCTGACGGGCCGGACGAGGCGCCGGTCCTGATCCACGACTGGCGGGAAATCACCAAACTGGTGGAGAAGGTGGACGAAGTCCAGGAAGCCTACGCGCAGCTCCGAGACTTCACCATCCTGGAGATGGCAGACATGTTCTACCCGGTGGAGTATCGCGCCATCGACACGAGCAACGAGCGACAGATGGAAGCGTTGGAGGATCTCATCGATAAGGAGAAATACGACGGTGGGACCGCTGCGATGGGGCTCGATGAAAAGGCGGTGGTGGCCGAGACCACCGCCAAGCAGTTCAGACTCCGGGTGGGAGACGTCATCATGCTTCATTCAGCGCGCAACCTCCAGCAACTGGCCAAGGCCTGGAAGATTACCGATCGCGAGCTGGTGGCGGTGGAATACGCCGCGATGTTTGCCGAGATCCGCAAGGATCTGCGGACCAAGATGACGGTGGAAGAGACCAGGGAGGGCTTCGATTTCGAGGACCTCAAAAAAATTTACTACGCGATCGACGACCTGCAGCGGGAGAACATCCGGCCGGCCGAGCGGTCGATCCTGATCGGCATTCTGACAGTCCTCGATAGCGGGGAGAAGAACGCGACGGAGGACCGGCGGCTTCTTCCTCCCGGTTCGGTCGAGAAGGTCCTCGATCAGTTCGACACCCTCGACAAGATGGACCGACAGGTGGAAGACGGTCGCCTGCTTCGTGGCATGAGGGAGGTCGCGCTCCCGAAGGAACTGGAGGTCGTTGGCATTTTCAAAACCACCAAGCATGTGCTCCACCCGGCCGTCTTTGTGCCGCTCCCCACCGGTCAGGAACTGAAGAATCTCGAAGGCGGGGTGGAAGCGATCGGGGTGCGCGTGGATGATCCCTATGAGGTGAGACTGGTGGCTGAAAGAATCAAGGCGGCCCTGGGGGATTCCTGGTCAGTGCACACTTGGAAAGACCAGAATCGCGCGTGGGTGGAACTCATCGCCCGGGAACGAATGATGATGTACTTCGCGCTCTCCTTCATTGTGCTCGTCTCCGCGTTTTGTATCGGGGCGGTGATGTTCACGGTCACGATCCAAAAGAAGCAGGAGATCGGGGTGATGAAGGCACTTGGGGCCCTGCCCGGACAGGTGGTCCGCGTCTTCCTCTATCAAGGCATGATGATTGGCCTTGCCGGGTCCTTGCTGGGAGTGGGCCTTGGATTGTTGGTGGTGCGCTTTCGCGATCCCATCTACGAGGGATTGAAATCCGTCGGCTTTGATATATTTCCGGCCGACTTCCATGATATCGAGGGACTTCCGGCACACGTCAATCCGGTCGAGGTTTGTGCCATCGCGGGCGGGGCATTCATTCTGTGCACCCTCGCGGCCTGGCTCCCAGCCGTGAAGGCTTCGAGAAGCGACCCCGCGCGCTGTCTCCGTAACCTCTAAGAGATGGCCGATGGAAGTCTGGATCGTTGAGGACGGGGAAAAGCGGGGGCCGTTCCAGACCTATGAAGTGCGGGAGCGCATCGAGAGCGAGGAACTGACTGGCGAGGAACTGGCCTGGCACAAGGATCAGGACCAATGGGTGGCGCTCAAGGAGATGGACGTCTTCCAGGGGGAGTTTTCGGATCGCGATTCGGCTTCCGCGACTCCGCCGCCGCTCCCGGACCGGCCCTATCCGTATGTCCGCTTCTTTGCCCGCTGGTTCGATCTCACGCTTTATACCCTCTTTCTCTTTGCCCTTCTCAAGGTTACCGGGCAAGACATCCTGGCGGCGTGGTTCTCGTCGTTCCGCTACTTCTGTTTTCTGCCTTATGTCATCCTGGAAGCCCTCTTCCTCCACCTCTACAAGACGACTCCCGGAAAGTTTCTCCTGGGAATTCGAGTGGTCACACCGGAGGAAGAACCCCTTCCCCTCGGGGTTTCCCTCACGCGGTCCCTGCGCGTCTACATCGTTGGGATGGGGCTCTTGATCGGGATCCTCCCGGTCATCTGCCACGCGCTGTGCCTGTGGTACTCCCTCAAGAACAACGAGGCGCCCTGGGACACCATTTCGGGAATGAAGGTGCGGGTGGTGGGGCTGCTCTTTCTGCCTGTGATGCTCTTCATGATGCTCTTCATGATCATTCTGGTCCTCCTTTTCCTTGTTCTCATGCCGGCCATCTTCCAATTCTTCGAACTGTTGGAGGAGCAAGGTTTGAGCACTTGAACTTGCCCAATTCGCACTGACACCAATACTTTCACCCGCATGCCTGGCACGGTTTACTTCGATCTCGAAACGCAACGCAGCTTCAACGACGTTGGAGGCGTCGCCAACCTGAGCAAGATGGGTGTCTCGGTGGGCTGTTCCTACTGCGCCGACTCGGGCAAATACCGCGTCTATCCCGAAGAGGAACTTGAGGATCTCGTGCAATTGCTCACCAAGGCGGAGTTGGTGGTGGGTTACAACCACCTGCACTTCGACTACGGCGTGCTCGAAGGATACACCGTGCTCGATCTCGGTTCGCAAACGGTAAACCTGGACCTCATGGTGGATCTCAAGGAACACATCGGGCGGCGCATCGGGCTCGGCAAGGTGGCCTCCGCGACCTTGGGAACGGGCAAGACCGCAGTGGGCATCGACGCCCTCAAGTGGTGGCGCGCGCACAAGACCACGGGTGACAAGGCTCCCCTCATGAAGATCGCGGAGTATTGCGCCTACGACGTGAAGGTCACCAAGTGCGTGCACGAATACGGCCGGAAGCACGGACACGTGAAATATGACGACGGCTCCGGGAATGAGCAAATCGTCCCGGTTCGCTGGTAGACAGTTCTTTAGGTAGGTTAGAATTATTGCCGATGACTGTCGCCAGTCCGAAATCTTGGGCTATTTATAATGGCACTAGCGTGGTAGGACCTGTTTGTATGGCATCGTTGTGAAGGAAATCTGGGATCTAGCCATCAGTGGGCAGGTGTTGCCGTTTACGCTCCTGCTCGTTCCCATCATTCTTTACTGGCTGATGGCCGCGATCGGAGCCCTCGACCTGGAGTTTCTGAATGTCGACTTTGATGCCCACGTCGATACCGATATCGATGTGGACGTCGATGCCGGGGACTTTGACGGCGGCGGGCACGGCCCCTTCCTGGGATTTGTGCACGGTGCCCTCAAGATCGTGAACGGAACAGATGTTCCCATCATGGCGGTCTTCTCCTTCCTCTTCATCTTTCTTTGGATCTGCGCGATGCTTGGCAACCTCTGGTTCAATCCGGATGGGACCGAATTCCGTGGAACCATGATCGGCCTGGGTTCCTTTGTGGGAGCGGTGCTCTTGACCCGACTGGCCACCGAGCCCCTGAAGCCCATCTTCCGCGCGATGAAGGGCGACGGGACGGAGCACAAGCCCGTGGTGGGCCGTTCCGGGACGGTGCGCAGCGGCGAAATCACCACTGAGAACGGACAGGTCGAAATTGAGGAGAGCGGCGAAGTCCTTCTTCTCAATGCCCGCCTCGGCGAAGGGGCCAAGCCGCTTCCCCGGGGAACTGAAGTCGTGGTCTACAACTACGACAAAGAGAGCGGAATTTACTACGTAAAGAATATCTCCACCAGCTAAGCCTATCCCAACGACAACTGCAGACCCAATGAAAGAACTGATACTGAACATGCCACTCGCCTTGGGCGAGACCATCAAGATCATCCTGGTCGGACTGGCCCTAATCGTCGGCTTGATCTTCGCGATGGGATTGATGTACGCGGCCCTCTACCGGAAAGTGAAAAAGGGCACTGCCCTGATTCGGACGGGATTTGGAGGAACCAAGATTGAATTCAACGGGGTGATGGTCTGGCCCGTCTTCCACCGCGCGGAGACGATGGACATCTCTCTCAAGCGGATCGAGATCGACCGGACCGGCCAGAACGGACTGATTTGCCAGGACAACATGCGGGCCGACATCAAGGTGGCCTTCTTCGTGCGTGTGAACAACGTGGAGGATGACGTCCTGCGGGTGGCCCAGTCGGTGGGCTGCGAGCGGGCTTCCAGCGAAGACGAGATTCGGATTCTCTTCGACGCGAAATTCTCGGAAGGCCTCAAGACGGTCGGAAAACGCTTCGATTTCATCGCGCTCTATGAAGACCGCGACAAGTTCCGCGACGAGATCCTGAAGGTGATCGGCACGGACCTGAACGGGTTCATTCTCGACGACGCCGCGATCGATTACCTGGAGCAGACTCCACTCGATTCGCTCGATCCGAACAACATCCTCGATGCGGAGGGCATCAAGAAGATTACCGACCTGACCGCCAAGCAGGCCATTCTCGCGAACAGCATCCAGCGGGAGAAGCAGAAGGTCATCAAGAAGCAGGACGTGGAGGCTCGCGAAGCGATCCTCGAGCTGGAGCGACAGCTGGCCGAGACCGAGGCGAAGCAAAGGCGCGAGGTCGAAACCGTGCAGGCCCGCGAGCAGGCCGAAACAGCCAAGGTGGCGGAAGAGCAGCGGCAGAAGTCCGAGCAGGCTCGCATTGCCGCCGAGGAGGAGATCCAGATTGCGACCCAGAACCAGGAGCGCCAGGTCATCGTCGCGATGCGCAACAAGGAACGCACCGACGGGGTGGAGCTGGAGCGCGTGGAGCGCGAACGCATGCTCGAGCAAATCGAGCGCGAGCGCGTGACCGAACTCAAGTCCATCGAGAAGGACAAGGCCGTGGAGGTCCAGAAGAAGGAAATCCAGGAGGTCATCCGTGAGCGGGTGGCGGTCGAGAAGGGCGTGGTGGAAGAGCAACAGCGGATCAAGGATACCGAGGAGTTCGCGACCGCCGATCGTCAGAAACAGGTCACCGTCACGTTGGCGGAAGCCAGCGCGCAGGAGAAGTTGATCGAGCAAGTTAAGGGTGCCGAAGCCCACAAGCGGGCGATCGAGTTGCAGGCCGACGAGAAAGCCTACGCGGTAATGAAAGCCGCGGAGGCCGATCGCCAGGCCGCCGAGATGCACGCCGAGGAGCGCGTGATCGCCGCGGAAGCGGAAGAGACCGCCTCCGAGAAGGAATCCGCAGCCAAGAAGATGATCGCCGAAGCGGTTGCCAAGGAAGCGGCCGCCCAGGGTCTGGGCGAAGCCGAAGTCCTGCGCGCCAAGGGTGAGGCCGAGGCCAAGGCCATCACCCAGAAAGCGGAAGCCATGAAGCTCTTCGAAGAGGCCGGCCAGGACCACGAGGAATTCAAGCTGAAGCTGCAGAAGGACCTCGATGTCGAACTCGCCGAGATCGATGTGCATCGCAAGATCGCCGAGCAGCAAGCCGTGGTGGTGGGCGAGGCCCTCAAGTCGGCCAACATCGACATCGTCGGTGGCGAGACCGAGTTCTTCGACCGCATCACCAACGCCATCACGACCGGCAAGGTGGTCGACCGCACGGTCGGCAACAGCAGGGTGCTGAAAGATGTGAAGGACACCTTCTTCAACGGCGACCCCGAGTACTTCCAGTCACAGATGACGACGTGGCTGACGGACTTCGGAGTCAAGAGCGAGGACCTCAAGAACCTCTCGGTGAGCGCCCTGCTTGCCAAGCTGGTTGGCAAATCCAAGGGCAAAGACCGCGAGCGACTGGTGGGCCTCCTCGGAGCCGCCGAGCGCTTCGGCCTCGCCGACGCCAAGGCCGCCGAAGTCCTCAACAAGCTCGGCTAAGCCAGCTGACTGGGACCTATGGGACGCGGAGACCTATAGGTCCCGACCGGACCTGGGCCTGAACTCATGCCTGAAGAAAAACAGCAGCTCGAAGGTGGCGCTTACGAGGTCATCCGCGACCGGCTCTCGCGCCATGGGGCGGAGCTTCGCGATCGCCTGGAGTCGCTCAACGCGGAGCGCAAGGCCCTCTTCGGGGTGGTCGAAAACGAGCTGATCTCGACCTCGCGGGTCACCACCGAGTTCAACTGTGTGCCGCGCGACATGATTTCGGTGGGGGCGAACCGGTTCCTCTTCGGATACAACATCCAGTTCGGACTCAAGCAGACCACGAGCATCTCGGACGTCTTCGCGGCCTACGAGTACAACCCGGAAGGCCACGAATTCCAGCAACTCCCGATCGACGGCGTCCTCACGGATGAGTTTGCGGAGGACTTCCAGTACCTCTACCGCTATTACAAGCAGACCGTCTTCGTGAAGTTCATGGTCATCGGGCCGCACCTTTTCATGGGGATGCGGATCGGGAAGGGGGTCGATGACCTGAAGACCTTCAAGTGGCTCATGCAGGGGGACGGAACCTTGCAGTATCTCGGAAACCGCTTCGACCACGAGTATGTCTTTCCCAACCAGCAGGAGTTCGAATGGAAGCGTGCGCACCGTGACATGCATCGTTCCGGCGAGCATCCCCACATCTCGATCGCTGATCGCGTCTTTGTGGAGACGGTGGGCGGGGATCTGACGATCAAGATCGAGGACAATACCACAACGGGAGAGGGGATCTACGCCGAGCCGGTCGCCGACCTCGACCAGACCCTCGACGACGCCGAAATCTTCTATGCCTTGGTGGGACCGCTCATCCTGATGAAGATCCTTCCCTACCGGGAGGACCTTCATCGTTACCTGGTTTACAACGAGAAGACGCGGATGGTGCATCGCCTCGATGCCATCGGCCAGTCGTGCGTCCTCCTGCCCGATGACCAGGGGCTCATCTTTGCGAACGGCTACCTCCTGCTGACCGGGGAAGTGAAGGTCTTCGGGACCGACCTGACCAACATGCGCTTCGAACGGCGCATCCTGTCCGCGAACGGCGAAGACTTTCTCCATGTCTTCTACAATCGCGTGAGCGGCGATTATGTCCTGCTTTCCTACAACATCATCTCGCAGACGGTCGAGACCCCGGTGATCTGCAATGGCTACTCGCTCTTCCCGAATGGCGAGTTGGTCTTCTTCAAGACCGCGCAACAGGCCCAGAAGCATCACACCCTGCAGGTCTGGCAGACCCCCTATCTCAGCGAAGAGGCCCTCGCGGCGGAGACCGGGAGCCATGACTCGATGATCTTCAAGATCGGCAACGCCGAGTTGGTTCGCGGAATGGCCGAGTGCCGCGAAGTGCTCGTCCTGTTGGGAAAGGAAGACAGCTACGCCGGGCTCTATCTGGACCTCGTCAAGAAGACCGGTGACGTCCTCGACAGCTACTTCTGGATCGCGAAGAAGGAGACCCATGACCTCGCTCACCCGGTGCGCGAGATCCAGCGGGCGGCCGGTTCTGCCATCGATGAGTTCGACAAGGTGCAGCGGTTGCGCCAGGGAACCAAGGAGCAGACCGGCACTGTGCGCGAGGCGGTCGAAGCCCTGCTCAAGCAGGTCGCCCACTCCGCGCCGGACGACATCCTCGGGTTTGTGCATCACCTCACCGAAATGCGCCGGCGGCGTGGGGAGGTGATCGGCCTGCGGGAATTGCGCTACGTCGACAAGGCCCTGGTGGAGGACCTCGAGCAGCGGGTGATCGAAGCCACCGAGCGCTGCTCCAACCAGACCGTCGAGTTTCTCCTGAAAGAGGAAGCGCTCGTGCCTTATCGCAAGGCAGTCGAGGAACAGAAGACCGCGATCGGCAAACTTGGGAAAGTCACCGAGGCCGATGCGGTGGGCGAAGCCCTCGACAACGCGGGCGCGGAGCTGGAAATGCTCATCGATGTGGTGAGCAACCTCAAGATCGAGGATGCCACCAAGACCACCGCGATCATCGACGGGATTTCGACGATTTACGCGACCTTGAACGGCGTGCGCGCCGAGCTGAAGCAATCCCGCAGGGAGCTTGCGAAGTCGGAAGGGGTGGCCCAGTTCGGGGCGCAGATGAAGCTCCTTAGCCAGGCGGTGGTGAACTACCTCGACCTCTGCGACTCGCCGGAGCGTTGCGACGAATACCTCACCAAATTGATGGTACAGGTGGAGGAGTTGGAGGGTCGCTTTGCGGAGTTCGACGAGGACATCGAGGAGCTCGGTGGGAAGCGGGAAGAGATTTACGAAGCCTTCGAGGGAAGGAAACAGTCGCTCCTCGAACAGCGGAATCGCCGGGCCGGCACCCTGGTCAAGTCGGCCGAACGCATCCTGAGCGGAGTGCAGCACCGTGTTTCCAAGCTCGAGGACATCAACGACATCAACGGCTACTTTGCGGGTGACCTGATGATCGACAAGTTGCGCGACATCATCGCGCAGCTCGGCGAGTTGGGGGACTCGGTGAAGGCCGATGATGTCCAGACCCGGCTCAATACGCTGCGGGACGATTCAGTGCGCCAGCTCAAGGACCGCAAGGAGCTCTTCGTCGATGGGGGAGCGGTCATCCAGTTCGGGCGGCACAAGTTTTCGGTCAACGAGCAGGAACTCGAGCTTTCGATTATTCCGCACGACGACAAGATGTGCTTTCACCTTTCCGGGACGGACTTCTTCGAGCCGGTGCGCAATGAGGAATTCCTCGCGACGAGGGAGATCTGGGGACAGGAGATCATCAGCGAGAATGCGGATGTCTATCGCGCGGAGTGGCTGATTTACCAGATGCTCGTCGCCGAGGAAGTGGGCAACGGCACGATTGAGGACGTGCAACGCTTTATGCAGCCGCGCTACGCGGAAGGCTACACCAAGGGGGTGCACGATGCGGATGCCGCCAAGTTGCTGGCAGCCCTCCTGCCCATTCACCGGGAGGTGGGCCTGCTACGCTATGCGCCCGCCACTCGCGGCGCGGCCATCACGGCCTGGCACGCGTGGGCCGAAGACGAGCGCTCGGCCCTTGCCGCCAAGCTCGCGGCCCATGCTGGTCGTCGAAAGTTTCTCGGCGCGAGTGAGGGCGAACACGAGTTGGTGGGTGAGTTGGAATCCGCTCTGGGGTCCTTCCTCGAGGTGCACTTCCCGGCTGTGATGGCGAAGCGGGCAGCCGAGTATCTCTTCGGCGAGCTGACCGGTTCGAGCGGCTTTGTGGTCTCACGCGAGGCAGCCGGATTGATGCAGCATTTTCAGCACGTGCTGGCGGCCAAGCGGGCCAAGAAGACCTACGAGGATGCGTTGGCTCCGTTTGCGGGCGATGCCCTGGGACGCTTTCAGGTGAATCGCGACTGGTTGGATGGATTGGACGATGGTCCGGAGTATTCCTTCCCCGATCCAGTCCTGCGGAGCTGGTATGTCAGCGAAGCGGCAGCCCACCTGGCGCGCGGTGACCAGGCGAAGCGTGAAGTTCACGCGGTGACCCTGGAGACCTCCGTGGAAGGCCTCTCGGGATCTCATTCCCGGATTGAGGAGCGCAAGCTTTCCCTTCACTACAACGAATTCTTCGAGCGCCTCGATCGCTTCGCGCTGGAAGCAGCGCCCAAGTTCAAGGCCTGCCAGGAGATCAAGAAAGCGATCGTGGAAGAGAAACGCGGGGAGATTCGCCTGGAGGAATTCCAGCCGCGGGTGCTGAGCTCCTTTGTGCGGAACAGGCTCATCAACGACGTCTACCTCCCGCTGGTGGGCGACAATCTCTCCAAGCAGATGGGCACTGCGGGGGTGGATTCGCGCACGGATCGCATGGGCATGCTCCTGCTTATTTCCCCGCCCGGCTATGGGAAGACCACCTTGATGGAGTATATCGCGAACCGGCTGGGCTTGACCTTCCTCAAGATCAACGGGCCCGCGATTGGTCACCATGTCACTTCGCTCGACCCCGCCGAAGCGCCCAACCTCTCGGCCCGGGAGGAGATCGAGAAGCTCAACCTCGGACTCGAGATGGGCGACAACCTGATGCTCTACGTCGACGACATTCAGCATTGCAATCCCGAGTTCCTGCAGAAGTTTATCAGCTTGTGCGATGCGCAGCGGAAGATCGAGGGCGTCTACAAGGGCCGGGCCCGGACTTATGATCTGCGTGGCAAGAAGGTCGCAGTGGTGATGGCGGGCAACCCGTTCACCGAGAGCGGAAGTCGCTTCCAGATTCCCGACATGCTCGCCAACCGCGCCGACACCTACAACTTGGGCGATATCCTCGGTGGCCACGAGGAGGCCTTCAAGGGGAGCTACATCGAGAACTGCCTGACCTCCAATCCCGCCCTCCAGAAGCTGGCGAGCCGGAGCCAGGCCGACGTCTATGCCGCGATGCGGATCGCCGAGTCGGGCGCTCAGGAAGGAATCGATTTCGAAGGAAACTATACGCCGGCCGAGATCGAGGAGTTTGCGAAGACCCTGAAGCATCTCTTCGCGGTGCGCGACAGCCTGCTGCGCGTCAACCAGGAGTACATCCACAGCGCAGGCCAGGAAGACGCCTACCGCACGGAGCCGGCCTTCCGCCTGCAGGGTTCCTACCGGAATATGAATCGCATCGCCGAGAAGGTGGTTCCCCTGATGACGGAAGAGGAAGTGCGCGAGCTGGTGAGCGATCACTATCGGAATGAGTCGCAGACCCTGACGACCGGCGCCGAGGCGAACTTCCTGAAGTTTTTCGAGCTGGAGGGAACCCTCACGGAGGAGGACTCCGCGCGCTGGGATGAGATCAAGGTGAGCTTCCGCAAGAAGAAGCTGCTGGGCGGGGCAGGTGAGCAGGATCCGGTGGCCCGGGTGGTGGCGCAGCTCAGCGAATTCAACGATGGCCTCGGTGCGATCAAGGAAGGCATCGCCGTGGCGGGCGCGGACTACGCCAAGCCGCAGACCCTCGCCAAGGACACCGTCTCCCAGTTGCAGACGATCATCGAAGGACTGCGTGCGGTCCCGGTGAAAGTCGACATCAACATCGTTCCGGTGCAGGACCAGGGAGACAGTCCAATCGAGAGCATTGAGAAGACCAGCAAGAAAAAGGCGGCCAAGAAGAAGCAGGTGAAAAAGCCGCTGATCGATATCGAGCCCGAGGTGAGCCAGGGGGACTGAGCCGGGGTAGGGTAGCCGTGATCGGTCGCTGGAACCGGTGCCTTAGCGCCGAGAGGTGGAGCGCCGCTTCACCACCTGGCCGCGCTTCGGGCGCGCCTTCACCACGCACTCGGTGGGTTCATTGCAATAGGGGCAGATGAAGGAGTTGGCGAAGATGATGTCGCGCGTCACGCGGAGACGGTGACTGCCGAGAGTGCGCTTGGCGTTGCGATTGCGTTGCGCCCCCGAGCCAGCGAGGACCGGTCCGCGGCAGAGGGGGCAGTGGGCCGCGGCGGCATACACCCGATGGAGAATGAAGAGGGTCACGGTGAACCCGAAGCTGGCGAGGGCCCCGAAGGCGAAGAATCGCTCACCGTCATAAATCGCGTAGGAGAGGAGGGCGACGGTGGCAATGACCGAGAAGGTGAGCAGGGCGAAGCTGCGCGCCCCGAGTTTCATCGCCCGGGCAGTTCGTTGCGAATGTGGTTGGTGCATGTAAGAACAAGGAGAGTAGCCTCCAATCGTTGACGAGTGGACGGATCTTACATTCTTACGGAAGAATTTAGCTTTTTGGGTCTGCCAAATGTTGACCGATGATGGGAGATCATGCCCCGTACGGATTGAGGCAGAACCATTGCCCACCGTCACAGCGAGAGTGAAAAAAACTGCAGAATACCACTTACGAGTGATGCGGGAGAGGGAAAGGGCGGATTGAGATCGGAGGGGGAAGGGAGCGAGGATCCCTTTAAACGACGCCCATCATGCCGAGGACTTGATAGACCACGAAGAGAAAGAAGACGAAGAGGGCCCAGATGAAGTACTTCGCGGTGGCTTCGATGGATTTGCGTGTCATGGTTGCAGCGCGCGCTAGATAGCTGGAGGGGAGTGCCTTGGCAATGCAATTTCCGGCAGCTCCAAATGAACAAGGGATTGAGGAATTCCAGAGAATGGGGTTAGATAGATACCGCATGCCGTACCGGGTAGACGATCGTCTGGAGTTGGCGCTGCGCGCGTCGAACGAGGGCATCTGGGATTGGAACATCGCCAGCGATGAAATCCATTACTCGGGGCGTATCTTGCGCTTCCTGGGCCGGCGGAGGGGTGAGATGCCGCACCTCTTTCGGGAGCCCGATCTGATCCACGCCGACGATCGCGCGCAGTTCGAGAAGCGGGTGGGCGAGGTTCTCAGTCCCGGCGCGGACAATCTTCTCGCGGTGGAGCCCCGACTCAGGGTCGCAAAGGGCGAGGGCGAGTGGCACTGGTTCCGCATTCGTGGCGTGGTGGTGCGCAACGAGAAAGGGGAGGCCATCCGCATGGCTGGTTCCATGATCGACATCACGCCGCGCAAGCTGGTGGAGCAGGAACTCCTGGAAGAACGGCACCTCATGCGCCTGCTGATCGACAACGTGCCGCTCAACATCTACTTCAAGGACAAGGAGTCCCGCTTCACCCTGGTCAACCAGTCGATGGCGAAGTGGAACGGATTCAAGAAACCTGACGACGTGATCGGCAAGACCGATCATGATCTCTTTCGGGAAGATCACGCTGACCAGGCGTTGAAGGACGAGCAGCAGATTCTGAAAACTGGGGAGCCTATTCTGGACTATATCGAGAAGGAGACCCACCCCAGCGGCGGAGAGCAGTGGGTCCTCACAACCAAGATGCCCCTGATGGACCGGAAGGGTGAATTCATCGGCACCTTCGGAGTGTCGAGTAACGTCACCGAACTGGTGCGCACCCAGCAATCGCTAGCCGAAACGGCGGCCGCTTTGCAACAGCGCAACGACGAGATGGAGGAGGAGTTGGCACTGGCGCGAGAGGTGCAGCAAGCCCTTCTGCCCCATGAGTATCCGGTGGTCCCGACCTACAGCACCAATGGCGGACGCCTGTCGTTTGGGCATCGCTACATCCCAATCTCGGGACTTGCCGGCGATTTTTTTGAAGTCGTTCCCACCAGTCCGAATGCCGCGGGCTTGTTCATCTGCGATGTGATGGGGCATGGGGTGCGTTCTGCCATTATCGTTTCGATGTTGCGTGGACTCGCGGAGCGTGCGCACGAGAGCGCGGATGATCCGGGCGCCTTCCTGAGCCAGATGAATACGGGGCTGGCTGCGATTCTTCAGAAGGCCGAGATGACGATGTTTGCAACCGCCTTCATGGTCGTGGTGGACCTAGCGAAAAATGAGCTGCGCTATTCCAGCGCGGGCCACCCGGCTGCCATCATCCGCGGATCCGAAGGGGCCAGCCCCCTGCCCATGGGCGGGAGGGGGACCGGAGCGGCCCTTGGGCTCTTCCCGGAAGGTGTCTACGAAACGCGCTCGATGAGCATGGAGGGCATCAAGCAGCTCCTCCTCTTCACGGACGGGATCATCGAGGTTGAGAACCGGGAGGGAGAAGCCTTCCTCCAGAATCGTCTGGTGCAGGTGGTCTCGGAAGAACAGTGCGAGGGCGTCGAGGCACTTCTTGATCGGGTCCTCGCGCGAGTCCTATCCTTTGCGCAGAGCCAGCGCTTTGATGACGATGTTTGTCTGCTCGGGATGGAAGTCGCAGGACAGGGTTAGCCGCTCCCGGACTGTTTGCCGGCAACCAGTCTAGCGGCCGGTCATGAGGGTCCAATGCGAACCGACGGGGCCGATGCCGAGAACGCTGGGTCCACGGGCAAGCATGATATGGCGGTGGCCGTCGGAGTAGAACCATCCGCGATAGGCGGCGGACGCGCTCCCGTAGCCGGCCGCGATGCATTCGCCGCGGGGGCTGCCACGGAAGCCGGCCTTGCGGGCGCGATCCCCAAAGCTGGCCTTCCCCGGGACGGGGGAGGTGTGCGAGAAAAATCCCAGGGCCTTCATGTCCTGCGAGTGGCCAGTGGCTGCGTTGCTGAGTTTTTCTTCGAGGCGGAGAGGGCCGAGGCCGAGGACCATGCGCTCGTAGCTGATGAGACGGGCGAAACTCTTCTGGGCCCCACTTGCCCAACTACACGCATCGTTGTGCTGATTGGCGGAGGTGAGCCGGGAGACTTCGGAGCGAACTTCGCCGAGGAACTTGGCAGCTTGCATGTAGCTGTGGCCATCAAAGCTCTCTTCGAGGGCCTCGCGTTTGCGCTCGGCCTCACTGATCTCCTCGTCCTCTTCCTTGGTTTGGCCTTCGAAGCGCGCAAGCTGGTCGTGAATCTCCACAAGAGCATTGGTCACGCCATTGATCTGTCGGTCGAGCTCGGCAGTGTCGGCGGCGGCCAGGCGCGCGGCTTCCTTGTAGAGTTTCTCCAGGCTCCCGAATTCAGCGCGTAGTTTGTCGATTTCGATCCTGTTCTTTTTCCAGTCGCGCATCATGAGCGGATAGATGCGGTCCCGCTCTTTCCTGAGATCTTCGGCGACGGTGACGAGCTCACTATAGGGATTGCCGCCCTTATTGCGGCTGCTGAGGGTGTCGGCGAGGCGCCGCTCATGGTATTGGAGGGCCTTGCGAAGGGCCTTCTGGAAGGAGGGCATGGCCTCCTTGCCGAGCAAATGGACACTCCGGTAGGCTGCCTGCCGACGCTTCGGTTCGCTCGATTGCATCCACTGCAGGGCCTTCAAAACCACCTGCTTGGAGGGCGGCCGGGGGGCCTCCGCCTCCTGCGCAAACAGGGGTGCGGGGAGGATCAGGGCCAGGAAAAGGGGGATTCGTAGGTCCATCGCGTGTAGGTAGAGACCAACTATGCTGCAAAAACATCAGCGGTGCACGCGGATTTTCGCTTCTTGACTGTAGGGGTTGGCCCCGTTTCGTTCTCGCCATGCTGCGCCAGTTGCTGACGTCCAAACTTCATCGAGCCATGATTTCCGAGGCCTCGGTGGAATATGAGGGGAGTATTGAGATTCCTGCCGATTTGGTGGAGGACGCCCGGCTGTGGTCCGGAGAGAAGGTATTGGTGGCCTCCATCACAACCGGAGCGCGGCTGGAGACTTACGTCCAGGTCGGGGATCCCGGAACCGGCAAGATCATCATCAACGGGGGTGCCGCCCACCGGATCGGCAAAGGCGAACGGGTCACCATCATGGCCTTCGGACTGAGCGAGGATCCGGTCGTGGCACGCCGGCTCGTTCTCGACGAGAACAACAAGGTGTTGCGCTCGAGCGGTTAGACTGCTGGCCGGCAATCAGTCTAGTCGTCCTCCGATTCTTCATCGTTCTCTTCGGTGGATTCGGGCTCTGGTTCACCCTCTTCGGAAGATCCGTCTTCGACCGGAGGTTCGTCCTCCGCAGGTTCATCCCCGGTGCTCACCACGGCCGCTTCCGGTGGAGGGTCGCCGGCCGGGATGACCCAGTGAACGAGCTCCGAGTGTTCGCGGACGCGGACGCGCTGGGGCCCGAAGTAAACGACCTCTTCCTTCACGATCCCGACGTTCTCCGCAAACCACACCGTCCGCTTCAACCCTCTGCCCTCTTGTTCGCTCGTGATCTGGATCCGAGCTGCTTCGAAAATGCCCGCCGGCACCGTGACCTTGGTCACCTCGATGACACGAAAGAGGAACGACCGACCAGGGTCGCGACCCACGCCTTCCCAAACCTGGCCTGGCTGCATCTTTGCGGTGGCGAGCGCGACTCCGGATTCGAGGACGTTCGCCTCCTCGTCATCGCTCGCTGGAATCCAACCGCGGCTGAGGACCGCTTCGGGACTGATCTCATAGAGCTCTTCTCCGAGGAACTCGCCGTTCTCCGAGATCGCCATGGTGGTGAGCATCTTTTCGGCGCCTGCGGGTTGCCTGGTTCCCGTGCAGGTGCGCACGCGCTCGAAGGTGATCAGGTGGCTGGATTCGGTGCGTTCCGGTCGGCGGGCCGCGTCTGCCTCGGAGAGGCGCAGCTCGAGCGGGATCTCCTTTTGCACCTTGTACCTCCAGACCTCCCCTTCCCGCGGGTTGTAGAAGTGTTCTGCTCCCTGCCCCGACCCCTCCGCTTTCTGATCGCCAACCTCGTCCTCATTGTTGCTCCCGCACCCGGACACCAACAAGGCCACCATGGCGGTTGCCAGGGCAGGGAAGCGCAGTTGGCGAGAGAGGTTCATGAGATCCGAGGGGGCAGGGAGACCACGATTTGTCCTCCGCCGCTCCACTTGGCCCCGAGACGGCGGCGCCAGCGGGTCTGGGGGAATTCGAGGTCGGTCGGACGCCCCTTGAGAAGATAGAGAACCGCAACCACGCCCACTGCCACGAGAGCGAGGAGGGTTGAAATCACCGCGCGGAAGATCATCGACTGATGCCGGTCCTCCTGGTCGCGAAATTGCTGGTCGTGATGGGCCACGTTCTCCTTGCGTTCGAACTCGCTACGGTTCTTGAGGAAGACGAATTCCTCGCCTGCTTCGAGGCCCAGGGCTTCGACCTGGGCGCGCGTGGTGCGCTCCTTCATGCCACGCAGGGCGGCGCTGTGCAGAGCCAGTTCGGTGACACCCTCGATGAACCGTTCGGTGCCGACGCCTCCGGTGACAATGGCCGGGCGGTGCAGGGAATCCGGAATGTGCAGAACGACCACCCAAATATTTTCGCGCGCCCAGGTTTCGCCCAAGCGCTCTGCCAGCTCTTCCACTCCGGTTTCGGGGGGGAGACCGCGGTCCCACAGAACAACCATGACGTCGATCTCGTAGGTCTTGCGATAGCGACCCAGTTCGTTCTCAAGATGAATGCGGCGCGCATCGCCCAGCCACGACCCGGCATCGAGGACCTGTCCCAAGGGGGGATTTGGAAACTCGATGGCCTGGCCCCGCGCGAGGGTGGGACACAACAGGCACAGGAAGACGATGAGTCGAATCAACATCATGACGCGGCAGATTCTGCCTTCTTCGAGCGCTCCTTGGAGGCGGGCTCCTGGTGCTCGCCTTTGTCCTGCGCGCCCTTTGGTTTGCTCTTCGGCGGGCTGGTCTCCTTCTCCTCGCCGATTGCTTCGGCGCTTGGACTTTGCTGCTCCTCTTCCACCTCAGCGGCTGCTGATCGGGCCTGGGCCTCGCGCCGGCGATGGATTTTCTGGCGACGACGTTCGGCGACTTCCCAAGCAGCGGTGAGGAGAACGCAGGCATCGGTCAGGAAGCCATTGAGCCCTTCCTTCCACTGCTCATCGGCAATACAGGCGGCGAGCTCCTGGAGAGCCGCTTCCCAGAGCTCGGATTTGATGAAGGGCTCGAGAGCGTAGCCGCTGGTAAGGGTGAGTCGACCGGAAGTCAGGTCGCCGACGACGAGGAGTCGCCAGGCCCGCGACTCGTCCGCCTCCGGCGCAGAGTTGTGAAGCCAGAAGGCAAACTCCTCAATCGCCACTCCCGTCTGCAGGCGCACGAAGCAGAACGAGATGTCGACCTGAGGGGCCCGCTTGCGGACCTTTTGATGCGCTTTGCGCAGCTCCCTCTCGATTCCATCTGGAAGGAGATTGGTCGGATCGATGACCAGCGAGAGGGGAGGCGCCGCAAAGGGAAAGGCCTTGTCGCAATACGTCAGATCGAAGTCGCATCGGGAGCAAACTTCGACCGGTTCGGCAAGCTTGACCCGGCAGTGGGGACAGACCATCGCGGCACGAGTAAAGACCCGGGCCGAATACTGACGATGGCTCGATTTCGTATTAGTGGCGTTGGACACCTCTGATCTCCCTTAGTGGAACCCGATATTCCGAAAAGGTAAAGTATCGTCTTTTGGAGGAATTCCTTGCGAATGCGGGAGTCGGGAGGAGGTTTCGCCCATGAATTTGGCGATGAAAACCGTTCTGGTGGATCTCCTGGTGGTGGTCAGCCTCCTTCTTGTGCTGATGGTATTGCTACAACGGTCCTGGAGCGACGGACTGGGAACTCTCAGCGGGGGTGCCCTGGAAGCGACTCTGGGACCGAATGCAGCGGGGGGTGTTGCGTGGTGCGACCGCATGGATGGGCGTTGCATTCTTGATCAATTCGCTCCTCTTGACTGCCCTTATGTAATTTAAGATCAATGGCTTAAGGTCGGGGCAGGGGAGTTGTTGAAACTTGCTTTACAAGCCGGGATGGCCCTCGCATAGTCCCGCCCCCCATGATTCTGGCCGACTCACTTGATATCACGATCAGCCTCCTCCTCGTTGCCCACGTGGTAGTGAGCCTCTTGCTCATCCTGGTGGTGCTCATGCAGCGCCCGAAGCAGGAGGGTCTTGGTGCCGCCTTTGGGGCGGGCGTGACAGACCAGATGTTTGGAGCGCAGACCACGAATGTGCTGCAGAAGGGAACAGCCTACTTTGGGACCGCGTTTCTCGTGCTCTCCCTCGTTTTGGCCATCCTCATCGGCAAGAGAAACTTCGAGAAGGGCATCGTGGAGACTCCCCCTCCCGAGACCTCAGCGTCCGCGGCACCTGACGTGCCTGCGATCGATCCTGAGGGGGGCAAAGAGCTTGACCTGAACTCGCTGAAGAAGGCCTTGGAGGGTGCTCCTCCCACGCCGACCCCCGGGACCACTCCTCCCAAGCCGACTCCCGAGCCCGCCCCCGCGCCGAGTGAGTAATCACCAATTGGTGGAAGGTTCACGCGCCCCGGTTGGGCCCGGACTGAACAGGGATGTGATCCCGCAACGCTCCCGATTGTAGCGTGGCTGAGACCAACGAAATGCCGACCTGGGCTGGGCCTGAGGTATTTCCCGCCAAGCCTGAATCATCGGCCTATGGCGCGCTCTCCCGGAAGGGTCGCCGTAGCGAATTCGAAAGTCTCGAAGCCCTCAGTGCGCACGTGCGCAGCAGTCGCGAGAGCGTGGAAGCGGTCTGGACTCCGGACCCCGACTGGATGGTGCCCCCGGAAGCGGTGTGCGATTTGTTGGAACCCCTGCGCCAGCGATTTGTCGATCTCGCGGAAGCGGATTGCAGCAACGCGCGGCGCAATTCCGTAGTCTTTGGCGTGCTCCTCCTGTGGGCGCTCTATGCCAGCCTTGCGAACGCCCGCCCGCCCACCGACTCGGTGGAGGTGGGACTGGCCGGTCTCCTCCTGCTCATTCTCGGTCTCATCCCGTGGTACGATGCCCGGAGGGCGCGCAAGCAGGGGTGGGAATTGGATGAGGAAAGCCTCGCGGCGGAGGAGGAAGAGGCTCGCTTTGAGCGTTGGCTGGGCCAGGAGCGAAGCACCCTCACCATGGTTCTGCTGGGGTTGCTGGTCGTCGCCGGAGTGGTGCAGATCTGGGTGGGGCTGGAGGCCTCGGTGGCTGCTGCGGGGCTGGACAAGGGCCTCTACGAGAAGGGAAGGGGAGGAGTGCGCGTGTTTACCGCGCCCTTCCTGCACGGCCATCCTCTCCACTGGGCTCTCAACGCGGGCGGCTTGTGGTACATCGGGCGCCGGGTGGAAGCTCTGGCCCGCTGGCCGCACCTCGGCCTGGTCTTCCTGGTGGCCATGCTAGCGGGGGGAGTGGCCACCGCCGAGTTCATGCCGGGCCGTCCCTCGGTGGGCGCCTCGGGGGGCCTGATGGGTCTGCTGGGTTTCCTGCTCGTCTTCGAGACCCTGCATCCGCGACTCGTTCCGCACCCGACTCGACGCCGTCTTTTCGCCGTGCTCCTCCTGACCTTTGTGGTCGGATTTGTTGGTTACCAGTTCATCGACAACTACGCGCACGCCGGGGGCCTGGCAGCGGGGGTTCTCTACGCGGCGGTCGTCTTTCCGCGCTCCCGCTCCGCGCGGCGTCCGCGGACCAACAAGATCGATCTGGTGAGTGGCGCGGCGGCTGTTCTCGTTCTCGCGACTTCCGCCTTGGTGGCGGTAGTCCTGATGATAGCGTCCTGACGTTTTGCTGCCGGAAACCGTCACCGAGATTCCCGGGCCGGAGTCATTGCGCCTCGCGAAAGAATTGCGCCGTCACGAATCGCGCAACGTGACCTTCCTGAACGAAGACTGGCCGGTCTTCTGGGAACGTGCCGAGGGAGCGAATGTGTGGGACGTCGATGGAAACCGTTTTCTCGATCTCACCGGTGCGTTTGCGGTGGCCGGTCTCGGTCACGGACGTCGCGAACTGGTGGAAGCGATGAGTGGGCAGGCGGGAACGCTCCTGCATGGCATGGGTGATGTCCATCCGACGAGGCTGAAGGTCGAGCTGTGCGCGCGGCTCTCCGAACTGACCTTCGAACGTTGGGGCAAGGGGGAGGGAAAATCGGTGTTATCGAACTCGGGGTTTGAGGCAGTCGAGACCGCCCTCAAGACCGCTCTCCTCGCGACCGGACGGCGTGGAGTGCTCGCCTTCGAGGGCGGCTACCACGGCCTCGGCTACGGCGCGCTGTTGCCGTCCGGCATCGAAAAATTCCGCGCGCCCTTTGCGACCCAGCTCGCCGATCTCACCACCTTGTTGCCCTTCCCCGGAGCCGGAGAGGAGCTGACCGGGACGCGGGCGGGACTTGAGGAGATCGACCCGGAGGAGATCGGGGTGGTCGTGGTGGAACCGATTCAGGGCCGGGGTGGAATCGTGATTCCTCCCGGGGGATTCCTCGCGATCCTCCGCCAATGGTGCGATGCGCACGGGGCGATCCTCGTCTTCGATGAAATATACACCGGGTTTAATCGCACGGGTGCCCTCTTTGCCTGCGAGCACGAGGAGGTAGTTCCGGACCTGATTTGCCTGGGCAAAGCGATGAGCGGCGGATTTCCCATTTCGGCCTGCGTCGGAAAGGCTGCCGTGATGGATGCCTGGCCGGAGTCCACCGGTGAAGCGCTCCACACCAGCACCTTCCTGGGTCATCCGGTGGGTTGTGCCATGGCGCTGGAGGCGCTCCGCCTGCATGAAGAGCCAAGGACCTTGGACGCCGTCGAGTCGGTCGCACGTTCGCTCGGGGCAGGGCTCCGCCAGTTGGAGATCCCGGGACTCCGGGAGGTTCGCGGGAGGGGGGCGATGTGGGGGGTGGAACTCGAAGTGGGTTCCGAGGCAGGCCGGATCGTGCTCGCGATGTTGCAGGCCGGCTACCTCTTGCTGCCGGGCGGACCGACGGGCAATGTGCTCACGTTCACGCCGCCCTTCGCGATCGAGGAAGACGAGGTGCAGGCCTGCCTCGCACGCCTCGCTGCGGTCGCCGGCTAAGAGTAGCGCAAATCCTTGGAGGGATCGGTCTCGAAGCTGAACGCTTCCTGGGTATCGGTGTTGGGCTCCACCACGTCGCGCAGGAAGCGCAGGTAGAGACCGTCGTCTTCCACCATGCGGAGCTTGCCCAGGCTCTCAATCTCGAAGGAGACGAAGAAGGACCACTCGGATTCCTGGTCCACGTTGCGGCCGGAGTGGACACTGAGGACCTCCGGGATCTTGAGGAGGATACTGCGGGTGCTGCGCACCATTTCCTCGAGGCGGGTCTCATCCACATCGCGGCGGAGTTTGTAGAATAGAATGTGGTCGATCATTTCAGGCCTCCCAGTTCAGCGCGCCCTTCTTGAGGACATAGAGGTAGGCCACCCCGAGGACCGCCACGAAGGACGCCATGCTGAGGAGGACCATGGCGTTGGTGACGATGAGTTCTTTGAACTGCACTGCCCACGGGTACATGAAGACAACTTCGATATCAAAGATGACAAAGAGCATCGCCACGAGGTAGAACTTTACGCTGAAGCGGGGAGCTCCTTCGCCGATGGGGAGCATCCCGCATTCGTAGGGATCGTCTCTCACCCCCCCACGGTGCCCGATTTTTCCAAAGACGACGCTCATGATGAGCATGGAGGCCGCAAAACCGGTCGCAACCAGGATTTGCATCAAGACGGGAAGGTAATCGAGCATGACCGGATAAAAAGAAACCTGCGCCGGGGCGCGGCGCAGGTTTTTAAAAGGCAGAGTGCTGGTTTCACCAGCACGAATTTGTTGATTTTACACTCAGGCTTGTTGCTGAGCGGCGATGTTATCGCTGTGAGCCTCTTCGATTCGCTCAAGGCCCTTATACTCTTTACCGCTTTTCTCAACGAGTCCGCGGGTCACGAGGTTTTGCAATTTTTCATAGGCACGGAGACGAAGCATTTCTTCTCCTCCGCTCACTGCGTTGCGTTCCTTGAGGCGATCATAGACCAATTCAAAAAGGTCGTTAAATCCGAAGAACTTCACATCCGCGCTTAGCACGTTAACTAATTCGTCAGTGACGTGATCTGGGAGTCGACGTGAGAAGCGAGTTCTTTTCGTGGTAGCCATAGCGGAGACAGGGTAGCAGCAATTTGGAACAAATGCGACCCAAAAAGGAAGCAGTTCACATTTTTTTCACATTCGTTGCAAGTGAAATATATTATTATCTTAAATAATAGTTCAGAAATGCCTGCCTGCAAGGGGTTTTGCGCTTGGAGGTGGGAATTCAATTCTTTAGCATTACTAAAGTGATTGCACGATTACGGGGTGAAGTAGTGGAGGCGTTGCCCAATCGATTGGTCGTGGACGCCGGAGGGGTTGGATATCAAGTCTTGGTTCCTATCTCGTCTTTTGATCATTTGAATCCGCAGGTAGGAGCAGAGATCACTTTACTGACTCACCTTCATATTCGCGAGAACGCCCACACTCTCTATGGATTCGCCACGGCGGAAGAAAGGGACATCTTTTTGCTCCTGGTTGATCGGGTCAGCGGGATTGGCCCGGCCACCGCGATGGCGGTGCTGAGCGGAATGCCGGTCGAACGCTTCAAGCAGTCGGTGGTGGAGAGCGACGTGAAGGCGATTTCGACGATCAAGGGGCTGGGGAAGAAGACCGCGGAGCGCATCGTGCTGGAGCTCAAGGACAAGGTGGGGGTGACCGAGACCTGGCAGAAGGCGGCCGACGAAGGGGAGGCGGGAGCCTCGGCGCGGGACGCCGAACTTGCTCTCCTGGCCCTCGGATATAAGCAGGTCGATGCCCGGAAGGCTATCCGGGCAGTCTTGCAGGCCACTCCACAAATGCCGACCGAGGAGCTGATTCGTGAGGCGCTCCGGGGTCTCAGCTAGTCGAACTGCTTCAAGATTCGCGGACCCGGCTGGCGATTTCGCGTTTCGGCTCTAGAATTTCGGGAATCATGGGATTGGGGTTGGAAGATCTGAGGCCGCACGCCGGAGTGGTGGGCTACCGAGAGGGGCGGGAGTGGCTCTTCTCGCCCGAACCGCTGCGCCTGTCGGGCTCGGAGGTGGCAGAGCTGGAACGCCTGGGTCACCCGCTGCGGATGTTTCAGCAGGCCTGCGACCAGATCTACCGACGGAGCGTCAATCACACGCTGCCGGGGTGGATCGCTGAGCTTCTCGATGCCGGGAAGCCGGCTTGGATGGTGGATGCCCAGCGCTCGGAGGTCCTGCGGGACGTCGCGCCCCGCGTCATTCGGCCGGACTTGCTGGTCACGGAAGAGGGCTTCGCGCTGACCGAACTCGATTCGGTGCCGGGCGGGATGGGGATTACCGGTTGGCTCTCGGAGTGCTATGCGGCGGCGGGCTACGACGTGCTGGGAGGCGGGACTGGGATGCTGGAGGGCTTTCGCAGCGTGCTTCCGGAGGGCGGGCAGGTCCTCATCTCCGAGGAATCCGCCGGGTACCGGCCCGAAATGGAATGGCTGGTCGCAGCCTTGAATGATTCGGGTGGTGGTCCGTGGTGGACAGGATCAGCCGAGGAGTTCGAGCCCGAGAGCTCGGACGCGGCGCTCTACCGATTCTTCGAACTCTTTGACTGGGAGTCGGTCCCGGCTGCCCGCGCGCTGGCTCGACAGGCCGGCCTTACTCCACCCTTCAAGCCCCACTTCGAGGAGAAGCTCTGGCTGGCGCTGCTCTGGTCCCCAGCGCTGCGGGAAGTCTGGGAGGGCGAGGTGCGCGGCAACCACCTGCGCCGGGTGCAGGAGCTCGTGCCCTACGGTTGGATCGTCGATCCCACCCCGCTCCCTCCTCACGCCACCCTGCCCCGTCTCGAGGTCAACACCTGGAGTCAGGTCGCGGCCTTCAGCCAGAAAAAGCGGAGGCTCGTCCTCAAGGTCAGCGGCTTCAGCGAACTGGCCTGGGGTAGCCGCGGAGTGGTGATTGGTCACGATGTCTCCAAGGAAGAATGGACCGCAGCCCTCGACACCGCTTGTGGGGAATTTGATTCGCAGCCGTGGATCCTGCAGGAGTTTAGTGAAGCCAAGGTGATCGAGCAGCCCTACTTCCACCCCGAAACGGGCGCGATCGAGATCATGCAGGGTCGCGTCCGGCTCTGCCCCTACTTTTTCGTGGACGAGGCGGGCAAATCGCACTTCGGCGGCTGCCTTGCGGCCATCGCGCCGGCCGACAAGAAGAAGATCCACGGGATGCGCGATGCCATCCTGACGGTGTGCGTGGCCGAGGAGTGAGCTCTTGTGGAAGGCTCCACGGGCCGATTCCCAGAGAGGCTCCAGGCGCATCTTCCCAGCCCGGGGATCTGCCCGCGGTGGGCTGATACTCTCCGCCACCGGGGGATCAGGAAAGCTTCACCGCTGTTCCGTAGGCGAGCATCTCCGCCATGCCCTGCTGGACCATGGAGGTCGTGAAGCGCACATTGACGATCGCGTCGGCGCCAAGCTCTTGGCCCGCTTGGATCATGCGTTCCACTGCCTGGTTGCGGGATTCGGAGAGCATTTCGGTGTAGCCGCGCACTTCGCCGCCGATGAGGGTTTTCAGGCTGGCAGCGATATCGCGACCCACGTGTTTGGCGCGCACGGTATTTCCGCAGACCACCCCCAGGTGCCCAGAGATGGTCCGGCCGATGACAGTTTCAGTAGTAGCGATCAACAACATACCCGGAGCCTAGAGCGGGCCTCCGCAATGCACGACTACAGAATTGTGACTGGTTTGGAGCCCGGATGAACGCGGCGCCTGGAAAAACTCGACGAGTTCGGCGTCGCCCGGAATGGCAGGCGAGCAAGGTTCAGACTCCCGGAGAGGGGCTGGTCACTTGATCAAGCCCGCCTTCTTGAGGGTGGCGTAGGCGCCGTTCTTGTTGATGGTCTTGAACGCCTTGGCGCTCGCCTTGACCTTCACGAAGCGACCCAACTCGGGAACCCAGACGCGCTTCTTTTTCAGATTGGGCGTCACCGAGCGCTTGACCGCCTTGGTCACGTGGCGACCAATCCCGCCCTTCTTCTTGGCCAGACCGGAACGGTGAATTCGGCGGCCCATACGGACGCGGGAACCTCGGATGCTGCAAACACGTGACATAGCGAAAAATTGGGTGCGGGTTGCGGGGCGGGGAGAAAAGCCGCGATGGGGCGTCCGGTCAAGGAATTTCGAGGACACCGAAACTCTCGTGGTCCAACCACCCGCTCGCCAAAGGAAGCGGCCGATCCCTCCCACCCAAGGTGTATTCAGCTCTCTCTAATAGTTCAAACACGAGAGATAATCTCGATGGTTGAGAAATATCGTGTCTGAGCGGGCCTGGCTATTTGCTGGTCCAATCGTATTCGGGGTGAGGAGAGTCCGGAATTAGCAGGCGGAGCCGCCAGGATCCGTCGGGGAGCCTCGTGTAGTCGACCGGCAGCGCGCGGTCGGTGGGAGTGGGGAGGGCAGGAAGGAAGGTGGGGACCAGTTGCTTCAGGTCGCTCGGGTAGCTGCCCGTTTCGAGATGTGCGCCCTCGAGGGCGACTGCGATGCGGGCACGATTCAGATCGGCTTCCGTGATCATGGTGGTTGCGCCGAGGCCACCGCCCATTCTGACCATGGTGAGAGCGAAGTGACCGAGGGGTGCGATGAAGCGATCGCCCTTGTCATCGAGGCGCCTGATCATCGCGTCTTCCCACGGTGCGAGGTCATCGTAGTTCCCACCGTTGCCCAGGAAGAGCTCCTGCAGATCCTGGCAGAGCGTGAGTCGGCTCGCGGACATCCACGATTTGGTCAGGGAGCGGCGGATTCCAGTGGTGCGCTCGGTGCCAGCCAGGTTGCCGAGCAGCTCGGGGTTGTCCGACTCTTCGACGGTGTCGAGGAAGGACAAGAACATGGCGCGTTCCATGCGAAGAGCCCGGAGGAAGCACCCGGTTGAGGAAGGAGCTTCCCCCATGGTGGTTGAAAGCTCCGCAAGTTGTGCTCGGTCGAAGAGCCGGTCGCGGAGGGTAGCGCGCAATTCGTCGAGGAAGGAGGCATGCAGGCTGGTCTGGTAGACAAGGGTGAGGAGGAGAGGGATATCGGAATAGGCCTGCGCAATGCGGAGGGTGGCGACGAGATCCTCGAGGGTTCCCGGCGCATCCTGCAACCCCCTGCGGATTGCGGCCCGGGTAAGCAGCGCCTTGCCGAGCTGGTGATAGGGTTCGAAGTCGGGCATCCCGTCCTCCTCAAGGAAGACCTTGGCCCAATCCATCTCGAACCAGAGGTGCGCGCGTTCGCGGACTGCCTGGGCGAGGAGATCCAGATGGGCACTCCAGCGTCGGTAGGAATCGCCCAAATGCGCTCGCAACTCCGTCGGCGAGGTCCCCGCCGGAAGTCCGAAGGTGGGGAGGATGGAGGTCGAGAGGGGTTCCTCGAAGTCGCTGAGATATCGGGAGTGAGCGTCCTGTGACCAACCGGGCAGGCTCGTCGGCTCCAGCTTGTCCAAGAGGCTCGACCCGGAACTGTCCGCTTCCACGGCCGAGACCAAAAGGGGATGGCGGGCGAGGTTTTCTGCATCGGGAATGCGTGGTGGCAGGTGATGCACGAGTTCGAACTGTTCTCCCTTGGCCTCCCACGTTTCCACGAACTCACCCCAAGCCTGATCGCTTTCCTTCTCGATGTAGCGCACCGCGCCGAAGGGGAAGACGATGAGCACCAAGAGCCCAATCGGGACGATCCAGCGTCTCAGGCTCCTGCGTTGCTTTGGCATACGGTTATCTAGCGATAGGGTGATCCGGGGGCTAGTAGGAATGGCGCCAGGTTAGGAGTGGAGATGCGACCGTGAGGGGGTAGCACGGGAGTCTCATGGTCTCCGGCGCAAATTCGACCGGCCAATTTCCAACGAAATCTCAGAGCCAGGAATCAGGATCCAATCGCCGATAGACGGCTCCATGAGCTTCCCCCAAAAAGGTGGACAGAGGGTCTCCAAATGAGAAAGGGGGACCGTCCTGTCAGTGAGAATCCCACTCTCACCGGAGCTGGGCTCCCAACGGGTGACGGCCGCTCCCAAGGAGGGTCCAGAGAGCGGCCGCCAATCCTCTCGGGGTTGTTGGAGGAGGGATAGAACGGAAATAATGTTAGCCCTGTCAGACTGCTAGATCGCTCTATCTTCCTTCTAGAGAGGTGCTTCGGGAAGATTGGTCACAATCTTCGGCAACTTTTCGCTGGTGGTGGAGCGGGGGCAATCTCGTAGGTTGCGCCATGGCGAAGACGAAGGTGGCATGGGTGACGGGATGCACGCGGGGCCTCGGACGGGCGATGGTGCGGGGACTGGCCGCCCGGGGATGGACGATCGCTGGCTGCGCGAGATCGGCAGACGGGGTGCAGTCGTTGCAGGGCGAGTTTAGCGCGCCTCATTTTTTCACGACCGCGGATGTGGTCGATGATGCGCAAGTGGCGGCCTTCTGTGCGGAATCGCTCAGGGCGACGGGCGCTCCTGATTTGCTTCTCAACAACGCCGCGTTGATGAACGCCCCGGCCCCACTCTGGGAAGTAGGCGCCGAAGAGTTTTCGAACGTGATCGACGTCAACATCAAGGGGGTGGCCAACGTTTTGCGGCATGCCCTTCCGGTCATGATCGAGAACGGCCGGGGCATCGTGGTGAATTTCAGCTCGGGGTGGGGACGGTCGACCTCGCCGGAAGTCGCTCCCTACTGCGCGACCAAGTGGGCGATCGAGGGACTCACCCAGGCCCTCTCCCAGGAACTCCCCCGCGGGATGGCGGCGGTCGCGCTCAACCCCGGCGTCATTGACACCGACATGCTGCGCGCGGCGTGGGGCGAAGGCGCCTCGGCCTATCACGGCCCGGAGGAGTGGGCGCAGCAGGCGGTGCCGTTCCTGGAGAAGCTCAGCGTGAAGGACAACGGAGGGGCCGTGTCGGTTTGATTATTTGATCAGCATTCAGACCTGCGTCTTCTCTGGTGGCCTCCCGTCTGGATACTGAACACACTCCAATGCTCCTCCGCCTTCCCAACCGCTTGATCCGCTTCCCGCGCCGTCCCCTCGTGATGGGGATTGTGAACGTGAATGATGATTCGTTCTCAGGCGGCGGAACGACGAAGGTGGAGGAGGTGGTGCGCTACGCGGGCGAGCAAGCCGCGGCGGGAGCGGATGTGATCGATGTTGGCGCGGAGAGTGCGCGGACGAATCGGGAGGCAATTCCGATTGAGGAGGAGGTCGCGCGCTTTGGTGGATTTTTCTCACGCTGGAGCGAGACGGTGGCGTCCCTGCAGCCCGTCGACTTGCAACAAGTCTGGCCGCCGGTCTTGTCGGCCAATACGTGGCGGCCGGAAGTTGTGGCTGCGGTCCTGGAGATGGGGGTGGAGCTGGTGAACGACATGGGAGGACTTCCCAATGCGTGCAACGCGCGGCTTGCGGCGCAGCATGGTGCCGCCTTGCTGGTGATGCACACCATGGGCCCGCCCAAGGTGCCCCAGACCGGTCAACGCTGGCCCGACATCATGGCTGAGCTTGAGCGCTTCTTTCGGTCCAAGCTGGCACTCGCGCAGTCCGCAGGGTTGCGCGAAGATCAGTTGCTCATCGATCCAGGCATCGATTTTGCCAAGCAGTGCGAGGACAACCTGCGCATTCTGGGAGAGGTGGACCGCCTGGCGGTATTCGAGCGGCCGGTCCTCCTTCCGATCTCGCGCAAGACCGTGATTGGAGAGGTGCTTGGAATTGAAGATCCCTCCGAGCGCGATGCGGGAACGATCGGCCTGTTGGCTTCAGGGATACAGGGTGGGGCGCAGATCTTCAGGGTGCACAATGTGGCAGCGGCCTGGCAGGCGACAAAGGTCTTGTGGGCAGTGCTTTGGGCAGGTGAAGGATCTGGTCTGATGGGCTAGCCTGCGGCACGATGGGCGCATGAGCAGCTACGCGTTCTTGATCCAGTTGGCGGTATGGGGAGGCTTGCTGCTCTCCTTGTTGTGGGGAAGCATCCTCGCGCTGCGGGGTGCCAAGAACTGGTGCACCCTGTTGCTGGTGATCGGAGCGAGTACCCTGTTGGCGGGGACGGTGGCTTTGATTTCCGGAGGGATGCTGGCGTTCAACAGCGCGATGGGAACGGGTTCCTCGGGGATTGCCTGGGGCATCCTCGCTGCGGTGGGGGGTATTCTGCTCCTTGTTGGGATCATTCTCTTTTGCGCTGGCTTCGTTGGGTTGGGTGCAAAATACGGTGCGACCGCAAAGCGGGCTGAGGAACTGGAGGGCTTGGTTGTCCAACTGCAGCAACACATTCAGGGCATGTGATGGAGATTCTGGCCACAGTGGGGAGCGCGGCGGGGTCCAAGCTCGAGGATCTTGGAGTGCAACTCGCTCTTCTGGCGGGGATTGCCCTGTTCCTCGGTTCCCTTCGGCTCCTCCTGGCAAAGCGAACGAGGCAGAGAGTCCTCCTGGCGGTCGGGCTCCTTCTCTTCGCAGTTGGGTTCGCCTTGCAGAGCATGGAGCGACTGGAGGTCATGCAACTCGACTACTATCCCGGCTGGAAGGCGGACATGGATCGCATCTTTCTCGAGGAGGATCCCGATCTCGAGTTTTCGGAGGATGACATGGACGTTGAATTGGGGGAGCCGGCGTGGTGGGAGGGAGTCGTTTGGTGGGGACAGCGCATCGCCCGCGTGCTCGGCCTCGGCTTGGCGATTACCGGGTTCGTTTTTGATGGGCGGTGGCTCCTGCAACAAGGGCAAGGCCGCAAGGGAAAAGCAAAAGCCAAGAGGAAGCGCGCGGCACGCTCATGATCGCAGTCACAGATTTTGGATTTGGGGCGACTCTGGAACGGGTGGAGCACTTGCTCTTCCTGGGCATGCTTGCCGCCATGGTGTATTCAGGCGTGTGCTACGCACGGCGGCGGAGCGAACCGTGGCCGCGGGTGTTCGGGTGGGGTGCCTTGGGGGCTCTCATCATCCAGGCAGGATTGATGGCGGCGAGGGCGGCAGAGGAAGGTCTGTGGGCCTCTACTCCTTCGAGGGAAACTCCCGATGTTCCGGTCTCCTACGAGACGTGGGAATTCATCCATTCCCTCGCCACCCTGCTCCTCGGACTGGCGCTTCTCGTGAGCGGACTGGCGTTCGTCTACCTGGGTTGGATGGAAGGCAAGAACCCCAAGCGGGATGGAACGAAGAAGCGGGATGGAACGAAGAAGCGGGCCCGCGCGTGACCTTTCCCGGTGAAGCCTCCCGCCCAAATGCAAACCACGGGGGCCGGCCTAAACCAGCCCCCGTGGGAGGGAACAACAACGCACATGTCCCTTGCGGGACATGCTGATAACAATTGGCGAGTAGGCCAGAGAGTCAAAGCGATTCCTCCAAATTACTTGAAAGAAGTGTCAATAACTTGCGTTTTCTTTGGTTGCTCCAATCGCATGAGATCTCGGAGCGCTTGGTGTTACGAGGGAGAGCGGAGATCGCCTCCCCCAAACGGGTAGGGTCTTCACCGGACCGGGAAGCGATGCCACAAATCTTGGGGACGTGCGCTCCCTTGACTAAGGAAAGCTTAGTCATCCGCGTGGAGGTGATGGACCCAGAGGGGAGGGCGAGAGGCGAAGGTCCAGGAATGCGGTTTGGATTTGGAGGTGCACCCGCCCCGTCCCTCTCCCCTCAGGCGCGCGTCGGACCCGTCCACGGATCCTGGTCGAAACGGTCGGCTTGGAAACGTGACAACGAGAGGATCGAAGATCCGCACAGGCAGCAGCACGAGCTCTGCGATGCGGAGTAGGCAGAGGGGCGGTGAATTGGTGCGGAGCAGCAGGTGGTCGCCGGCGAAGAAGTTCGTGCCGCTTCGAGGCACGCGCGATACGCAACCACTTCGATGCGGCCATAGTCCGGCTCGGGAGGATCTGCCCACCCAGCCTCCGCCAGGATCTCGCGGACCTCCTTCTCCAGGGACTCGATGTTGTCGTCGGTGATCATGGTTCGCTTCGGAAGGGAACAGGTGCGTCCTTCCCCAGGCGAAGATAAACTTCCTTGAAGTCTTCGAGTGCTCGATAGAGTCGCATTTTTGCGGCGCTAAGGCCAATTTCAAATACGTCTGCGATCTCTTGAATTGTTAGTCCGGACATGAATTTGAGGACCACGATTTCGCGGTCCGATTGTTTGAGCTTGTTCAGGGCCTCGTCGACGCGCGCAGTAACCCGCATCTTTTGCCGGGCCTGGTCGTAGTCGGAGACCACGTTCATGGTGTGCTGTTGATATGCCTTTTGGCCTTCGCGCTTCCGGATGATCTTTGAGAGGCGATTCCGGCAGTAATTGTGCACAATTCTATACAGCCATGTTTTGAAGGCGGCCCGACCTTCGAACTGGTGAATCTTGTGATACACTTGGACCAGTGAGTCCTGCGTAATCTCTTCGGCATCCTGTCGGCTCCCGAGTAATTTAGGCACAATCGAGAATTTAGTGGGTAGAGGTGTAACCGCTGTGGAATGTAGGCGACCTCGTTCGTGCTGAAGGCGGGTCGATTGGAGCTTGGAGGAAAGTTATCCATGATCCGGGGACTCGGGCGAGAATGGGTGCTTGCAACTCGTCGGAACCCGGGC
>JAYGGC010000145.1:0-6818 GCA_046581525.1 Roseibacillus sp. | reverse complement strand
ACAGAAGAGCGCCAAGGGCAAGCGATCCGGAAATCCCGTTCGTGAGTTTCATGGTTGCCGTGGGGGTAGATTGACTGATCGTCCTTTTCTGACAACAACTGAGGAGGCCGAACAATTGCTAGGATTTTCCTTTTTCCAGCCCTGATTTCCTAGTGCTTCACGGGCCGGGGTAGGTGGGGGTGCAGACGGGCTGGCACGAAAACGGCCAGAAGAAGTGGGAAGAAACCTACAAAGAAGGCGAACTAGTTTCCGAGAAATACTGGAACAGCAAGGGCGAAGAGGTTGCGACGTTCGGAGAGGCCTACGAATAACACACCCCCGTATCAGGGTGCAGGAAACAGGGTGCGGGGTTCAGGTGGGCTGGTGAGGAGGCAGACCGCAAAGAACTGATTAGCTGGCTAACCGACGGTCGTTACCCTGATGCCGTGTTCGACCACATTGGTCGAGGTGCCCGAACTAGGCCAGAGCTAGTGTTAGTCTGGGCGTCGGGTGGTCAAGCTCCCTTGGGCTTGATTACGAGTTCGTGCCGCACGGGTTTCACGGCTTCTTTCGCGGTTCGATGAAGCGCGTCGTCCTCGCCGTACAGTTTTTCGCGGAGAGCCTGGTTGGCCGCCTTGGCTTCATCAGTTTTCGGCGAATTGCGGAATTTTGTGATCTGACCCTTGATCATGCCCGTTTCGAATCCCTGCTTGTTGCCGACGGCCTGCAGCACCTGGTTGAAGGGGGCGACCAACGGATTCTCCAGGAACTCGGCCGCGAGGTTGATCCCCCCGGCCAGTTGCTCGCTGGAAAACGTCTTGGTGACGGAGCCCCAGCTCACATCCGCTCCACCACGCGGCAGGCCTTTGACGACCAGGGTGAACCGGTTCAGGTCCTGATTGAATGGAACATACGGCAGAATGCTCCGAGTGCCGTTGGGGTCGCTCTCGCCGCCAGAGAAACAGAAGGGATACCGCCTACTCTCCACCGTGAGCTTGCCATTCGCCGAGGCGACAATTCTGTGGCCGTCCCGCGCCTTGGCCACGCCAGACTTCCAGTTCAGCGCCACCGCCCCAAGATCTCCGTCCAACCCGAGGCCTTTGAGAAAGGCGTAGGCCATCACAAGGTGGCCATTGGCTGCCGGGTGCACGCCGTCCCCACCCCCGACATGGTAGGCGTTGCCGAGAGCCGCCTTGGACTTCACCATCGAGTCCATCATGGTCCCGAAAACATCGGCGAAGCGGAACCGGTTCTGCTCTGCCAGCCCGCGGGCGATCTGCCGCAACTGGTCGAGGTTCTCGTTGTAGACTTTGTCCCGGTCCGGTTCGTTCCTCGCCCAGGTTTCGCTGTCCACCACGCCTGGTGATCCGACCACCACATGCGCACCGGTCTCTTTCATCCGGTTCACGATGCGTGTCATGCCGGCCTTGTAGGCATTGCCGATCCCGGCATCGTACTTTCGATAGCGGCCGTCGTTCATGCCATAGCAAGTAGTCACCACATCGGGCTTCCACGGCACGAGGTCGTTCTCCATTCGGTTCGCGAAACCCGGCGCGGTCTCGCCACTCCAGCCGAACTGCAGGCACTGCACCTCCAGGTGCGGCATGCAGGCAAGGAGATAGGTCTCGATGAACTTGCTGTATTGCTTCTGCTCTGTGATGGAGTCGCCGACGATCGCCAGGCGTGCACCCTGCTTCAGAACACTCGGGTTCTTCGAGACGAGATGGGCAATCGCAAGGAAACTCTTGTCCGCGTCTGAGAGTTTATCGATGGCGAAGGTCGTGGACCGGCCATTCCTTTTGAGAATGACTGTCACCTTGCCTGTGGCTTTGTCGTAGCGTCCAAGCTCTCCCTCGAATGTCTTGGATCCGTCGGCGCTGGTCCACGTGCGTGCCGGGAGCAAGCCCAGGCCGAGCCCAGCTATCATTCCGGTCGCCAGGATATGCTTCAATGTCATGATGTCATTTGGAACAGTCCGAAACTAATGTAAAGGCGCAGAAAACTTCGAATCCCGAATCACCAGTTCGCCAACTCAGATTCCCCACCTTCCCCCTCCCGTGAAGCGCCAGTAAATCAGGGCTGAAAAAGGAAATTCCTAGTAATAACGAGACTCATTCTCGAACCTCGGACTCCACGCGACGCCATCGACAAACTCCGGCCCTCTTGTAACATTCTGGAATCCCGCCTTTACCGTGCTCCCGCAACATTACCCCATCGAAAAAGGAAAACTCTACGCCGGCGAATATCCCGGCGCCCGAGAGCCCGCAGGCGCCCGAGCTAGACTTCTCCGCTTGGTGGAAATCGGCATTCGCACCTTCGTGGACCTCACGGGCCCGGCCGATTACATGGCTTCCTATGAAGGATTGCTGGCAGAGTTGGAGGAAGAGGCTGGCGAGCCGCTCCGCAGGATTTCCATGCCGATTGCCGACATGGGGATTCCCGAGGCCAGCGAGACCATGCAGGCGATCCTGAGAGCTATCCGGGAATCAAGCAGCCAGGCTCCCGCGGTCTATGTCCACTGCTGGGGTGGGATCGGCCGCACGGGTATCGTGGTTGGCTGTTGGCTCCGGGACTCCGGACATGATCCGCAGTCCGCGCTAGCACAGGTCCAGCACCTGTATTCCAGCCACATGCCGAAGGTCCGCATCTATCCGGAATCACCGCAGACTCTCGCGCAAAAGGACTACATCCGGCACTGGAAAGTCGCTCGTTGACCGATACAGTTCGCTGACGATCATGCTCCACACTCTCCTCATCCCCGATGAAACTCGCACCAAGCTTGCTGAATACCTCGCGGCGCTACGCATGGGCAGTGCATGCGCAGGGAAACGCCTGGGTAACAGCCTTGCCGGTCTCGAACTGCCGACGCTCACAGACGCGGATTTTCTCGACGCCCTCCTCAACAGCAAGGTCCCGAAAATTTTCGCGGAGAGCGCAGTGGCTGGTGACGGCTCGGATTGGAACCTGACGGAGCTTGGCATGCTCGGCGACATGTCCATCGCTGTCTCGGTCACGCTCTTTGACAATGGCCGTCACACGAATCCCGTTCCTCACACCGAACCGTTTGCAGGAACGCTCATCTTCACCCCGGGAGCCTTGCTTCGCAATGGCATGGGCCACCAACCCGCCGACTGGGCGGAGGTCACCTGCCCCAACGGATCTCTCGATCTCGATGGATATTTCCGGCTTTACGAACGTCGATTGCTTCCGGTGTTCCATTATGTGGATGCCCACGCCGCCGCCCAAGGCAAACATTCCCTGCTCACCATCCCCGGTCTTGGCTGTGGACAATTCGCCGGCCCTTTCGCGAGTCAACTCGGAGCAGCACTCCAGACGGTGCTGGAGCGAATCCTCTCCACCCACGGGGAATTATTTCCGAACATCAAAGCGGTCTACTATGATCCCTTCAGCGAATGCTCCAACTCCCGAGCAGAAATACACGGAATTTCGCTGATGGTCCGACCTTTACTCGAAGGAAACGCGGCAAAATCCCAGCTCTGCCATCCCACGATGTATGAGGAACGAGGCGACGATTTCAGCGGTTGCACTCTATCCAGCATCGTCGCCTGGGACCACGTCTCCTGGCCGGGGAACGACTTCTTCGGCGGTAGCCGCTGCACCGACGACGGAGTCAAAGCCGCAGCCACCGATTCGATGGCTGCGCTCACCGGAGTCGAAGGACGCTACGATTTCGAAAGAGCGGCCTATCTTCCGCCCGCCCCATACCGCACCTGGGAAGATGTCGTGAAGAAAAACCACCTGAGACTGTGATGTCTGACCGTGCGACACCGTGCAGCACGATTAGAAGTCGCCCTCAAACCTCCTTTCCCAACAGACTGCACTTCAGCGCATTCTGTTGTAATCGAGTTTCTGGGCACTACGCGGTCGCAACGACGACCATCTCATAGACATTTGTGGGCAAAAAAATTGAGACCAAAAATTGCCTGCCGCAGGGGGGCTCATAGGGAGGCCCCATCCGATGGGACCCATTTTCGATTCCGGGTGGTCGGGGGGGCATCGGATGATGCGCATGGGGCCGCAGCCGATCCAGCCGAAAGTAGGGCGGCAGGTTGGACTCCGTTCCCGTCACACCGTGACGGCCTGAACCGACGTACAGCTGTGCAGCTAATACGGTCTCATCAAGTTGGACTCCGTGCAGCAATGCGCGGATGGAAGTCCAGATACGACCGCATTGACTACCCTTCGCTGATGCACCTCATGCCCCAGGATAAGGCGGAGCGCGAACGATGAAGGACGAAGGAGGATCTCGCCGGAAAGAGCCGGCAATGGTCTTAGCAGGGGTCTTATTTTCCAAGAGCGCCTCGTAACTCACTGACCCTTAAATGGCGGACAGGGTGGGATTCGAACCCACGGTGAGCTTGCACCCACACGCGCTTTCCAGGCGCGCCCATTCGACCACTCTGGCACCTGTCCAAATTCGCGGAAGCGAGCGGGCGGGACCCTACTGAGACGGGGAGCGATTGACAACGCGAATAATCGTCCCGTCAGAACGAGACGGTCACCCCGAGGTGACCCCGCAAGCCGCTCCTGGACTCCAGCGGAACACCGAGATCAGCACGCACACTCAGGTGGGATCCGGCCTGGGCGCGAGCCCCGATTCCCATGCTCGTGAAGCTCCTGGAGGCGTCCTGCCCCACCGCAGATTCGTCCCGCCAGCCCCTGCCGTGGTCCACAAAGCCGAGGATCTGGAGCTGGGTCGGGAGGAGTTTGCCGGTCGGCACCTCAAGGGCGGGGGCGCGCAGTTCGGCGGAAAGGGCGTATCCGTGATCGCCGAGGAATTCGCGTTCCTCGTAACCCCGCACCGTGGCGTGGCCGCCAAGGGCAAGCTGTTCGGTGGGGAGGAGCGCCCCGCTCGCGAGCTGAAGCTGGCCTTTGGTGCGCAGGGTCCAGCCCTTCGGCAGACGACGCACCCAGGTCGCTTGCACGCGGCCATAGAGATAGGTGGAGGCGGCCCCAGCCCGAAACTTGGCAAAGTCGCTGTCCTCGTTGCGACCCGACAAACCGCCCGGCCCACCCACCAGGGAGGCCTGCAATTCGAGCGCACCGGTCTCGAGCCGTCGGCTCGCGCGGTAGTCGGTGCGGAACTGCACCACATCCACCACCGATCCCGGATGCGCATCGTCTCCTCCGAAGACCAGGAAGTTGTCGGAAGACTTGTATTCCGCCCCGAAGGAAATCTCCTGCTTGAACTCGTTCCAACGGGGAAGCTGGATTCCGTAGGCCCCGCCGAGTTGCCAACTCGTCCCCTCAGAAACCACCTTCACGCCCGCGGAGGTACTCTCAGTGGAAATGTTCGCCCACGACCCACTGAGCTGGACGAAGTGGTGCCAAGGGTGAATCGGAATCTCCCAGCTCACGGCGTGCGCGCTGAGTTTCTCCAGCGATTCGCCCGTCGTGAATTGGTAGTTGAGGGTATGATCAAGCCCGAAGGCATTGCCCCAGTTGAAGCCTGCGAGATAGCGATGCTCCCCCGCAGCTTCCGCCCCGCTGTTTTCATAGGCTGCATAGACGCGCCAGGACCGGCGCTCGGTGAAGGCAAAGACGATGTCCGCTTCCCCTTCGCCCAATCCGGGCGCGGCATAGAGGGCGGCGGGCCGAAACGGATTGCGATTGAACCAGTCGAGATGTCCCTGCAGTTCGCTGGTGAGCAAGGGCTCGCCCTGTTGCAGTCTCACCGCCCCGGCGAGCAGTTCGTCGTTGAAGATGCCTCCGCTCTGCAGGCCCACCGAGCCGACGCGTCCCTCGATGACTTCTAACAGAATTGATCCTCCCGAGAGATCCTGCGCGGGTGCAAAGACGTCGGTGACGGGACGATCGTTTGTTTCGTAGTAGCGGAGCACGGTATCGATCAGGCGGTCGAGTCCGAGTTCGGTGAGTGGTCGTCCGAGAAAAGGGAGGAGCTTCTCGCCAAGTTCCCCGGTGTCCACCGTCAATCCTCGGCCCATTACATCGCCCACGTGATGGACGCCAAACTGAAAGACCGCTCCATCCTGTCCCCCATTCAGTTCGATTGTGCCGAGGTGCCCAACCAACACTGCCGAGTCATCAACACCAGTTTGCTCCACCTCCCCCCTCTCAGCAAAGGGCAGCTTGCCTTCCTGTCCGCCCTCCAACACTCGCGGCGCCAACTCGGTGTCCCACTGAGCCTGCGCCACCAGCGCGGTGGCAAAAATTATTGTGACTATTCCTCGCATCGATCTTCCGGCAGAACTTGCGGGTTCCCCCCGGCTTGACCAGATCTTTCCCAACCAGCAATCGGCCCCCGGTTACTCGCCGGGGGCCAGTGGATTGCCTGTGAGCTGTCTAGTCTTGTGGATTGGATGAATTTTGACTGTTGGGCTCGGGGAAAGGACCGATCCAGCTTGGAACGGGCTTGAAAGTGCTTTTCAAACGACCGGGTTGGTTGTTTTCTTGGTTCGTAGAAATGCACCCCCTCCCCGCTCTCTCAACCGCAGGGACTTGCCCCAATTCCCATAATTCCGGAAATTGCGTCCCGTGGAGCACGGTTGGAAGGAGACCTCATATGATTGCTGCACCTCGCCGCGTTTTTCCATGGGCCGCTCTTGTCATCGCGACCTTGGCTGCCACTGCATTCGGAGAGGTCCTCGAATTTCGCACTGCAATCGGTAGTAGTGCCACCACGCCCGGGGCGAGCAGCTTCAGCCTGACCTCCGCCGTCGACTATGCGATCGGGTCGTCGGTCAATGCCACCGTCCTTGTTTCGGCCGGTAATGGTCCGGGGCTTGCCGAAGACTACACGCCCTCCGACCAGGGATCAAAGTCAGGAGTTATCTGTGTGGGAGCGATCGATATCAACA
>JAYGGC010000112.1:0-3351 GCA_046581525.1 Roseibacillus sp. | reverse complement strand
GAGGGGCTTGTCAGGGGACTGCCGGGTGAAGCGAATTACGGCCGGAAAACTCCTTCTTGCTAAGAAATTGCCTTTCCCTCCTGGGTAGGTGGGGGCGCCTTCCCCTTTCTTTGTGACGCACGCTATACGGCGGACCGGCCGTCTGCCTTTCTACACAAGCCACTGGGGTTGGAATTCACGCACGACGGCCCAACCCGCTGGTGGCTGGGACGGACAGAAAAGAATTCAGGAAGGGCGTTCCATCGTGGCGCGGGGCTTGGACCTTCCCAGGAAGTTACCCCACGAACTTGGGGGAATTCGGATTTAGATCCGGTCAAATAAGTGAGCCTCAGTTTTTCGTGCGGAAGGCCCAAAGGTGCTTCCTGGTGCGGAGGTAGATGGTTGTGGCGTCGAGTGCCGGAGTGACCAGCACGGCTTCTTTCAGGTCATGCTGGTGGACCAATTCGTAATCGCCGGTCTTGACGACCGAAACGAGTCCCTGGTCGGAGGCCAGGTAGAGGTGGTCATTGGCCACCACCGGGGATGCGCTGTACATCCCGGAACCTCCGAGGCGTTTGCGGTAGAGAATCTCGCCCTGGGCGGCATCGATCGCCGCGAGCACGCCCCCATTGCGGACCAGGTAGAGGCGGTCCTGGTAAAAGAGAGGAGAGGGAATCTCCGGAATGCTTTTCTTCAGTTGCCAGGTGACATGGCTGTCGGTGACGTCGCCTTGCCCTCCCGGACGAATTGCCTTCAGGATTGGATTGCCGCGACGCGTGGTGGTGTGGGCGACAAACTCGTCGCGAGTCCAGAAGCCGTCCTTGTTCTTGTCGACCGAGTGAAAGAGGCCGTTCTGACGTTGCTTCCTTCTTGCGGGATCGGTGGGCATGGGCAAGCCGAAGCCGGGATGCCCCGGGGGCAGTTCCGGTCGGAAGGGAAAGGTGAAGTGTTCGGTCATCTCACCACGCGCGATTCTTTGGTCGCCATCGTTGTCGAACTGCAGGATCGCCTTCCAGAACGGCTCGGGATCGAAGTCTTCATCGGGAGTGCCGCCCTGGGCCGACACCACGAAGAGGTGTCCGCTGCCCGAGACCGGACTGGTGATCGCTTCCCGCGAGAACCCTGTCACCGACCACTTCTCCGCGCCGGTTTCAGGGTGATAGCCGTAGACCCGGCCATTACCGAAGATCACGAGGTCTTCTCCGCCCTCGTATTGCCAGAGTATCGGGGTGGACCAACTGCTGCGCTGGAGGGGGCGCGGCGTCTCCCAGACGAGATCACCATTCGCCTTGTTCAGGGCCACGACCTTGGATTGGCTGACTCGGCTGTTCGGCAGGTTGGCGTCGTTGTCGAGAACGAGGATCAGCTTGTCGCCATGTCCGATCGGCGAGGTTGCCGTTCCGTACATGTTCCCGGCGGCGGGAATCGGTTTCTTCCATTGCTCGCGACCCTGGTGGTCATAGCAGAGCAGGCCGTAGGAACCGAAGTAGACATAGACTCGGTCCTTGTCCGCGAAAGGGGTCGGCGTCGCCAAGCTGTTGGCCTTGTGCACCTTTTCGATTTTGCTCTCGGGCGCGGCCTGACGCCACGCCAGTTTCCCGGTGCTCTTGTCATAGGCGAGAGTGACCAGGCGCTCGCCTTCGACCGCGGTCAGAAAGATTCGGTCGCCGAAAACGACTGGCGCGGACAGCCCCGGAGGAACCGGGATCTTCCACGCAAGATTACCGTCAAGGTTCACCGGTGGCTTGCATCCAGGCGCGACGCCCGACCCATTGGGCCCCCTGAACTGGTTCCACGAGCCGGACTCGGCCCCAACGAGTGAAGATACGAGGATGGCAAGAAGCGCGAACCGCAGGGCGCTATGAAAATCGATCGGCCTTATCATGGGGCAACAACTTGGACCTCCTCACGCTCGACCGCAACGATCACCGATCATCTTGAGCCACAAAATCGAGGACCTTCACGAACGAGCCACCCACGTCATCCATATTGGGATCGATCCGTCTCCACTCGGACCAGATTTGGCCCAAGCGGCCTCGCTGCTCTTCGGTCATGGCCGCCATCCGCTTGTCCACCCAGTCTTGGTGCTGGTTACCCCCCGGGTAATCTGCGGGAATGCGTGCTTTGGAGAGACGCTGCAACAACTCCCCCTGTTTGGATTTGTGCCAAGCGACCTTGCGCACATATTCCTTCAAGTGGTGTTCCAGTTCGACGCGCTTGAGTTTCACCCCGCCGCCGGGCACATCCTTGAGAAGCTCGAGCTTAATCACGCTGCCGCGGCCCCGCTCGATGTGCCTGGTCGGGCTCTGTGAATTGCTGGTCCAGATCGCGCCGTCCTGATCGAACTCGATTTCCCGGGTGTAGGTCACGCGAGTGGGCATCCGGAACCGGACGAGCATTTCGGTTTTAGGATCAAAGCGATTGAGGGTGTCGTCGCCGGTCCCGCAGATCCAGATGTAGCCCTTGGAATCAATGTTGAGGGCGTAGGGAATCTGGTTCTCGGCATTGGGGAGCGCGTAGACGATCCACTCCTCGGTCTTGGGATCGAATCGGCCCAACACCCCGCTCCCGAATCCGGGCACCCAAACGATTCCGTCCTGAGCGACATGCAATCGGCGTGGGCCGCGGAAGGGCGGGTTCCACTCTTTGATCTTGCCGTCGGGTGCGTTGGGATCGATGCGCCCGATGCGATTGGCGTTGAGCTTGGAGAACCAGACCATTCCGTCGATCGGCGAGAAGTCGAGACCGTAGGGAGTGAGGCCACGCGACTCTCCTTTGCCAGCCGCGACGGCCTGGCCCTTTTCCAGGAGAGGGTATTCCTTCACGAATCCGGTTTCCGGATGAATGGAGAACACGGAATTGCGGCCGGCATCGGTGTACCAGATCAGACCCTCGGGGTCCTTGGGATTGATGCGCAGGGTGTGGGGATAGCTTCCCCGTTTGGCCGGCGCTGCGGCGCTGGAAAAGATCGTGATCTCCTTGGTCTTGAGATCAAATTTCCCCATGTGACCGGATCCGCAGAGCGTGACCCACATGTTGCCGTCGTTGGCCAGTTCGATGGAGTGAGGTCCGCCTGATCCGTTGGGCATGCGATAAACGATGCGCTCACCAGTCTCCGGATTCAGGGTGACGATCGCATTTTGCGACATGTCGACGGCATACATCAACCCGTCCGGGCCCGGTTCGATGTCGTGCACATTTGCGTCGAGGGGCTTGCCGATGTCCCACTCGGTAATCCGGGCCTGGGTGGCGAGTCCAGTGGGCGCCGGCGGAGCCTCATAGGCCGGCCACTTGGCGATCGCTTCGTCCGAGTAGGTACTGAGGAGTCGCTTGAGCAGGTTCTTCTGGGTGTGGCGATACAGTCCACCGAAC
>JAYGGC010000180.1:0-10922 GCA_046581525.1 Roseibacillus sp. | reverse complement strand
GCAAGTAATGATCCCAACGAGAGCCCGTTCACGGTGGAACTCCGCGCCGCTGTGGTCTCGCTCAATGACGACGCCGATGGGGACGGAATGGGTGACCACGCCGAGTTCTTGCTCGCTGACCTGGGTTTCGACTGGCAGCTGACCCAGCCACAGCTGGTGGAGACCTACTACCGGCACGCTCCCAGGGCGGGACTGATTGCAGAGAGCCAGATCGAGTCGCTCAGAGCGGAATCGTTCGCAATCCGGCGCGAGGCCGCGACCGGAAAGTTCGTCCTCAAGCTGGATTGGAAACACTCTGCAGATCTACGTAGCTTCTCCGACCTGCCAGTGACCGTCGGGCAGGTATCCGTAAATGCCGAGGGAGACCTTGAGCTAAGAATCGAAGGCGACAGCCAGACAAGGTTCTTCCTAGTGGAAATCAAATGAGGTGATGGAACCCGCCGGGAAGTA
Source organism: Roseibacillus sp. (assembly GCA_046581525.1). Classification (GTDB taxonomy): domain Bacteria; phylum Verrucomicrobiota; class Verrucomicrobiia; order Verrucomicrobiales; family Akkermansiaceae; genus Roseibacillus_B. The sequence goes on along the minus strand of JAYGGC010000180.1, from coordinate 10,472 downwards.
ACGGTGCTTCTCCTGCTCCTGCACGGGCCGTTGCGCAGAGTCAGGAAGTAACCAGTTGGTCGAGTTACCCGAACTAGGCCAGAGAGGTCGGGGCCTGTTACCGGCTGGATCTGCCGGCGCTTCTCAGGGCAGGCTACGTGCGTGAGAGCCCCAGGGGAGTCCTGCTCCGGTTCCAACGCAACGGGGGAGCTCATCGAGATCGCGCTCAACCAGGGCGACCCTGGCCCCGCAGACGGTTTGAGTGGTCCTGCGGACACCATCGACAATATCGGCTCCCGGCGGGGAGGATGCACGGTTTGGTACACAATCGCGATCCCGGAAGGACTTCAAATTGCATAAGGCGTTGAAAGGCAACGCTTAATAAGCGAACTACGCAGAGAGGGACTCGAACCCTCGACCAATTGGTTAAAAGCCAACTGCTCTACCAACTGAGCTACCTGCGCTTTGCTCGTTTGGGGGCGGCGGGAGATACGGTCCCGGGGGCCCCCTGACAAGGCTATTTTTAGCCACCAGCCTGACAAATCAAGGAATTCGGGGGCCTGGCTGGGAAGTAGGGGCCGTGGCGGGCTGGTTCTCTTTCGAAAAGGCGCCCTTCTTGGGCTGGGCGGTGTGGCGCCGTTTCTCACCGGAGCGGTGACCGGCAAGGCTCGGCGCACCCGTGGGCAGGGCCGTCTCCCTGCTTGGACTGCCACCACCGCTCTCCCCGCAGCATACCTTCCCAGGATCGCCGGCGACGGCGACGGATGAGCCAGGGCGTCAGAATCGCGACAAGCGGAATCACCGTGCTCGGCTCTGGGATCAGTGCGATCTGGTTGAGACCCTGATAGTTGTAGTCGATCGTCCAGCCGCCGGCTACATTGTCGAAACTGAACACCCCGGTGAGCGTGGTGCCCAGGACGGAGAGGGTCGCGGTGCGGAGTTCCACCGCAAAGTTGGTGGTAGCCGGGATCGGCTTCGAGCTGCAGGGTGCCACCTTCCACGATGAGATCGGTAGCGGCGGTGATGTCAGGGTAACTGTCTTCATTGAGGATCAGCGTGCCGGCTCCCGATTTGGTCAGGGTGAACCCGTTGAAGTCGAGGGTGTTGTCGAGTCAGGAAATATCCGCAGAGACCGTCACGCCCGAGACGGGGAGAACACCCGTCAGCAAGAAGACGGCGAGACTTAGCGAGAATAATTTCCTCTTAATCGAAAGCCAAGAGATCATAACTAAATGCCTTGTTCCAGGAGAGACTCTCCCCATTTTGCGCCCTCGTCCGTTTTTAAAAAAACGGACGCCCGCGAGGGTTCTGATTCCCTACTTCAGGAGGGCCATGACCAGACCGCTCCGAATCTTGGGCTGAAACCAAGTCGACTTGGGCGGCATGAGGCGATTTTGCCGGCAGACTTCGATGAATTGATCGATCGTGACCGGCGCGAGAGTGATCGCGAGGTCGTGGTGGCCGGCATCCACCTGTGCCTTCAAGTAAGCCGCATCTCGGTTGCCCCCGACGAAGGTGAGCTCCTTGGCCCGGGGATCCTCAATGCCCAGGACTCCCGCGAAAAGGTGACGCTGGACGATATCGGCGTCGATCGACTCGGCCGCATTCTCCGGATCGAAGGCCGACTCCCGGGGCACCAGTTTCAACCAAGCGCCCTCGAGATAGACCCCAATCTGATGGATCTCGGTGGGCTGAAACTCCGCCGCAGTGAGAGACTCGATCACAAACTCCGCACCGAGCGCCTCTTCCAAGCGTGCCCGCGTGGTCCCCGGGGCGTCGACGAGCCGGTTGTAGGGTGCGAGGCCCATGGTGTGCGCCGGGAAGAAGACCGTGAGAAACTCTCCGGTGCCCCGCATCGCGGCCGCCGCGCTCCGGTGATTGCCGTCCGCCACGTAAGCGTGCGGTTCAGTCGCCAGGACTGAGCGGAATGAATCAATTTCATCGTCGTCCGAGATCAACCAGATGCGATGCACGCTTGCGTCTTCGTCGGCCGCCTGGAAATCACACTCGCGACCGTCTGCATACTCCAGCATGGCGGTCAGCAGGGTGTTGGAGGAGTCGTCGACCGAGAGGTTGACGGTCCCGATGATCGCCTGGGTGGCATCGATCAGATTCGCCCGCCCCTTCGCCTTCTCTTCCCGGACCCCTTCGTTGCGGATGATCACCCCATCGGGCGTCGCCTCGGTGCGGATGTCATCCGTGGGTGCCATTCCGCCCAGCCCGATCTGGCGGAGGCCCGGACGGGACTGGTCGACAATCTCGTAGAGGAAGATGAGGTTCTCCGCCACACGGGTCGAAGCACTGCCCTGGAGCTCTTCCATCTTCCCGGTGGCCACCGCAAGCGCTTCCGGCGAACCGTCTACCAAGAGCTCTTCCACCGTGGCCGCATTGCAGTGCGGCATGGTGACCCGCAACACGCTCTCAGGCTGCACCTGCAGGAGGTCCCAGATTTCCCGGTCGCTCTGAAATTCATCGTAGTTCGGGCTGCAGAGACGTTGGGCCGCGCCCGAGTCCACGGGGACGAGGGCATGGCGGATTGGATTGATCGTGACCATCGGAGAGGGCCGCGACCCTGCGTAGACCCCTTCACAGGGTCAACCCTTTCTTCACTGACAGTTACGAAGCCTCCGACTGGCCGGGTGGGGCAATCTGGAACTCCTTCACCACCTGCCCGCCCACCAGGTGTTCATCCACGATGCGGGCGAGGACCTCCGGGGTGCAGGAGTGATACCAAACGTCATCAGGGTAAACCACCGCGATGGGTCCCCGCTTGCAAACCCGCAGGCAGTTGGCCTTGGTCCGCAGGATGCGCGGATCGCGCTGGTCCAACTCCGCGAGGCGCGCCTTGAGGAAGTTCCAAGCCTCGAGACCCAGATCCTTCCGACAACACTTGGGCTTGCTTTGGTCGCAGCACAGGAAAATGTGCCGCTTGGCGTCATGCAACCCCAGCTCCCGGGCGATTTCTGTTAGATCTGTCGCCATGATCACTTCTCCTTCGCCAGCGACAGGATCCACTTGCGGATGAGCTCGACTCCGCGCTCGTCCACAACCTGGCTGCCAATCAACGGCATCTGCCCGGGACCACGCCGCGCCATCCGCGCAAGGAGTTCAGATCGCTCAGGCGCTCCGGGCACCACCAGAAGTGAGCCCGGACCGAGGGCCAATCCCACCACCGACTTCGCATTGATGATCCCGGTCTCCGCGAGGGGAAGGGCCGACATCAGCTGAAAGCCCGCTCGTCCCCCGAGGCCGGTTTCCCGGTGACAGTGCGCACAATTGAGATCGAGGTAACTGCGGGCGCGTTGCTCAAGCGGAAGTGACTCGTCATAAGGGTTTGGTCGAGGGCTGCCCCTGAGCTTGCGCAGGTTCGCGCTCTGATCGAGGTAGCCCCCCGCAAGGAGGCCATCCAGTTGGTTCTCTCCCCCCGCCCCCAGCCGATCGAGCTGGGCGGTTGTCACTGAAATCGCGAAATTGGTTCGCTGGGTGTGGCAGGTCATGCACTCCGCGCGTGAGTGGAAGGTCCACTTCCGCTTCTTGCCATTCGGCATGGGAATCTCCGCGGTTTCTCCCCCGGCGCCGACCAGGGACGCCTCGGTTCCCCTGGCATTCCAGCGATAGGTGTACCCCTGCCACCGGCCATCGAAGTAGAGCACCTGGGTCTCCACCCGCTTGCCTTTCAGCGAGAGCGTCTGCGCCAGCGCGGTGCCCTCTGCAAAGTCCCAGCTCTTGGCGATACGCTGTCCCCCGCTCTGCTTCAATCCCTTGCCCTTCGGCACCGCCAGAAATCGTTCACTGGTCGCACCATCAAACCACGCTTGCGCATTCGGCTGGTAGGGCAACACCCCCGGCGCGGGTTTCTGTGCAGCGGCATTGGAAAAGAGCCCGGTTTCGCTGAGCAGCGCGGGCCACGCTCGGGACGGCTGCTCCTGCTGCACGGAGCGCAGATGGTAGACCCCCCCCTGCAGGCAAGTGACGAGGACTTCGCGATCGTGATCTTCGCAGAAATCCACCGGTGGGCCCGGGGCTTCGGCGACCAGGAATGGTTTGCCGACCACGCCGTCCACATACGAAAAGGCCCAGAGCTGCTTCGTGAAGTAGCAGCCGTAGATGTAGTGCCCGCGCAAGGCCGGCAGCTTCGTCCCGCGATAAAAGATGCCCCCGATGATCGAACGCATCTCGTTGTGCGGATGTTCGACTTCAGGCGGAGTCAGTTTCGGCGTCGGCCCGCGCAGCGGATTGCTCGCCCGGAAGACATGGGAGCCCTCGAACGCACTCCATCCATAGTTGGCGCCACGCCGCACCCGCTGCACCAGCTCCCAGTGTTCGTCTCCGTTGTCGCCCAGCCACAGCTCTCCGTTCTCCGGGTGAAACGCCATGCGCCAGGGATTGCGCAGTCCATAGCACCAAAGCTCCGGCCGCACGCCCTTGACCCCGACGAACGGATTGTCCGCGGGGATCCGATAGAGCTGGTCTCCGGTTGCCCCGTGCACATCAAGGCGCAGGATCGAGCCGCGAATCTTCCCGGTCTGCTGTCCAATGTTGTCAGGATCTCCCGGCGCTGATCCGTCCCCGGCGGAGAGATACAGGTAGCCGTCCTGCGGTCCCCACGCGAGGTCCCCTCCGTCGTGACCGTTGCTTTCCCACGAGAGGATTTCCTCGCCCTTTCCAAGCAAGAGCGGATCGGCCTCCACAACTTCAAAGCGCATCAGCTTGTTGCGGGATGGCTTCTCCCCGCGCACACTGAAGCGCAGGTAAAGGTAGGGGCGCTTGGGAAACTCCCGATCGAAAAGGGCGCCCATGGTGGTGAGCCCCAGCTTCCCCGGATCGCCTCCCTCGCCGGCAAGATACTTGCCGAGGTGAAAGGAGAGATAGGGCGTTCCTCCGTGAAACTTCGCCGGACTGCTCCAAAGCTGTCCCCCTTGACCCACCACCAGGATCCAGTGCTTTCCGTCTACGCGGTAGGGCACACTCATCACCGGATTGCGAAAGGTCCCTTCCGAAAAACAGCTCACCAGTTTGCAGGAAAACGATTGCACGCCGGCATTGCGAAACGCGCTGTCATCCCAGCGCGGACCCTGCGCCCACATTCGGGGGAGCAGGGACACGATCAGGATCAGGGGACACAGTCGGACCATCATCAATTCGCTGCCTTCTTCATAAGCGCTTCATTTGATGGAACCAATATCCGAACTCCTCCTCGAAGAGAGTGCAGGTCAGGTCCTCGGTCTTTTCGATGAAGTAGCGTTGCGCATCGACCACGCCCTGATTGTATACGACTGGCGCAATCTCCTTGAGGAAATAATCCAGGAGGAACCCCGCTTGCATCTCCCCGACCTCCGTCTCCAGCTCTTCCCGCAAGTGCTGCTCGAGGGACTGAATCGCGTCCTTGCGCTGTTCCTTCCTAAGTTCGATCGCCATCTCTTCCACCGGTTGCCCGCGCTGAATAGCGAATGCGGACGGAAAATTCCAACATTTCACGCTCCGGCGTGTCTCAGTGTTAGGGAAGAGGCGAAGACCGCCGACCCCCTCCAAAAAACAGCGCTGGACGGTGAAAAATCGAACTTTCCCACATTCGAGATAACAAATTCCCCTTCACCGACGTTATACAGGAGAAGACAGATTTTAAAGTGAACGGCCGCAGGGAGCTTTTATGGGTTTTTGCCCCCCCGGTCGTTCACCTTTTTGGGTTATCTCACTTTCCCAACACAACACTGGCCGCACGCCACTCCGTAACTCCTCATCCAACCTGCCCGTCCAATCATGAAGCTCAAATCGCTCCTTGCTCTCGCCACTGCCCTCACCATGAACGCTTGGGCCCAAGACAAATCCGGGCACAAGATTCCCGACCATCCCAAGGAATCCAAAGAGGCGAAGGAAACAAAACCGACTCCTCCGCCAAAACCCGCTCTCCCGGAAACCAGTGAAGCGAAAGAGAAGCTCAACGGCGGCTGGCTTCTGCAAAGCTCCAGTTTGGGAAAGTCCCTCGCCACCTCGTTGCAGAAGTCTGCGGGCACCGATACCAAGTTCAAACTCGGTGAACTCACCGGCGACTATGTCGCCACCGTGGACCTCAAGGAAAAAAAGATCGTGGTCGAGTGGCACAAGTGGAAGATGGAGAGCACCGCCAGCAGTGAGCGGGCAGGGGAGTTCAAGATGACCGTCAAGGTCAGCGGGCGCCAGGAGTACAAGATCAAGAGCGTCACGGATGGCGAGACGCCGGACGCGCGCAAGCTCGATCTCCAACTGATGAACGACTTCACCACCTCCAAGACCACCTTCCGCGGGATCGAGATCAAGTCGAAGGTCCAACTCCCCGAACTCCAGAGCGGTCACTGGTCCATTCACGAGGGCCACCTCTATCTGGAAGCGAAAGGGGAGCCCTGGAAGTTCGATCGCAAGGAAGCCAAGTAGAGTCTCCCCCGGCGCACGCTCCGCGAATTGCCTTGCCGCCAAGCCGAATGCCTTGTTAGACCCTGAGCGTTATGCTCAGAACGACTATGGCGATCGCGGCGTCCACCGTGATTGTATTCATGTGGGGAGCTCTTTCGTGGAGCGCGTTTTCGTGGCACAAGCCGCTCGACTTCAAGGACGGGGACGCGGTCGCCAAGGTCCTGGTGGAGAATACCGAGGGTCACGGAATCTATGCCTACCCATCTTGGAAGCACGAGGAGGGCCGCACGCCCGAAATGATGATGGAAGAGTGGAAAAAGGGCCCCTTCGTCTGGGCCACTATCCGCCCCGGTAAGAGTGACACGGTGAGCAGGTCAGGCGCCATGATCCAACAGCTCCTGGTTGTCATCCTGGCTTCCATCACGATGGTGTTCCTCATTCAGAAGTCGCGCCACGACGCCTTTCTTGATCGTCTCTCCATGGCCGTCCTGGCCGGCTTGCTCCTCGGAATCATGAGCTCCCTGCCCCAGCGCATCTTCATGGAGGGAACTCAGACTCTCGCCTACTTCGTCGATGGGATCCTCCCCTGGTCCCTCGCGGGCGCTGCCATCGCGGCCATTCTTCCCAAGCGGAAGGCCGCCTGATCGCCACATGAAAAGGGAGGCCTCATGGCCTCCCTGGAGTGTTCGGGAGTTCAAGCTCCCCGCGCCCTACCTCCGCTCCATCTCCACCCGCGAGGTGGCGTACTGAATCGCGTCATTCACGATCCGGGCCGCCCAGACGTTGGGCAGGACGAAGGCGGACTTTTCCTCGATCTCATCCGCGCTGCGCACCGCGTCAATGATGGCGCAGACATGCACATCACGTGATCCGAAGAGGACCCGCTCCAACCAGTCCGGTGTGGTGAGATAGATCCGGTGCGTCGAGGCATCCCACGTCGCCTCCGTCATCAAGCGGGCCGGGATCCACTTGTTCCCGTCCGTCGTGAGCGTCTCGTGCAGGCGGCTCTTCAGGAAGGCCTGAATGAGCGGCCCCAGCAAGACCACGTTCAAGAGGAGGGCCACTCCGGTCGGAAACTCCGGGGTGAAGAAACTCACGAAGTCGCGCAAGCTGCCAGCCACTTCGAGCGTCCCCGTCCACTGCAGGGTCGCCGAAACTGTGACGATCGTCACCATCAGGCCCGCGATCAAACCCACCAGGCGACTCCCGATGTCCGTTCCCATCGTCCAGAGACAGAGCCCCAACATCAGCACCCATGCCGTTCCGAGGATCTGTGAAAGCGTGGTCGAATCAATCAGCCAGCTGGCGAGCGCAGCGATCAAGCTGAATGCCAGCAACGGGTAAATGTAAAAGATGTCGTCGATCCCCCACGTCTTTCCACGTCCGGTCTTCACGATCTTCCGCGCCTGCTCCACGTTGATGAAGGCGGGCAGAAAAAAGATCGCGCGGACTGGCTGCATCAAGTTGATCCATATTCCGCGCCTTCCGGAAAACGGATTGCCGGGCTCCTTCTTTCGGGGCTCTTTCTTCGTCTCTTTCGGCGCGACAGGCAATTCCGTCTCCACCGTTTCAACCCTGGTGATTTCTTCAGTCATGGTATTCCTTTCTGAAACCAAGCCCGGTTCGCGACTTCATGTCGCCCGCGCGACTTCATTCCGCATGAACCATCCCAGTTTGTGGGTGATCCAACTATTACAATCCCGGGGCGATCGAGTAACGAGGCGCCCCAAAGCCCCCATTGACCAACTCCTACAGGAACTGCGTCTGGGCGAGCAGGCGGTAGGTTCCGCCCTTCTCGATCAATTCGTCGTGCTTGCCGGACTCCACGATTTTGCCGTCCTGCAACACGTAGATGCGGTCCGCATTTTTCACGGTCCCGAGGCGGTGGGCGATGATCAGGCTCGTCCTCCCCTTCATCAACTCGTCGAGCGCTTCCTGGACCAGACGCTCACTCTCGGAATCAAGCGCACTGGTGGCTTCATCTAACAGGAGGATTTTGGGATCCGCCAGGATGGCCCGGGCGATCGCGATGCGTTGTCGCTGTCCCCCGCTCAGTTTCACGCCCCGCGGGCCCACTGTTGTCTGGTAGCCCTCGGGAAACTGGGTAATGAACTCGTGGGCGTGAGCCTTGCGCGCGGCGGCTTCGATCTCTGGCTGAGACGCACCCGGTTTCCCGTAGGAGATGTTTTCCCCCACCGATCCACCGAAGAGCAGGACATCCTGCGGCACCAGGGCCATCGCCCCCCGCAGGATGGCCAGCGGAAGCTCGGTGGACAATTCGCCGTCAATGAGCAAGGCACCCTCCTGAGGATCATAGAAGCGCAGGAGCATGGCAAAGAGGGTCGACTTGCCCGCTCCGCTCTGCCCCACAAATGCGATGCGCTCGCCCGGTTCCGCCTTGAAGGAAATTCCGTTGAGCACCGCCAGCCCGGAACGGGATGGATAGGCAAAGCTCAGATTCTGCGCCTCCACTCCGCCGAGGATCTCAAAGCGCGCTTCCTCGCCACCCACGTCCTCGGGATCTTCGGCGAGGATCTCGCGCAAGCGCTCAGTCGCCCCGTTCGCCTTTTGCACCTGGCTGATGATCTCGGGAAATGCGCCCAACGAGGCGCCCACGAATACACTGAAGAGAACGAATCCCACGAACTCGCGACTGGTAATCTCGTCCTGCGCCAACATGCCCGCGCCAAACCAGGCGACTACCGAGATCGTTCCAAAGAGCACGAAGATGATGAAGGATACAAAGATGGCGCGCACCTTCGCACCCTTGATCACCACTTTCAGATACTCCTGCAAGGCGGAGCCGTAGCGCTCTTCTTCGAAGGCCTCATTGCCATAGGCCTTGAGCTCCGCGATCCCCTGCGTGCTCTCCTCCACCACCACGCTGCTGGAGGCCAAACTGTCTTGGGCGCCGCGGGAATACATGCGCACTTTCCGCCCAAAGATGGCCACCGCGAGAACGACCACCGGGATCATCGCGAGCATGAAGAGCGAGAGCTTCCACGAGAAGATGAAGACAAAGACCAGGCCGCCCACCAGGATCACGGTCTGTCGCGCCAGTTGGGGAACGGTGGTGAGCAGGGTCTCGCGCAGTACCGCCAAGTCCGCTGCGACCCGGCTGCTGAGTTCTCCTGCGCGGTGTTTTTGGAAAAACTCCACCGGCAATCGCACAAGTCGACCAAAGACATCGCGACGAATATCGTTCAAGGCGCTTTCTCCCGCCTTGATGAACCCCCGCACCCGCCAGTAAGCGACGAACGCCTGCAAGGCGAGAATTGCGACCAGGGTTAAGACCGTGCGATTGATGTTGGCCTGCACCCCTTCGACATCGAGGGCTTCGCTCTTGTGGAGTGCATCGGTCACCGCACCGGCAGGCAGGCCGATCAGTTCACTCAGGTAAAATGGAAAAGCCAGCGAGAGCCCGGCGGTGAGAAAGAGCGCCACCAGGGAAGGCAGAAAGATTGAGCGGTAGCGGTCAAGGTATGCGTAGAACGAAAGGGCCGAAACACGCTTCTTGCGCGATTCCTTCTGCTCCGCTTGTTCCTTTGGCATGCGCGGATGGGACACCAAGGTTCACCCCACGTCAACTGAAGGCTGTCGCCTCGGCCATGATCACGCCGTAGCCCACCAAGCAGAATGCCAAGATCGGATGCGGAGCATTCCCTTCAATAAACTGCAGACGCTCTGGCGGCCTGCTAGGGGGAATGGCGCAAGGTTAAGGAACCTTTTCGTCTTTCGTCGCTCTCCGCCAACGAAATGCTTTTGGGCGCCCGGCGAAAGTTCGACCGGACCCCCCCCACGGTCGCATACGATCTCTCCTCCTAACCTAGCGCCATTCCTGCTAGGGGACCCAGGTCACCTCCAGCCGGTAAAACATCCTTAAACCGGCTGGTTGAGTGATTTCAAACTGGATCGTTTCTACCCCCCCAGAGAGGGATCTGGTCAGGCCTGCCTGGGTCAAACCAGTCACTGCCACGTAGCTTTGAGCCACCAAATCGTTCGTGCCCTGGATCTCCCAGCTGAGCCCCCGAGCGGCGGCATCCAGCCTGATGCGCACCGTGAATCGGATTTTTCCGGCGACCTCCTCCACCAGCAACGCCCGG
>JAYGGC010000221.1:0-50458 GCA_046581525.1 Roseibacillus sp. | reverse complement strand
CGCCGGCATAGCGATCCTTCAGGTATCCCAAACCGGGAGACCCGATCAGGCCGGCCGACATCATGCCGATTCCACCCATGATGGAGATTGCAACCGCACCAGTGCGTGGAAAGCGGTCCGAAGCTACCGCCAACATGGTGGGCCAGAAGAAGGTCTTGCCAATCGCGTAGACGCCCAGAGCGCCGAACGCCATCATGACAGTCGTCATCCCGCCGGCCAATTGCAGGCCAATGGAGGCCAGCACCGCGCAGACGAAAAGCAGGGCAATTGGTGAAAGCTTGAGCACCCTCTCAATCCACTCCGCACAGAATCGCAGAGCGAACATGATCGCGGAGGTCCAGATGAAGAGCCACTTGCCCTGCTCTGAAGTGAAGAGGTTGCCGGTGATGTTCTGGGACCATTGATCCGTTCCCAACTCGACCGCACCCACCAAGGCATGGACGACGAACAGGACGAACAAGAGAACCGAGCCCAATGCGAACCTCGTGATCACCCCGATCACGACCAAGAGCGCAAAGCCAATCAAATACCCAATGATTGATCCGGTCTTAGCGGCCTTCGCGGCCTCTTCGACCGTGGCATCGGCGCCGGTCAGAAAGCCGGTGAACATTCCACCGAAGAACATCGCGAGAAGAGCGCAGATCACGAACCCGCCCAGGATTCCGACATCCTTGAACATGTCCCCAAGCTTCATGCCCTTTTCCGAGGCTTCCGACCTGGGCATCTTCTGACCCATAAACATCAATCCGTAGCCCACCACCGGGATCAGGTAGAGAGCAAGTTGGTATTTCCAACTCCACTCGAGCTTATCATCCAAGGTCCAGCCAATGATGCCGCCAATGACGAGGCCAGCCGGCCACGAAGCGTGCAGGATGTTGAGGTAGTGGGTGCGCTTCTCCGGGAAGAGGGTCGCCACCAACGGGTTGGCAACCGCTTCCAGAGTCCCGTTGGCATAGGCAAACAGGAACATCCCCCAGAACAGGAAGGTATAGGCGTTATCGGGGGAGGAGGCCCCGAAGGTCACCACCGCCGAGAGCATGTGAGTTACGAAGGCAAGGATGACCAGTTTTCCGTAGCCGATCTTGTCAGCGACGACGCCCCCGATAATGATTCCAAAACAGAATCCGGTGAATCCGGCCCCGCCGATCGCCCCCAACTGGGCACCCGTGAATCCGTACTCACCGCCCCAGTTGTCGAAGATTCCCCCCCGGATGGCGAAACCCACACCGGCCGCGAGGATGGCCATGAATCCCGCCCACAAGAGGCGCATTCTGTTTACTCCGTTGCTGTTACTCATGTCGTGTCGCTATGTTTTGTTAGAATTGGGCCGAATTCTGACCATCCATACCCACATGACAAGCTCATCATTGGGAGTAATTCACAACAGCGGCGCGCAATGTGAACAACCTCTTCAGCTCCTTTCCGGGCAAGGAACAAGCCGCGCGGCTCGAGGCACCGGCGGCTTGGAAAAGTCTTCGGAAAACTGGGGCCGAAATCGCTGAATAACTAAGCAGCAATAACAATTGCTACGTTACTTTGAAGTAGAAACGTAGCTGGCCTGGCTCACGCCTTTGCCCACTTTCTTGGTCTTTTTGCCGAGCCAGCTCATCAAGCCGCGCAACTTGGCGCCCACTTTTTCGACGCCGTGCCTGGCCTCTTCCTTGCGGATCCTGTTGAAGTTCTTGCTGCCGGCTTTGAACTCGGCGACCCACTCCTTGGCAAACTTTCCGCTCTCGATGATCTTGAGCTGGCGCTGCATGCGCTTCTTGACCGAAGCATCGATAATCTTGGGGCCGACCGTGACATCCCCGTATTCCGCGGTCTCGGAGATCGAGAAACGCATTCCGGCGATCCCGCTCTCGTTCATGAGGTCCACGATGAGCTTGAGTTCGTGGAGGCACTCGAAGTAGGCCATCTCGGGCGAGTAGCCGGCTTCCACCAGGGTCTCGTAGCCCGCCTTGACGAGGGCGGTGGCACCGCCGCAGAGCACGCACTGCTCACCAAAGAGATCGGTCACGGTCTCCTCTCGAAAGTTGGTTTCAAAGACGCCGGCGCGCGTTCCGCCGATTCCCTTGGCCCAGGCCAACGCAGTCTGCTTGGCCTTGCCGGTGGAGTCCTGATGCACCGCGATGAGGGTGGGCACGCCCTTCTTCTCGAGGAACTGGCTGCGCACGGTGTGACCCGGTCCCTTGGGCGCCACCATGATGACATCGATGTTGTCGGGAAGATCGATGAGGTCGAAGTGCACGGCGAATCCGTGCGAAAAGAGGAGGGTCTTCCCGGCGACGAGGTTGGGCTCCACGTCCTTCTCGTAGACGGACGGGATGACGGTGTCGGGAGTCGCCATGAAAATGACATCGGCGTGCTTCACCGCCTCGGCTGTGTTCACCACTTTGAAGCCGAGCTTCTTCGCCACCGCACGAGACTTCGACTTGGCATAGAGACCGATCGTGACGTCGCAGCCGCTCTCCTTGAGGTTCAGGGCGTGAGCGTGCCCCTGGGAGCCGAAGCCGATCACGGCGAGCTTCTTGCGCCTGATGGCATTCAGGTTGGCGTCCTTGTCGGTATAGATCTTGGTGGCCATGGTGGTCTGGAGTAGTGGATCCCGCAGCGCGCGGCCTGCCACGGCAAAGCTGAGCGGAGACGGGGGGGCGGAGACTGAGGGAGGGGCCGCGGCACGTCAATCCTCGAGATTCCGCGGCCGTCAAAGGTCGAAAAGTAAAAAGTCGAAAGTCAGAAGAGTCCATCAAACCACAGCTCGGAGACCAACCGCGGTGCATCGGAGTGCGGGAACCATCCTGTGACCTTCAGACCTCCCGTCTTCGCTGCGCTACGCCGTGGCAAGCCCGTCTTTCGACTTTCAGGCCTTCGACTTTCAGACCTTTGACCTTCGACTTCTCGACCTTTCCCCCTCACCCCCCATAGACCACCACCGGCCCCATCCCTGGCGGCCCTTGCACACTCCGGAGCTTCTCGACCGCCTTGGCCACTGCGGTGGCAGCTTCCTCCACTTCCTCGTCGGTGGTGAAGATGGAGAGCGAGATGCGCAGGCTGCTCCTGGCGCGCTCGTCGGACATCCCCATCGCTTTCTGCACGTGACTGGGCTGCTGCTTGCCCGTCATACAGGCACTGCCCGCGGAACATTGGACCCCCGCCTCATCGAGGAGGATAAGCAGGCCCGCCGCTTCACAGCGCTCAAAGGAAGCGTGCACGATGTTGACCGCGCGGTGCTCTCGCGACCCGTTCAGGGTGACGCCCTCGATCTCGCTCACGAGTCGTTCTTCGAAGCGATCGCGACGGCGCTTCACCCCGGCGTGACCGTCGCGTTCGAGTTCCCGGTGCATGATCTCGGCGGCCGCTCCGAGAGCCACGATGGAAGCCACATTCTCAGTCCCGCTGCGGCGGCCCGCCTCCTGTCCCCCTCCCCGAATCATCGGCTCAAAGCGCGCGGCTTCCCGGACATAGAGTGCGCCCACGCCCTTGGGCGCGTGAAATTTGTGCCCGCTCAGGGAAAGAAAGTCCACCGGCACCGCCCGCACATCCACCGGCATCTTCCCGACGGCCTGGATCGCGTCGGTGTGAAAGGCCCAACCCGCGTCTTTCGCGATGCGGCAGGTGTCCTCCATCGGATTGACCACACCCGTCTCGTTGTTGGACCACATCACGGAAGCAAAGCCCGGCCGGTCACCATCAACCAACTCTGCGAATTCATCGAGCCGCAGCCGCCCCCCTTCATCGACCCCACAACGCGCCACCTCGTAACCAACCTCCGCCATCGCTTCGCAGGGCCGGAGGACCGCGCTGTGTTCGATCGCGCTGGTCACTACCTTCGATTCCTTCCGTCCGACCAGGCGCGCGAGCCACTTCAAGGTCATGTTGTTCGACTCGGTTCCGCATCCCGTGAAGACAATCTCATCCGGCTGGGCATTGATGAGGGCGGCAACCTTCTCGCGAGCCTCCCCGATCGCCTGCCTCACTGCCTTGGCTGCCCGGTAGCCACTTGAGGGGTTGTACCATTGCTCAGTCAGGAAGGGCAACATGGCCTCCACCACCTCGGGGTGCACTTGCGAGGTGGCATTCGAATCGAGGTAGATCATGCCCGAAATCTAGCAGGGTCGACCCCGAGCTCAACCCGTCTTCGCTGCGCTTGTTCGTGCGCTAACACGGTGGCAGGCCCGTCTTCGAAGGCTACCCCGTGGCAGGGCCCGGCCAGGCCGCGGCGAACGGCCCTCTTTAATGAACAGGATCGGATTTCCCCCCCTATCCCGTTCAGAAGACCGTCCGCCGCGGTTTTAGCCATGAAGACTGAGCCGCAGTGGACTCAGCCGGAGTGGCAAATTGGTGTACGTTGCGTTCCGCTTGAATCGGAACATCCAGCGCGACCTGACCATAGGCCCGGCTGGTGATGATGAGAAAAACTGTGATCACGATGATGTGGAGAGCATACAGTTTCAGGCTTCCGCTTCCAATGAATGAGTGTTCGTCCATGGATCCCTTCCCGCTAGCACATAATTCCCTAGAAAAAGATGAGAACTGCACATGACTTAACGAATCGCCATGCCGACGTCAACAGCGTGAGACTAATATAAAACCACTGCCATCACATAATTCCACGATGCCGCCGGGAAGAATGCGCAAGGGGCCGGGGTCAGGATCAGGATCCTCAGGCGGGGAGCGGCTTCAAATTCGCCAGGCTCTGCATCAATTCGCGAATGTCGCTGCGCCAGCGGTTGACCCTGTGGCGCGACATTTCGGCCTTTTCGGCGATCGCGCGCTCGAGCTCATGATAGGCGGCGGCGAGCCGTTCCTGCAAATCGTTGACCGCACTGCGTGCCCGCTCGCACACCGTCACGCTCGAAGCGTCGATGAAGGCCAGGCGGGCGTCTGCGGTGCGCCGCGCCTCCGCGATTTCCGCGAGCAGGATGCGGCTGGTGGAGACCGTCCGGCAATTGGAGATCAATCCCACCTTGGAGAGCATCCAGATCGTCCACTTGGTGGGATCGAAATTCCACGGCTTCACTCCATTGCGATAGTCGTGTTGAAACTCGTGGTGAAAATTGTGGTAGCCTTCGCCAAAGGTGAGGAAGGCCATGAGGGCGCTATCCTTTGCGCTACACCTGCTCGAGTAGGGCTGACGGCCGATGGTGTGGCAGAGGCTGTTGATGAAGAAGGTGCTCTGCTGCACCACGAAAACGCGAAGGACACCAGCGATGAGAAAGCCGCCGAGGGCGCCAACCCAGCCGTTCCAGAGAAATCCCAGGAGCGCAGGCCCAAGGAGGCCCACCGCCACCGCGAGAAACTTGTCCCACCTGTTTTGCCACATCACAAGGGCGTCCTTGCGCAGGTCGGCCACGTTGTCCATGGGCTGCTCGGGGATGAGCTTGAAGAAGATCCAACCCATGTGCGCCCAAAAGAATCCGCGCGTGATGTCATAGGGATCGTCCTTATGATCGACGTGCTTGTGATGCCTGCGATGATCCGAGGCCCAGTTGAGCACGGAGTTTTCAAAGGCACAGGCACCGAAGATCAAGGTGAACAATTTCACAGGCCACTTCGCCTTGAAGGAAAGGTGCGAGAAGAGCCGGTGGTAACCCAGGGTGATGCTCAACCCGGTCGACATGACCAGGAACAGGAACATCGCTCCAATGAACCAATCGATCCCAAAGTGCCACAGGTAGAGTGGGGAACCGATCAGGGCGACAATCGTGATTCCAATGAGGAAGCCGGTATTGATCCAATCAACGCGCTTGTAAGGTATACGGAGGGGCATGAACTTGTATTTGGGTGTCAGGTCCGAGGGCGAATGCGGTCCGACGAGGCGGACCATACGCCCGTTCGCCCGATTGGCCAGTCCGATCTAACCGCACGATCGAAGATCTGCCTTTTCACGAAAAACTCCGGTTTTTCAGGGATTTTTAACTAGTAGGGGGGCATTTTTTCCCCTGGAAGCGCCTTTCTGTCACTTTTTCTGATTCCTGCCGCCACCCAGGGAAGATCATCGATTGCGACCGAAGGGAAGAATTA
Organism: Roseibacillus sp.; assembly: GCA_046581525.1. Taxonomy (GTDB): domain Bacteria; phylum Verrucomicrobiota; class Verrucomicrobiia; order Verrucomicrobiales; family Akkermansiaceae; genus Roseibacillus_B. The sequence goes on along the minus strand of JAYGGC010000221.1, from coordinate 44,434 downwards.
CGAGCAGCCCTCGAGACTCCTCACACCGCTGCGGGCGGATGGGCCCTGAGCCCCTGCGACGGAAATTCACACCTCGCCGAGAGGCGCTCGAAGCAGGCGCAGTCTTGTGAAAGCACCCGTCTCCAAGCTCCAAACAAAGCTCAGTCCCAAATCCCAAGTGTCCCGGTTCCCATTCCAGGTGAGGCGGTCATCAGGAGTGGAGGGTCAGCGCAGGGGCAGAGTGCCACTCGTGCTTGATGTCGCGCATGAGAAGGGCGTGATCGAACTCGATCGTGCCGGGAGGGAAGCGCGCGGTGTCTTCGAAGTAGCTTGAGGACACTTCGCTGACGTCCAAGGCGGAGACTCTCCAGTCGCGGACAGCGAGGTCCATGCAGTCGTAGCAGGACTTGCGCTTGTTATCGGAGTAACCGCGCGAACCGGTTTCGAAAAATGCCGAGGCGGCGGCAAGATCACCGAATCGTGAGGAGGCGGGAAACTCGGTCGTCTCGGTGGCGCGCACCCGGACCTCCACTCCGCCGTCGCGCGCCTTCATGGCGAACTCGATTTCACCATCCTGGTCACGCACCGAGAAGTCTGCGAGATGGTGCTCGCCGGGAAAAAGACGCCCGCCCACCATGTGATTGATCACCGAGTCGGTGTCGCGTCGCGGGATGTAGACCGCCTCCTCCTCCGCGTCCTCTTGCTCCACCATGACCGCCATGCGGTGCGCAGCGTTCTCACTGCTGACCGGGGGCAGGAAGGGCATCTTCCGCGGCCGGATTCCCTCCAGCCGGATCAAACAGATCCCCACCATCGCAACGTCCTCCACCACCTTCGGGCGCATGCGCTTCGGCAAGAGGCGCTGCACAAACTCCGGATCCGCGCGGTAGTTCACCAGCAAGCGGCGCTTGATGAGGCCCGAGAGAGTGGGAAGTCGCATCGCAGTTCTCCGTTCCGACACCCCGGTTCCGCCTACTCTTCCCGCAGAAACGCCACGAGGTCCCGCACTTCGGTGTCCGTCAAGGTCTGGAAAACAGCATCGGGCATCAGTGAGTAGGGAAGGGTGTCCCGGTGGGCGATGGTGTTCTTCTCGAGTTCAAAACGCCCCGCCGTCGATTCCAGGATGTAGGATTCCTTGGACTCCCCGGCGATCACTCCCAGGACAATCCGTTCATCCTTCAGCTCGAACTTGTAATAGCGGTACTTCTCATCGATTTCGCCGTCGGGATCGAGCACGTGGGGGAGGAGGTACTCGAGATTGCCAAGTTCCTTGCTGCTCAGGCTGGGTCCGGCGGTCCCGCCTTTGCCCTTCACCATGTGACACTGGCCACAACTCTTGCTGAAGACCGCCTGGCCATGGATGAGGTCCGCCTTGGCCAGGTTGCCCGGTGAGAGCACCTCGCGATAGTGCGCGAAGAGTTCAGGCGCACTTTCTTCGGCCCGCGCGGGCTTGGCATTCACCCTCTTGGGGGCCGCGGGAGCAAGGCTGGTCGTCTTTCCGCCGGCCTTGCGCCGCCGCGCGATGAACCCCTTCACCTTGTCCATCTTGCACGCCGCCTCGATTCTGGCGGTCTTCGCCTCGTCGAGAACCACGAGCGGCTCCAGCGCGTACCAGATCAGGAGGGGCAGGTTGTGATCGTTCTTGTCCTCTTCATGGGCCACCAGTGCTTCGAGCACCGCGGCACGCTGCGCCGGTTCCACCCGCTGCATGGCAGAGGCGAGAAAGAGACGCACCGCCGCCGACTTGTCTTCCTTTGCCATGGTCGCCCACTTTTGCAGGACCGCATCGGGAACGCGCTTGTCTTCCGCGATCAACTGGATCGCCCACGCCCGGATGTACTCCTCCTTGTCGTCGAGCAGCGGAGCCAACATCACGTCGCCCAATCCACCCACCAGGTGCAGGGTCCAGAGCGCACGCAGGCGCCGGGAGACATCAGGATTCTTGTCGAGGATCTTGCGCAAGCCCGCAAGCGAGGCCGGGAGGATCCTTCCTGCCAGGGCACGCTCCTGGAGGAGCCGCCGCGCCTGCCGGACGTACCACTCGTTGGCGTGCAGGTGCATCTCCACCAGCTTCTTGTCCGGGAGCTTGGTGAGGTCCATCCCGACCGGGTACTTCACGTCGCCGTAGCTGATGCGCCAGAGCCGTCCCGTTTTTCGGTGCAGCACCTTGCGTCCGCAGATGTCGGAGTCATGCCAGTCGATCGCGTAGACCGATCCGTCGGGACCGAGTTCCATGTTGAAGCCCAGCCACTGTGCATCGTTCGACATGCAAAACTCATCGCCGTGCTGGGCGGTGTAGCCGGAGCCCTTGCGTTCAACAATGTCGGTGAGCACCCCATGCAGGTGGATGTTGCACATGAAAAGCCGCCCGCGGTACTTCTCGGGAAACTGGTCCGCAAGATAGAAGCGTGCCCCGCCATGCGCCGATGCGTGGCGGTGATCCGCGATGGTCTTGATGTCGTCATAAACGTGCGGATTGAAATGCTTGCCTCCCTGGCGGTGATAGCGCCCGCCCTGGATCATGTGGAAGAGGTGCGGGATCACACAGGCCGTCACGAAAGCTTGTCCGTTCTGGTCGAAGTCGAGTCCCCAGGGGTTGCTCGTTCCCCAGGCGAAGACCTCGAACTTCTCGTTGATGGGATGGTATCGCCAAACGCCTGCGTTGAGTCCCACCCGCTCTTTGTCGGGAGTCCCCGGGCGTCCCACCTTTGAATGGGTGAAGACGCCGTGCGTGCCGTAGAGCCAACCGTCCGGTCCCCACAGGAAACTGTTCAGGGTCTCATGCCGGTCCTGCCGTCCAAAGCCGTCGAGCTTCACAATGGGCTCGCCGTCGGGAACATCGTCGCGGTTGCGATCCGGGATGAAGAGGAGGTTCGGGGGAGAGCCCACGTAGACGCCGCCGTGACCCAGGGCGATGCCGGTCGGAAACATGATCTTGTCCATGAAGATCTTGCGCTCGTCCATCTGCCCGTCGCCGTCGGTGTCGGTCAGGATCACGATGCGCCCCTGCGGCCCGAGCTTGTAGAGATCCGATTTCCGGGTCTCGTAATTCAGGTTCTCGCACATCCACACCCGCCCGCGCTCATCAAAGGTAAAGGCAAAGGGCTGCTGGCATCCGGGCTCGGCCGCGAAGGCGTTGACCACGAATCCTTCCGGGTATTTCATCTTCTCGATCGCCTCCTGCGGCGAGAGAAACTTGAAAGCGGCCTCCTCCGGTGGTTCCGCGCAGGCGATTCCGACCGACGCGAGGGACAGAACCAGGGAAAGGCGTTGCAGGCGAGTTGTCATGGGGCAAGCCTTGCGCCCTCACGGGGGTGCCGTCAAGACGGCTTCCCGGCATTTCGACTAGGCACCTTCTCGGGACGGACCTAGATTGCCTCCCTATGAAGACACACCTCTTCCTAATCGCAATCGCATCCGCAACTCTCGCGGCCGCCCTCCCGGCCACCGCCCAAGGCCAACTCAAGGTCGCCTGGGAACTGACGGAGGGAATCAGGGCGCCGGAAAGCGCCTACTTCGACCAGAAGTCCGGCTACCTGTTCCTCTCCCAAATCGGCGGGGGAGGCGGCAAGGCCAAGGACAGCGACGGTTGGATCAGCATGCTCACCACCGACGGCAAAGTCGTAAAGGACAAGTGGTTCAGCGGACTGCACGCCCCGAAAGGGATGCGCAGTTCCAACGGCATTCTCTGGGTCTCCGACATTGACCGCCTCGTGGGCATCAACATTTCCAATGGGAAGACCCACCGCGTTTACAATATTCCGGGGGCGAAATTCCTGAATGACGTGGCGGCGGGACCGACCGGCATCATCTATGTCTCTGACATGGCCACCAGCACGATCTATCAGCTCCGCGGCGCTACCATCTCCAAGCTCGCTTCGGGTCAGAAACTCGACAGTCCCAACGGCCTGCTGGTGAGCGGCACCACCCTCTTCATCGCGGGATGGGGCAAGGAACTCAACGACTCCTTCGAAGCCATCACGCCGGGACGCTTGCTCGCCTTCAATCTTCGCTCGGGAGAAATCAAGGCCATCACCCGCGTCCCCACCGGCAACCTCGACGGAGTCGAGCTCGACGGGCGGGGAGGTTACTTTGTCACAGACTGGAGCGCCGGCACCGTGTTTCATATCACGAGCAAGGGGGCGGTCACCTCCATCCTCGATCTCCCCAAGGGCACCGCCGACCTCGCTTACCTTCCCAAGAAGAAACTCCTCATTCTTCCACGCATGATGGAGAATACCGTGACGGCCTACGATCTCACCAACTTCAAGCCCTGAGGGGCGCGGACCTGTTCGATCGGTCTGCAACATTCTGTCCCAGCGCTCGTAACCGAGGGTGATGAGAATCCGGTTCGGCCAGCGGCGCCCCGCACCACGCTTCCTGGTCGCCGGGACCTTGGCGCTCGTCCTCCTCCTGCACTCTGCCCTCGCTGCCCAACGGGTCACGAGTGGCCTGCAGGTTCTCTACGATTTCGACTCGGCGGGCGGGGACGTGGTGTCGGACCGCTCTGGTGCCGGGCAACCGATCAACCTCAAGATCACCGAGGCGGGGGGCGTTCGCCGCACGAAGGGCGCGCTCGAGATTCGCAACAACACGCTCCTGCGTTCCGAGAAGCCCGCCAAGCGACTCACCGAGGCCATCAAGCGCTCCGGTGAGATCACCCTGGAGGCATGGATCAAACCTGCGAACACCAAGCAAAGCGGGCCGGCCCGGATCGTGTCGCTTTCACGGGACAGCACCAATCGCAACCTCACCCTCGGACAGGACGGAGATAAATATGATGTGCGCTTCCGCACGACCAAGACCAGCAACAATGGTCTTCCCTCGCTGGCCTCCAACTCGCGCAGCCTGAGCACCAGGCTCACCCACGTGGTCTACACTCGCGAGCGCTCCGGCAAGACCCGCATCTATCTCAATGGGAAACAGGTCGCCGAAAAGATGGTGGCGGGCGAACCCTCGAACTGGGACGGCTCCTATCGACTCGCGCTGGGCAACGAGCACAATGGCAGCCGCCCCTGGCAGGGCACCTACTACCTCGTCGCGATTTACAACCGGGATCTCTCCCCCGGGGAGGTTGCGCTGAACTTCAAAGCGGGCGCGGGGGCAGCCTCCGGCCTGGTCGCCCGCATGGGGCCCGATCCCAAGGCTGTGCACTTCGAAACAAAGGTCGCGCCCATCTTCGCCAACCATTGCATCGAGTGTCATGACGCTGCCACCCGGAAGGGCAAGCTCGACCTCACCCGCAAGGCGACCGCGTTCGCCGCTCTCAAGGACGGCACCCCCGTGGTCCCCGGAAAACTGGCCGAAAGCCTTCTCTGGGAGGCCGTCTTCCACGATGACATGCCGGAGGACAACGATCCACTCAGCGCGGAGCAGAAGGCCGATCTCAAGAAGTGGATCGAAGACGGTGCCACCTGGAGCCTGGAACGCATCGACCCCGCCAACTATGTCCACAGCGGCGGCGGCGGTGGCAAGCGGTGGGTGCAGAGACTCACCGTGGAAGAGTACATCGCCACCGTGAAGGCGACGGTGGAGGTCGACATCGCGGCCGAAGCGCGCAGCATTCTCCCGCCCGATCTCCGCACCGACGGCTTCACCAACACCGCTTACAATCTAAGCGTCGACCTCAAGCACATCGACGCCTACGCGCGACTCGCCGAGATCATCGTGAGCCGCATGGACCCAGAGAAGTTTGCCTCGCAGTTTGCCCGCAATCGCCGCTTCACCGACAAGGACATGGAGGCCCTCCTGAAGCCGATGGGAACATGGATCCTGCGCGGCCCGCTGCAGGATCGCGAGATCATCGCCTATCGCGGCATCTCGACCTCGGTGGCCAGCGTGAGCGGAACGTTCAAGGAAGCGGTGGGCTACATGATCCAGGCCATGCTGCAATCGCCCCGCTTTATCTATCGCATCGAAAATCAGCGCGGTGACGGGTCCACCTGGCCCATCGACGACTATGAGCTCGCCTCGCGAATGAGCTACATCATCTGGGGAGCGTCGCCTGACAAGGAACTGATGCGCGCCACCAAGGACGGCGCCCTGTCGGATCCAAGGCAGCTCGAAGTCCAGGCCCAGCGCATGTTGCAGGATCCCCGCGCGATTGATCGCTCGCTGCAGTTCATCACCGAGTGGCTCGATCTCGGCCGCCTCGCGAACATGCGACCGGATCCCAAGAGATTTCCGAACTGGGACGCGCAGCTCGCGGACGACATGCGCAAGGAGACCACCGAGTTTTTCAAGGAGGTGGTCTGGAAGCAACGCCGTCCGCTTTCAGAACTCCTCAACGCGCAATTCACCTTCGTCACACCGCGACTCGCCGAGCACTACGAGGGACGATTCAAGCGGGGAGGAAAGAATGGCTCCCAGGAACCTGAGCATTACGACCTCACCTCGAATCCTGCTCGCGGAGGGATCCTCACTCATGGCAGCGTCCTCACCATGGGCGGCGACGACGCCTCGATGGTGACCCGCGGGCTCTTCGTCATGCACAACCTCCTGCGCGGCGTGGTCAAGGATCCCCCGGCAGGGGTTGACACCACCCCCGTTCCACCTCGCCCGGGCCTGTCCCATCGGGGGGCAGCGCAACGGCGAATCGAAGACCGCTCCTGCGGCGGTTGTCACTCCAAGTTCGAACCACTCGCCTTTGGCCTCGAAAAGTACGACGGGCTGGGAACCTTCAAGGTGAAGGACCACCACGGCAATTCGCTGCGTGAAGACGGCGAGGTGCTCTTCCCCGGCGATGCCAAACCAATCTCATTCAAAACCTCGGCCGAGCTCATGGATCTCCTCGCCAAGAGTGACCGCGTGGGCGAATCCCTCACTTGGAAGGTTACCCAATTCTCTCTCGGGCGCCCGCTCGGCTCCGATGATGCCCCCATCGTGCAACAGATTCACCGGGCCGCGCAAAAGAACGGCGGAACCTGGCCCAGCGTGATCACCGCAATCCTCACCAGTGACCTGGTCCGCATGACCCGCACGGAATCCGGGGAGTAATGCTCCATCCCTGTCTTCCCCCTATTCCGTGGTTCCCTTTCAACGAATAATCGACTAACAAAGAGCGCTTTTCATGAAGAAGAAAACCATCAGCCGTCGCACCATGCTCCGCGGCCTCGGGGGCACTGCCATCGGCCTGCCCTTCCTTGAGGAGATGGTCATGGCGGCCAAGCCGGGAGGAGAAATTCCGGTGCGGGCCTTCAATGTGTTCTTCGGACTCGGAATTCCCGCCCCTCTCCAGAAAGAGGGCTTCGAGGGGGTCATGGAACCGCTCAAGCCGCTTCGCGACAAGCTCCTCATCATGCGCGAGGTAGACCAGGTGCGCTGCGATGAAAGCGGAATCAACGCGCACTTTGACGGCGCGTCCGGTGCCTTTACCGCCACCCCTCCAAACGGCGAGGCGAGATCGGGAGGAGCCTCCCTCGACCAGGTCATCCGTCGCAGCGCTTATCCCAAGGGCTTGCCCGCCGGGATGGTGCCCACCCTGGTGGGCGGCACCTACTTCCGCCGCAGCCGGGTGAGCCGCTACGTGCATAGCTACAACAAGGACGGCACGGTGGCCGCGACCATGCAGGAGAAACCTCGCGATCTCTTCGAACGCGTCTTCGGGGCCATCGCGATCGACGACAAGGATCCCGATGCCCGCCGCGAACGCATCAAGCGCAGTGTGCTCGACTCCGTGGTCGACGAATACCGCTTCTACACCGGCAACAACTCACCCCTCGGCACCGCTTCCAAAGGCCGGGTCGCCGAACACCTTGAGCGCATTCGCGAGTACGAGCAGCGGGCCTATTCGATGAAACACAAGAAGGACGGCGGCGGACCTTCGCGTCCGGCGCGTTCCCACCTCCGACACGGGGGCGCTGCCGATCCCGGGGGACAAGGGATCGACATCACGCTCGAAGAACTCACCACCGAGTGGCGCCTGATGGCCGATCTCTACGCCCTCGCTATTGAAATGGATCGCGTCCGCTTCGGATCGATCACCTTCCTCGCAGCCGGCGAACGCATTCGTCTCACCGGTGACTATCACTACGCCGGCCGGAAGATCTTTTCCTTCGATGACGCCCGGCACCACAATGCCAGCGGTGACAAGGGATGCAGTCACGAGTGGTGGCACAAGTTCAACGAGAACAAGAAGAACGAGCAACTCCGCGCCCACGCCCACATGAAGATGCGCGAAGTCGCCTACTTCCTGGGCCGCCTCGACAAGACGGTGGAAGCCAACGGCAAGAGCATCCTCCAGAATTCCCTCTTCACGATCTCGACCGAATCCGGCGACGGACGCCACAACAACGTGAAGCGCGAGCTCTCCGGAGTCTTCCACGCCATCACCAGCGCCAACGGCCGCTTCAAGACCGGCCAGGTCATGGACGTCGGTGCCGAGGGCCTCGATGTCTACAACACCATGATTGGTGCGATGGGCGCTGAGGGAGAGCTCGGGCCGGACAAACGGGACAAGCGCAGGATCGACAAGATCCGGGCATAGGGGACTCCCGCCGTTCGCTGCAGCTACCCTTACGAGCCCAGCTGCACCACGCGATCCGCATTCAGCCCCTGCGGCAGGAGATGGGTCGCGATGACCACGCCTGCACCCTGTTCTCGCTTCGCTTCAAGGGCAACCACTTCCCCGGCTTTGACCTCGAAGCACAGACGACTTTGCCAGAACCATGGCGCAACTAAACCAGTCCCCGGAACCTAACATTCCAACTGGCCCAAAAAGGGTGTCCCGATCAGCGAACATCAGCGAGTGATCGGGAAAAGTGGATGTTGGGGTGGCATCATGAATTTGAATCCGTAGACTCGGCACTCTCCAATGGGTACGAAACGTGAGCAGAGTCAATGCAGGGATTGCGAGTATATTTGGTATCCGCGCGAGAAGAAGGAACCTTGCCCGAAGTGCAAGAGCGCGAACGTCGCTTATACCGGCGGGTTGGGCCGCTTGGTCCTGATCGTGTTTCTTCTCGGACTGGTGGGCGCGGCGGTGTTCGCCGGCCTCTATTTCAAGGACATGCTCCGGGGCGGCGATCCGGTGGTGGAGAACAGGCAAGTCACGGATGACGAGCAGCGGGAACCGCCCAAGGAGCCGAGCGAGCGAGGTGAGCAGACTCCTGCCCCTGAAGGACCCGGCGATCAGCCCGGCGATGAGAACCCGGCCAGCCCCGAACCCCTCACCGGGCAGAGAACGTGGACCTCAAAAAAAGGGAGGGCCCTGGAGGCGAAGCTGCTCAGCCTCTCCCTGGTCGAGGGGCAGTTTGTGGGCGTCTTCGAACGGCCTGACGGCGAGACCTTCAATTACAAGATCGGAAATCTCTCCAAGCCCGATGTCGATCTCGTGAAGGGCATCGTCGGCAGGGAGTGATGGTGGGCGCCTGGTTAATCGAGTCACTTCCCGGCTTGAGACCAGGGCAGCCTCTCGACGTCGTGCGCCCGCGCCGGTAGCCTTCTGGCATGCTGGTTGAGGGCCAAGGCCCTATCGGCCCTAAGTCCATCCCTCCCGGATGGTGTGCCAGCCTGCTAACCAGGGGTGTCGTAAAATTCAGGAACGTCCTCATCCTTCGTCGCTCTCCGACGATTTGGATCCTGAATTCGGGCTCTGAGATTTACTTGGAAATTGGCCGCTCGAGTTTTCGCCGGAACACACGAGACTCCCGAACCATTCGTCCCACGGCGGTCGTCCACCTGCTTCGAGCTCTCCGAAATTAATTCCCCACCGCGCGCTTCTCCAACTGGTTTTCCACCGGTTTGAGGCTCTTCTTATGGGCCTCGGTGAGCGCCTTGATCTTGGCGATCACGTCGGGATGCGCCTTTGCGAGGTCAAACTTTTCCCCCACATCGTGACCGAGATGATAGAGCAGCGGCGGATCGTGCTGGCGAGCCTTCTTCTGGCCCGTGTAGCGTTCCTTGGTCTGGAAGTGAGCTTTGAACTGGCCGTGGCGCACGGCAAAGATCTGCTCGCCGTGGTAGAAGAACATGGTGTGACGCGGGCTTGATCCGCTCCCGTCGAGCACCTTGGAAAGGTCGTAGCCATCGTATTCGCGATCATCGGGCAGCTTCCCGCCCGCGAGACTTACAAAGGTCGGAAGCAGGTCGAGGGTGCTCCCCATCTCGTGCACGATCCCCTTCTTGAGCGGCTTGGGATGCGCCCACATCACGGTTGGTTCGCGCATGCCTCCCTCCCAGGTGCTCCCCTTGCCCTCCCGGAGCGGACCGGCACTTCCGCCGTGCGTCTTGAAGGTGAGCCACGGACCGTTGTCGGAAGTGAAGACGAGATAGGTCTGGTCGTCGCTCTCCTTGATCGCCGCCACCACTTGACTGACGGACCAGTCAATCTCCTCGATCACATCGCCGTAGATGCCGCTCGTGCTATGTCCATGAAAGGCCTTGTCGCGGAAGAGGGGAATGTGCGGAAGGCTCTGCGCGAGGTAGAGGAAGTAGGGCGCGCCGCCCTTCTGCTTTGCCTTGATGAATTTCACCGCCTCCTCGGTGTAGCGGCGCGTGATGGTGCGCTGGTCGGCCGGGCGCTCGATTACCGCCGTGTCACGCAGGAGCGGAACATTGTAGGCCGTGAAGTCGGCTTTCGCGGCGAGCTCAAAGTGACTGGCCGTTCCACGCACCTTGTCCATGTCATTCGAGTAGGGAATCCCAAAGTAGCTGTCGAATCCGTGACTGGTGGGGAGAAACTGGGGCAGGTGACCGAGGTGCCACTTGCCCACCGCTGCAGTCGCATAACCTTCCTTCTTCAGCGCTTCCGCAATGGTCAGCTCGGAAGCGGGAAGCCCACCCGCGGAATCGGGAAACAAGACCGCCCGGCGATCCGAACACATTCCACTGCGAATCGGGAGACGTCCCGTGATCAAGCCCGCTCGACTGGGCGTGCACACGCTGGCCGCCACATAGAAGTTGGTCCACTTCTGGCCGTCCGCAGCCAGTTGGTCCAGGGCCGGCGTCTTGATCGCGGGATGGCCAAAACAACTTAGATCGCCGTAGCCAAGGTCATCGCAGAAGATGACAACAAAGTTCGGCTTCTTGGCGGCGTGCGCGGGGAACGCGAGGAAGAGAACGGCAAGGAGGGTGACGAGCCTGTGCATTCCGCTTCCTAGCGAAAAGGGGGGGATCTGCCAACCTTGGAGAACCTGCTAAAGTGAAGGTCGCTGGTTTGGACCAATGATCGTAGCGGAAGGGCTTCCCCTTCCGTTTCTTCGAGCCTGCCTCACTCCGTGAAGCTGGGGATCAAAACTCGGAATTGGCACGCGAAGGCGTGCCGCCACGGGAGCCTTAAACTGGCGCCATTCCTGCTAAAGCTTGCGCAATGCATTCCCGCGTTCCTTGAGCGGAATCTCCACCGCGACTCCACCCTGGCGGTGCGACTCGAAAACCGCACAGATCATCTCCACCGTGGTGGCCCCCGCCTTGGAATCGCAGAGGGGCGCCCGCTTCTCATCACAGGCCGCGACGAGATCCGCGATAGCCGTCACGTGGTGTTGGACCTCCTGGATCAGGGCGGGATTGGTCTCCGCCTTGCCCACTCCCGCCGTCGTGATTGGAATCCAGGGACGGGCTTCGGGGATCGGCGCAAAGGGATTGCCCGGAACAAGATGAGCGACCGGATCGCGATCGGCCTGGATGTTCACGATGCCACCGCTTCCAATCAACTGCAGGCCGAAGCCCGCATTCCTGGTCTGGTCATTGGCAATCGAATCGAAGGTCGCGATCACGCCCCTGGACATCTCATAGCGAGCGTGAAGTTCGTTTGCGGCGAGCGGCCCGAGTCCCTCCGCACCCTCCTTGACGTGTTCCCTGGTGACCCGCTTGCCATCCTGCAACATGAGCGCGGAGCACGACTTGGGATCGCCACCGAAGCGGTGAATGAGATTCATGACATGCGAACCGAGCACCCAGAGGTCCTCTCCCCCTCCCCGGCGATCCCCCTTCCCTCGTCCACGAATCTCCAACAGCTTTCCGAGCTCACCTTTGGCGATCAACTGCTCGATGACTTCCATGACCGGGTGATAGGGATTGCGATGGGCCACCGCGACCCTGGCTCCGTGCTTCTCACAGGCCGCAATCACGCGATCCGCTTCTTCCGGAGTGCGGCAGAACGGCTTCTCGATGTAGATCCCCTTCACCCCGGCCTCGATCGCAGCGAGAGCCATCTCGCAATGTTGATCGGGGTGGCGCGGGCAAACCGAGACGAACTCGGGCTTCACCTCCACCAACATCTTGCGGTAGTCGGCGAATCCCTTCTCACATTTCAGTCGCTTCAAGGCCCCGGCCCGGCCCGCCTCGTGCGCGTCGGCCACCGCCACGATCTGCGCCTCGGGAATCTGCAACCAAACCGTGTCCAGTCCGTGCCCGTAGTTGCCCCGACCGGTGTGCCCGATGATTCCGACCCTGCGTTTCCCATTCCCGGGGGCGGCAATCGCCCGGGACGCCAGGGCCGCGGAACCTGCAGCGAGAAATGTGCGACGCTTCATGTTGCAGGTTAGTCACGAGGGGGGCGCACAGGTCAATCTGATAGCAATCCTGAAGCTCGATGGTATCCCTCCATCCTGATGACTTTCTCTCGCCTCTTCTCCCTGGTCGCCGTTCTCGCATTCATGGCGCCCCACTCAGCCTCGGCCAAAAAGTACAACGTCCTTTTCATTATCTCGGACGATCTTACCTATACGGCCCTCTCCTGTTACGGGAACAAGGTCTGCCAGACCCCCAACATCGATCGCATTGCGGCGCGCGGAACCCGTTTTACCCGGGCGTTCTGCCAGGGCACCTACTGCGGACCATCGCGCGCCTCCTTCATGTCGGGCTATTATCCTCATGCGACCGGCGAACTCGGTTACCGGAATCCGCGACCGCGCATCGGTGATCGCGCCACCTGGTCACAGCACTTCAAGAACAACGGTTACTACACCGCGCGCGTAAGCAAGATCTACCACATGGGGGTGCCCGGCGGGATTGAAAAGGGCGATCACGGAGCCGATGACGCGGCCTCCTGGACCGAACGCTTCAACAGCCAGGGCCCCGAGTGGAAGGCGCCGGGCGATGGGGAAACCCTCGAGAACAATCCCGATGGCAAGAAGCCGGCGGTGGGCGGGAATACCTTTGTGGTGGTGGTGGCGGACGGTGACGACCTGGTGCATTCCGATGGCAGGACCGCTGCGAAGGCGTGCGAGCTGATCGCCAAACACAAGGACCAGCCGTTCTGGCTGGGAGTCGGGTTCGTGCGACCCCACGTGCCCTTTGTCGCGCCCCGTCCCTACTACAAATCGTTCCTGCCTTACGACACCATGACGCTCCCGCGCAAACTTGAGGGCGACTGGGATGACATCCCGACGCCGGGCATCAACTACAAGACCAGCCTCAACATGAAGATGGACATCCGGCGCCAGAAAAAGGCGGTGGGCGGCTACTATGCCTCGGTGGCCTACATGGATGCGCAGGTCGGCAAGGTGCTCGATGCGCTTGAGAAGGCCGGGTTGGAGGACAAGACCATTGTGATCTTCACCAGCGACCACGGCTACCACCTCGGCGAGCACGACTTCTGGGCCAAGGTGAGTTTGCGCGATGAGTCCGCGGGCATTCCGCTCATCATCAGCGTGCCCGGCAAGAAGCCCGCGGTCTGCCACTCCTTCGTCGAACTTCTCGATCTCTATCCGACCGTCTCCAAGCTTTGTGGCCTGGAGATTCCGGAGCGTCTGCAGGGACTGGACCTCTCCCCGATGTTGGACGATCCGACCCAGCGGGTTCGCGACGCGGCCTTCTGTGTGGCGCCGATGCGCAAAGGATTCCTCCTGCGCGAAGACAAGTGGGCCTACATCCAATACGGTGAAGACGCCAAGGGCGGGATCGAGCTTTTCGACATGACGAAGGATCCCAAGCAATACACCAACCTTGCGGCGGGCGCGGAGCACGCCAAAACGGTGACCAGATTCAAGGCCCGGATGACGGAGAAGTTGCAGACCGTGCGGACCAACGACCTCGGTATCGACTACAAAAAGCCGCGCACGCGAAAGAAGTAGTGCCGGAGCGTTGGCCGCTCCGCGCAGGAACTCGATTTTTTCGAGCACCAGATACCCCGCCAGGCCCGACGGCTCCAAGGTTTCTTCGTCAGGCACAGGTTCCGGCGATCCGTGTTTTGAAATTCCGGTTGGGGACTTGGGGAAGGGAGCGTGTCCCCGCTTCCCTTCCCCGGCACATGCCCAACTGTCGTGTATCTCCATGACTACAACCCTCAAATTCCTATTGTGTGCGCTCCCGATCACGGGATCGCTTCTATCGGCGACCGGGCAGCAGATTATCCCGCCTCCAGCTCCTCCATCCTCGATACAGGTTCAGCCCGCGTGGCCGATGACCTGGGGCTCTATCGCATCGTCCTGAACCAACTTTATTGCTGGTGGTTATTGGGGGCGGAGAGCTCTACGTCGGGTATTCTTGTTCTCCCCCCCCAATAACCAATTCCCGATCACTCCGCCACCATTCCACTTGGCATGACGAGGTAAGGTGCTAGCGTCCGAGCATCAGCAATACACACGACGCTCCCAACGCCACGATGGCGGTCTATCTCGACTTGGAGAATATTGCGATCGGTGCCCGCGATGCCCGCTATCCGACATTTTCCGTCGAGAAGGTATTCGAACGCCTCTACCTGAGGGGCCACATCGTCGTGAAGAAGGCCTATTGTGACTTTTCCCGCTACAAGGAATTCAAGCACGACCTGCACGATTCCTCGTTCGAACTCATCGAGATCCCGCACTTCCGTCAGTCGGGCAAGAACTCGGCCGACATCCGCATGGTGGTGGACGCCCTGGATCTCTGCTACACGAAGGGCCACGTCGACACCTTTGTCATCATCTCCGGCGACTCCGACTTTTCACCGCTCGTCAGCAAGCTGCGCGAGAATGCCAAAACTGTCATCGGAGTGGGCGTGAAGAATTCGAGCTCGGACCTCTTCATCAAGAACTGCGACGAATTCATCTATTACGACGACCTGGTACGCACCACGCCGAAGAAGAAGGTCATCACCAATACCCGGGTCGCCAAGAAAACCACCAGGAAAGCGGCGCCGAAGAAGACAGACCAAAAGACTGGGGAGGGACCCACGATCGAGGAAGCCCTCGACCAGGTAATCGACACCTTCGAAGCCTTGAGCGAGGAGCGCAGCGGTGACGAGGCGATCTGGGGATCCATGATCAAGCAGGCTCTCAAGCGCCGCAACCCGGGCTTCAACGAGCGGGCTCATGGTTTCCGCTCCTTCAACGAGGTCCTCCTCGAAGCCGAGTCCAAAGGCCTCGTGCGGCTCGAAGCCGACGAAAAATCCGGCGGCTATACCGTGCACCCGGCATAATTCATGGGGCTTTCAGGCAATCCTGAATCCCGGGAGCGAGGTGCGCCTCCCTCTCTGCGATGCTGTTAGAGATTCTAGTCCTTGCACAGCCCAGCTTCCCCTGCTAGCTCCGCGATCCTCCCGGGAGCCGACCTCCGCGCTTTGAACGTCCCCGACCACAGTCCCGATTCTTCGGACCGTGACGACCCGAATCTCCCCAAGATTCTGATCGTCACGCCTGAGATTACCTACCTGCCCGAAGGCATGGGCAACCTCGCCCAGCGCATGTCGGCCAAGGCGGGTGGTCTCGCTGATGTCTCGGCCTCCCTCGTCCGTGCGTTGCACATCCAGGGTGCCTGCGTCCACGTCGCCCTGCCGAACTATGCGCGCATGTTTGAGCTCGATCTCGAGGAGCGCTGGCAGCACGCCCGGGACCGGGTCGACCGCAGTGTTCCCGCACCGCACATCCACCTCGCCGAGGACGCCGCATTCTATCGTCGATCCGAAGTCTACAGCCCGGATGAGAACCACAACATCGCCCTCGCATTCCAGCGCGAGGTGATCAATCGCATCATCCCGGAGGTGCGCCCCGATCTCATCCACTGCAACGATTGGATGACCGGGTTGATTCCGGCGGTGGCGAAGCGCCATGGCATCAAGTGCCTCTTCACCGTCCACAACATCCACACTGAGCACCTCACCGTCTCCCGCATCCAAGACAAGGGAATCGATGCGGAGGACTTCTGGAATCACTGCTATTACCAACGACAGCCCGCGAGCTTTCAGGAATCCTGCAACGGAAACCTGGTCGACCTGCTGGCCACCGGAATCTTTGCAGCGGACCACGTCAACAGCGTGAGTCGGACCTTCCTCTCGGAAGTGATCGACGGCCACCACGAGTTCGTTCCCGACCACATCGCGCACGAACTCTGGCAGAAATGTGAGTCGGGATGCGCCACCGGGATTCTCAATGCCCCGGACGCCGCCTTCGATCCAGCGACTGATCACTATCTCGAGGTCCATTTCGGGCCCGACGACCACGCTGATGGCAAACGCCGGTCCAAGGCACTCCTGCAGGAGAGGCTCGGCTTGGATGCCAACCCGGACGCACCGCTCTTCTTCTGGCCTTCCCGTCTCGATCCCGTGCAGAAGGGGCCTCAACTCCTCGCCGAGATCCTCCAACAAATCACGAGCGACTACTCTGCGCTGGGACTGCAGGTCGCCATCATCGCAAACGGGAGTTACCAGCAACCTCTGCGCGAACTCGTGGACTGGCACCATCTTCACGGGCGGGTGGCGGTGGCGGACTTCTCTGAGCCGCTCTCCCATCTTGGCTACGCCGCGGCCGACTTCATGATCATGCCGTCGCGGTTCGAGCCTTGTGGCCTGCCCCAAATGATCAGTCCAAAATTCGGCACGCTCACTCTCGCCCACGACACCGGCGGCATTCACGACACCGTCGATCCTCTCAACGCCAAGGAGAACCGCGGCAACGGCATCCTCTTCCAACACTTCGACGCAGCCGGCCTCCGCTGGACCATCGATGAAGCGATCCGCTTCCACCAACTGCCCGGGAAGACACGGGCACGCAATCTCTCACGAATCATGCGCGAAGCAGCTGAGCGCTTCAACCACGAGACCACCGCGCGGGCCTACATCGACCGCTACACCGAGATGCTCGACCGCCCTGTCACGGCCGTGCCTTCGTAGCGATGGGACGACTTGCCGAGAACACCTGGCTGCTGCGGTTTCCTCTCTCCCTCGTCGGCTGCCAGCTCGGGCGAAACGTCACCATCGTGCGCCTTCTTCGGGTGCACTCGTCATTCACTCTTCGGCGCCCTTCACGAAAGAGCACCTTGCGACCATTCGCGAACTGGGCACTCCCCGGTGGCTGGTGGAGAGATTGTTAGACTCGTCCCTGGACTTTCGACTCCGATCTCCTAAGCCACGTTGGTATACACCGCCTGGACGTCCTCGTCGTCCTCCAGCTTGTCGATCAACGACTCGATCTCCTCCAGCTGTTCCTCCGAAAACTCCTGCGGGTTGTTCGGAATCCGCTGCAGGCTGGCTTTGCCTATTTCGATCCCGAGCTGTTCGCAGGCCTGGGAAAGCGAACCGAAATTCGTAAAGTCGCCATAGACGAATACCGTCCCGTCATTCTCCTCCATCTCCTCCAGTCCGTGGTCGATGAGTTCGAGTTCGATTTCCTCGAGGTCCTGCCCGTCCTGCTTCTGGAACTGGATCACGGTCTTGCGGTCGAACATGAACTGCAGGGATCCGCTGTTCAGCATCTCCCCACCTGCCTTGTTGATCGGAGTCCGGATGTTGGTGATGGTCCGGTTGGTGTTGTCGGTGGCGGTCTCGATGAAAAACATCACCCCATGCGGTCCCTTGGCCTCGTAGTTGACCTCCGAGATGTCCGCCATGTCCTTGCCGTCGGCCCGCTTGATCGCGGTCTCGATATTGTCCTTCGGCATGTTCTGCGCCTTGGCGTTGATGATCGCGGTGCGCAGCTTGGGGTTACTGTCAGGATCCGATCCGCCCTCCTTGGCCGCAATCGTGATGGTCCTCCCCAGTTTCGGGAAAACCTTCGACATCTTGTCCCATCGCTTTTCCTTCGCGGCCCGCCGATATTCAAATGCACGTCCCATAGACGGGCGAAATCTAGGACGGCAGCCCCCCCGATCACAAATCTCAATTTCCAAATCTTGCCCCCGCGGACTGAATCGGGCGGCTCTATCTTGATTCCTCCCCTCCGCCAACCGTGATTCTCCTCCTCGAATGGCTCGTCCTATTCGTCGGCTTTCCGCCCGTCGCCTTCCTTGATCTCGTCCCCGTCAGCATCTTCCTGATCTTCGCGGTCCCGGCATGCGATGCGCTCCTCCTGACCTTTTTCCCACCGGTGAGGACTTCAAATAGCCACATTTCACCTATGATTCAGCAATGGCGCTGGAGGCGGGACGAGATCAAAGAAGACGATCGTCGGTTCACTGGATCAGAAGGACTTTCTTGTGTATCACCTCTTGAAGGCACCCCCAAAAGGTAGCGATCAAAGACATGAGACACAGCGCGGCACTCCCTAGTCCCACTCCGAGATTCAACCAGGCGGGTATTGGCATCATCACACTGCTCATCCTTACCCAATCGATCTTTGCTCAGGACGCGGATGAGATGTTTTCTCTCATTAGAAAAATCAAGGTAGACCCACTGGGAACGGTCGGCCAAATAGACGGATGCGAGTTTTCAAAGGACAATCATTACATCATCGCCAGTGACAACCATGCCACCGCCAAGATTTACATCCGTGAAACGGGACTCTTTGTGAACCAGGTCAAACACATTGAAATGACCAACCTCCTCTTTGAAAGGGCCGGCAAGATAAACGCGGTGGGGTATTCCTACGACCGCAAATATTTTTACACCGGCATCAATGACCACGGGCTAAAGCTATGGGATGCCGAAACCTGCACTTTGGTGCGTCATTTCAACAAGACGGCGGAGGTGGACGGTGCAGATTTTTCCTCGGACGGCAAGTGGTTGGCGATAGGAGCCGGAAGTGAAATCCACGTCTACCGCGTTTCCGATTTTTCCCTGGTCCACAAATTCACCCATGAAAAGGGAGCCGTGAACAACCTGGACTTCAACCACGACAACACCCTCTTGGCCTCCTGTTCCAGCAAAGGTGAGGTCTTCATCACCAGGACATCCGATTGGAAAAGAATGAGAAGGCACAAACTGAAAAGCAGCGCCAAACGCATCGACTTCTCTCCTGACGGGAATCTTTATGCACTCAGCGGTCGGGATCAGTATTGCAAGATACATCGAACATCAGACGGTGAGGTGGTTGCAGATTTGAAACATCGGGGAAATCTGAAAATGCTGCCCGGTGATGATTATGGTGACGAGAATCCTGCCATTGAAGCCTTGGATTGGAGTGCCGATGGACACTATCTTTTTACCGGTGGAGTCGTCGATGGAATCATGCGGGTTTGGCGACGCGATGACTGGTCGTTGATCGGATACGTCCAAGCCCAGGAAACTAATCGACAGATTGAGTACATTAATGTGTCCAGTGACAACGAGGTGATTGTGGGAGGAGACGAGGGAGTTTTATACCACTACGCCTTCACGCCTCCGAAACGCTTGAAGCGGTTCGCACAGGAACCAGAAGGGATGGTTTGCCTGGAAGCTGAAGAGTTCGACTCCTCCCTTCCGCAAGGGGGACATCGATGGACTGTCATTTCAGAGACCGGGGCGGCAGGGGGAAAGGTTCTCCAGGCCCTTCCAAATGGTGGAGTGGAAAAGAACAGGAATTTTGCCAGGTATGACCCCCTCAAGGATGCACCAAAGCTGGACTATAGGATCAATTTCACCCGGACAGGGAAATACCATGTTTGGATACGAGCAAAGGGGAACAAGTCTGATAATTCAGTTCACGTGGGAATCGATGGCAAGGCCATTTCTTCATCAGACAAGATCGAGTTTCCCCCTTCAACAGCGAATTATGTCTGGAGCAAAGCCACCAAGGACAAACAGGATGCCTCAATATCTGTTTCCTCGTTGGGATTTCACACCATCAATGTTTGGATGGATGAGGATGGAACAAAGCTGGATAGAATTCTACTCACCCCAGATGCTGGATACGATCCATCCAAGGTGAATCGTGGCGAGGGACCCAAGGCCAGTGGTCGCTAAACCACCGCGCAGCAAGGCCTCCGGCCAAGTGAAGGCACAGAGTCGGCAGAAGCCGCGGAAGCGGACAGGTGCGCGGCGAGTCGATCATTGAGCGTTCTTCCAACTTGGGCTCAATCTCATCCGCCAGCACTGGGTGGACGAGGTCTGAGGAATCCGACGGGCGTCCGGTCACTGAAGCTCACCCACCGGGCCGGTGCGCCCCCTCCCAGCAGCAAAATCAATGTAACGATCCGCATTATCATCGATCCACGCCTCCAGATCCCCTCCCCGCTGACCAGCATTTCTGCGACCCCTCGAAATATCTCCGTGCCCTCAGCGTTCCCTGTGATGCAGACTGACCTCAACCATGAAGACACCCATCATCGCTCTCGCCTCGCTCCTGCCCTTTGCCGCCCTCGCCGACCATCACGAGAAGGGGAAGGCCGTGTCCCTCTTCAACGGCAAGGATCTTGCCGGCTGGCACGCCGATGTTCCCAAGGCCGACAAGAATCCTGACGTGAAACCCAGCTTCGTCGCGCGCGACGGCATGCTGGTCAGCCTTGGGACGCCGCGCGGCCACCTCATCACCGATAAAAAGTATGCAAACTTCAAACTCGTGGTGGAGTACCGCTTTCCCGGAAAACCGGGCAACTGCGGGGTCCTGGTACATGCCTCCACCCCTCGCGCCCTTTACGAGATGTTTCCCGCCTCCATCGAAGTGCAGATGAATTCCGGTCACGCCGGTGACTTCTGGTGCATTCACGAAAACATCGTGGTGCCCGACATGGAGAAGCGGCGCCCGCGCGGAAAGAACCAAAAGTGGGGGGGCAAGAAGGGCGACTCCCGCCGCATCCTGAATCTCACCGACGGATCCGAAAAGCCGCTCGGCGAGTGGAACAAAATGGAGATCGTGTGCAAAGGCGCAGAGGTCATCGTGCACCTCAACGGCGACCTCGTGAACCACGGCAGGGAGTGCTCGGTAAGCAATGGCCAGATCGCGATCCAGGCCGAGGGGGCCGAGGTGGAGTTTCGGAAGATGGATCTCTCGCCGCTGGCGGCCAAGTAAGCAGTAGACAGTGTAGAGACCTGAGCCGATCGTTCTAATCTGAATACTGCACCCTGAATACTGTCCACTTTCCCCACCTGCCAGTGTCCACGACTCCAACCCTCGCTCTCCTCCACCCTCCCCTCAGCGGTGAGTTTCCGCCCACCCGTGTCGCGGATCCCACCTTCGACCTCGTGGTCGAGGAACTGGACAAGGCGCAGGAGAGCGTCGAGATCTTCATGTACGTCTGGCGCTCCGACGAAGTCGGCCACCGCGTCGGGGAAGCGGTCCTCGCCGCGGCCGAGCGCGGGGTGAAGGTGAAGATCATCAAGGACATCGGCGCCATCATGTGCGAGGTCATCGAGATGAACCGCAAGCCCTTCCTCTCGCGCGAACTTCCGTGGCTCAAGCGCCTGGTTTACAAGCTCATCGCGCCCACCTTCCCCGATACCTTCGTGGAAGACGACTACACCTCTGAGCTCGCCGACAAGATCCAGGCCCATCCCAAGATCACCATTGAGTGGATCAACAAGACCCACACCAAGTACTATATTTTCGACGAGCGCCTCCTCGTGACCGGCAGCATCAACATCGAGGACCGCCACCAGGATTACTTCGACTACATGATCGCCCTCGATGATCCCGAGATCGTGGAGCGGTTGAGGAAGCGCATGGCGGGCGAGGTGGCGTTCGACCCCGGGCGCACCATCGACTTCCTCTGCAATACCCATCGTCCGGACGGCGACTCGGTCTTCGAAATCAAACCGGAGGTCCTCCGCCTGATCGAGGAGGCCAAATCCACGATCTACCTTGAAGTGGCCTACATCGGCGATCCCGAATTCGCAGACGCCCTGGTGGCCGCCGCCCAGCGCGGAGTGAAGATCACGATTCTCTTTTCCAAGGAGGCCAACATCGGAAACGACGTCAACTACTGGGCGATCCACGATCTCTACACCCGCGCTTCCATCGAGGTCTACCTCACCGGGACGATGATCCACGCCAAGCTGCTCCTCTTCGACGACGAAACCATCCTGACCGGTTCCTGCAACATGAACATCTTCTCCCTCCAGAAGGCCGCCGAACTGGATCTCGTCATCCGCGAACATCCTGAACTGAGCGGACCCATTCGCGAACTGATCGCGAAGCGCATCGAGTCCAGCACCCGCGTGGAGTCCGCCGAGGAACTTTCGCACTACAACAAGTTCATGGCCTGGGGGCAGCAGCAGCACCAAAAGTTCAATCCCAATTAGAGTATCCAGTCGTCAGTGGAGGGTATACAGACCGGTTTCAAGCTATTCGGGGCAACCTGAAACACTGGATACTGGACACTGTTTCCTTAAAAAATGAGCTCACACACCATCAACCTCACCTGGAACCGCGAAGGAAAGCCCTTCGGCTACAAGGAGTACTCGCGCGATCACGAACTCGACTTCGGACAGGGGGTGTCTCTGCGGTCCTCGGCCGCTTCGGAGTATCTTGGCACCGCGGAACTTCCCGATCCCGAGCAGGCCTTCGTGGCCTCGCTTTCGAGCTGCCACATGCTCACCTTTCTGGCCTTTGCATCGCTCCAGAACCTCACCCTCGAAAGCTACACCGACGAAGCGGTGGGATTTCTTGAGAAGGGAGGGAGCGTAAAGCCGGTCCTGAGCCGTGTTGAACTCCATCCCAAGACCACCTGGGCGGAGGGCGTTACGGTTTCAGCGGAACAATTGGAGGAGCTTCATCACAAGGCACACGAGGAATGTTTCCTCGCCAATTCGGTGAAGACCGAGATTTCCACCATCCTCTAGTAGAACTTATTGCTGCAAAAAAGGGGCTCCCGAAAATCCGGTAAATTTTTCAAAAGAGCTTCGAACGATTTACTGTCCCGGGAGTCATACCCTCTGAAGTTCGCGATCATCGCGGCTTCTCATGTAAGGGTGAACAGCAGTTATCAGATTCTCCGGTCCGCGGATGCGGACCACTGAGGTCTCTAACTTCGGCCGCCGGGGGAACAGCAGCCCCGGCGGCCACTTTTTATGGCGGTAGTGCCAAGGGTTCGGAGGAGCGAGTGTCCTCCAGGCATGAACACGATCCGATCGCACGCCCTCCTCCTCGCCTGCACCCTCCCCTCCCTGGCGGCCCTCCCCCTCACCGCCATCAAGGAATACCAGGAGAGTGTTCCCGAGTTCATCGACCTCCAGGTCACCAAGGTGATCAAAACGCCGGTCAAACAAGAAAGGCAGTCACTCCTTCGATCTCAGAGTAGAGGCCAAGGTTCACCGCAGCAAAGCCGGTCTGGTGAAGGGCTCGACCATCGTGATCACCTACAGCCAACCAAACATGCGCAAGTCGCCGGCGCCAGGCGACTGGGCCGGAAAAGTGAAGAAGGGGAACTACGAAGCCTGGCTCAAGGCTGGCAAGGCGGATGCCAGGGTCCATCAGCCTGCCGCTCTCTCGGGCTCTTTCGTTCCGAAATTGAAAGCCGGAAGAGGTTAGCCTCCCCTCTCCACCTTCCTCCGCACGGCGGCAGCTACGCGAACAGCTCGAAGATCTCGCCTTCGCTCAGACTTGAGCCGCCCGTGGGCAACCCGGCGTCAAGGGTCGACGCAATGAGCTCTTTCTTCCGCTCCTGGAGCGCGAGGATTTTTTCCTCCACCGTGTTGCGGGTGATCAGTTTGTAGGAGGTCACCACCCGATCCTGCCCGATGCGGTGAGCGCGGTCGGTGGCTTGGGCCTCGACCGCCGGGTTCCACCACGGATCAACGTGGATCACGGTGTCTGCGCCGGTCAGGTTCAACCCGACTCCGCCCGCCTTCAGGCTGATGAGAAAGACAGGGATGCCTGGCGACTCCTGGAAGCGCGAGACCACCTCACCACGATTCTTGGTCTGCCCGTCGAGGTAGCAGAACTCGAACCCATTCTCCATGAGCATGGGGACCATGCCTTGCAACATCTTCACGAACTGGCTGAAGACGAGCACGCGGTGTCCTCCTTCCACCGCCTCCTGGAGCAGGCTCTCGAGCTCGCCCATCTTCACCGATCCATCTTTATCTTCCATCTCGGGCAGGTTCAGCAACCGCAAGTCACAGCAGGCCTGGCGCAGACGGAGCAAGGCGGTCAGGGCCAGCATGCGCTTCCGGCCCCCTTCCGCATCGAAGATCATGGTCCGGCTCTCCTGCAGAATCGACTGGTAGACCTCGCGCTGCCTGGCACTGAGCTCGCAGTAGCGCACTTGCTCGATCTTGGCGGGGAGATCGGCGGCCACCTCCCGCTTCAGGCGTCGTTTGACAACCGGCTTCAGCCTCCGCGCCAGGCGCCGTTGCAGTTCCGGAGCTCCGCCCCTGGATAGCGGCTTCTCGAAGCGCTCCGCAAACCGGGAGCGATCTCCAAGATACCCGGGCATCACGAAGTTCATGATCGACCACAAGTCCTTCACCGAGTTTTCAATGGGAGTTCCGGTCAGGGCAAAGCGATGCCGGCCCGGCAGGCGACAGGCAGCCTTCGACACCTGCGCCTCCGGATTCTTGATCTGCTGCGCCTCATCCAGAACGACCACTTCGAAGTCACGATTGCGGTAGAGATCGATGTCGAGCCGCAGCAACGCGTAGCTGGTCACCAGCAAGTCCGCATCCCCGGTCTCCGCGAGCACGGCCGCCCTCTTCGATCCTTCGATGGCCACCGCCTTCAACTCCGGAACGAACTTCTCCGCTTCCGCCAACCAGTTGTAGATCAGCGATGAAGGACACACCACCAGGGAGGTTCCCCCACGCGCCTTCAAGAATGCGAGGGTCTGCAAGGTCTTCCCCAATCCCATGTCGTCCGCCAGGATCCCTCCCATCTTCAGTTCCGCCAGTTCCCACAACCATTCAACGCCCTCGCGCTGATAGGGCCTCAGCGTTTGCTCCAGGTTCCCAAGCTCCAATTCCTCTCCCGTTCGCGCCCGGTTGCCCTCATTCACGGTTTCCACTCCGAGCTCCCGAGCCGCCTGTCGGAGATAGGCCGCCTGCCGATGATCGATCCGGAACACTCCCGGTTCACTCTGCTCCGGCTCACAGTCGGCAATGGTCTCCATCACATCGTCCGTGAGATCCGGATCCAGCACTGCCACCCGCCCTCCGCTGAGCGCGCGGTCATTGCGCCCGGTTTGCAGCAGGCGCTGGATCTCCTCCCGCGTGATCACGACTCCGTCGCCAGCGCGATATTCCATCTCAACCGCAAACCAGTCCTCCCCACTCCCCTGGAACTCGAACACCGGCGCAATCGGCACGATGTCCTTGGCAAACTCCGCGAAGCGCGCGCCTTTCACGATCATCCACTCCGGATCGAGTCTGCCAATCCCGTGCGCGTGAAACCGAAGGATCGCCTGCTTGTCCCGCAGGACGAACGCGCCCCTCTTGCCGGGACCGTCGAATCCCCACTGCCGCAGCGCATCCTCTGCCGCGCGTTCCAAGTCGGGACTTGCGAGCATCTTCCCGTCTTCACCCTCGATCAGCTCTCCCTCTGCCATCCCCGCCACCCGCCGATGCGCCCCGTAGAGAAAGACCATCTTTCCTTCCACGTGATTGAGCGACCCCTCAAAAGTCACCTCCACTTGCGGACGCTCCGGCGGAGGCAGCTCGGCCACCACCGACTCATCGATCTCAAACCAATGGCTCAGCATGGCCAGGGTGGCCGGCGCCTCGATGGGATTCAGAATCGCGCCCCGTGAGAAGATCCCGCGCAGAGACTCAGGCACATCGGTCGCCACCGGGCGAAAGGTCGCGCCTTCCAGCGCCCACGCCGTGCCTCCCTCTACCAGGGGACTTACCTCGGCGGGCCACTCGACCACCACCCGCTCATCCTTCACCACCAAGCTCGGGCGCAGGCCTGCGTAGCTCACCGTCGCTCCGCTCTTCTTGCCAAACGACACCCGGGGATGCCCGGCCAGCGCCTCCAGCAACAAGAGAAACTGTGCGCGACTGACGTTCACCACTCCTGGTGGTTGCGCCGGGAAGATCCTCTTCAGGACCCTGAGCAAGGTACCATCCCGTTCGCCGGCATAAAGCGTGTGGTCCGGTCCCCAGGTGGACAGCAGATGCTCCTCGCCTTCATAGTCCGTACTCACGCCCACCATCAATTGCCCGCGTTCCCAGGATGGTTCAATCTTGATTGGCAGGAGCACCCGGCATTGCACCGGGGAGGACTCCTCGCTGAATTCTTCGGTCACTGCCGGCCAGCGATCTTCCACCGCAACCGCTTCTTCTTCGACCGGCTCTTCCTGTTTAGCCGTCGGTTCAATCACCTCCAATCCCACCGCCATGGCATGGGCACACACCCGGCCGTCGCGTCGCGCCATGAAGCACGTGCACTTGTTTTCCATGTGGCTGCGCGAAATCAACTCCATGCGGACTTTCTTGGGCTTCCCCCCGATGGACACCATGCCCTCCAGCCAACCATTCTCGTAGACGGCCTCGCGCACCAGTCCGCTGCGATGCATTTCGCGCGCCGCCTTCATCTCCTTCCATCCCCCGGCATCCATCAGGAGATCCCGCGTCAGCTCCAATTCACTCATGCAATTATCTGCAGTTCGCCTAACGCGACCGGAGCCCGGACGCAAGCGGACAAAGCATTGATCTTCCAGAAGATCTCCCGTGGCCGGAACGCACTCCCAATTCACGCACTCTGCGGCGACCGTTTTGGCCGGCTCTTGAGATCGGGACCGGCAATCCTGTGATTGACTCCGGCCCGCATGGACCGCTTCATCATTTCCAAGCAATCGCGGTTCCCTCCATGTTGAAACTTCCTCTCCTCTCTCTTCTCCTCCTTGCCGCGCTCCCCCTTAAAGCCGTCGAGACCGTCAAAGTCTTCATTCTCGCAGGCCAATCCAACATGGAGGGACAGGGCGTGGTCGATCTCGACCACCCCAGATACTACAATGGGGGCAAAGGCATTCTGAAGACCGTGATGGCCCGGGCGAAGGATCGAGAGCGTTATGTCCACTTGGTGACCCCGGAAGGCAAGTGGGTGGTGCGGGACGATGTCTTCGTCCGCTTCAAGACCAAGCACGGGGTCAAGAAAGGGGGGCTGAGCATCGGTTTCACCGGGTATGAAGGGCAACACCACATCGGGCCGGAACTTCAATTCGGCCATGTGGTCGGAGAGCACTTCGAGGAACCGGTGCTCCTGATCAAGACCGCGTGGGGAGGAAAGAGCCTGCACAAGGACTTCCGCCCGCGGAGCGCGACGGGAGGAGCTGGCCCCTACTACCTCCAGATGATCCGGGAGATCCAGGATGCGCTCGTCGCCATCTCCACCGAATTCCCGTCCCTCGCCAAACACCGGCCCGACCTTGCCGGCTTTGTCTGGTTCCAGGGCTGGAACGACATGTTCGATGAGAAGGCGCGGGCAGAGTACGAAGAGAATCTCGTCCTGCTGGCCAAAGACATCCGCCAGGACCTCAAGTCCCCCACCCTCCCGATCGTGATCGGAGAGTTGGGAAACGGAGGAGCCAAGGCCGGATCCAACATGATTGCGATTCGCAAGGCGCAGGCCGCGGCGGCAGTGCGCATCATGCCGAAAGGGTCCGCCGTCTTCGTCGAAACGCACAAGTTCGCGCGGGCGAAGGAAGATTCCCCCAATGTCGGGCACGGGCACCACTGGTTTGGCAATGCGGAGAGCTACTTCCTGATCGGTGATGCTCTTGGAAAAGCGACCGTCAAACTCGTGGACAAAGGCCGCTAAGCGCTCATCGCAATTGGGGCGCGTCCTCCTCCCCGAGCCACACGTCGTCCTCGGTCCAGAGCTTCCTGTCGGGCCCCGCCGAGCGCACATCGATCCGCGTCTCTGAGATGTGATGAAAAAAGTAGGGCGTGCCGAAGCGATCCAACAGTTCTCCCTTTTCGTTCAGCTTGGCGTTCTTTTCTCCGATATAGACCAACTTCCATGGGTTGCGCCCGCGCAGGGAACCGACGATCTCCTCATTGAGTCCGCCAGTGGGAACCCGGCTCAGGCGCTGCTGATAATTCCTGATCAGCTCTTCCACGACGCCGAGGTCATCCTCCACGCTGGCTTCCGGATCGTTCAGGGACTCCGCCAATCGCGCCATGCTCGGGATCAGCACGGGATTCTCCGGGACTGCAGGGCGCACCGCTACTCCGGATCGGATCTCCTTGTCGGGATCCCGCTGGTAATCCGAAGGGGGATCCTCGGGACCACTCGGCAATTCGCGGGACTGCTCCTCGCCCACCCTCTCTCGACCGGTAAAGGCGCTCCAGGTCACCACCACCGCGCCGGCAAACATCGCAGCGAGCAAGCCAAAGATGAGCGGGGTCCGGTTCATGGCAGCAGGTGACTTCCCCAGGATGACGAAAAACGCGCCCGCTGCAATGGCGAGCGCGTCCCAATCTCCGATCCTAGCTGAAGTCCACGAAATCCAGATTGGTGCTGGTGTCCGTGAAGGGATCGGGGAAGCGATCCAGGTTCGGGAAAATCGCGGCGAGATCCGCATCCTGCACCCCGAACCACTTCGAGCACACCGCACCAAACTGGTCCACCGATGTCTGTGGAATCCAGCGTCCCCGGCTACTGCCGGCGTCGGGGCCCGTAGCGGTCTCCAGGCTCGGATAGTGTCCATAGATCTTGCCGCCTTTCACCGGCCCGCCCATCACGATCGAGTTTCCGCCCCAGGCGTGGTCGGAACCGGAGGAGCCCGGATCGTTCCCGTTGGGCGTCAGGGTGCGTGCAAAGTCGGAGTGACTCACCACGAGCACATCGTCGTCCACCCCGAGGCTCTTCATCACGGAGTTGAAGGCGGAGAGCGCCGGGGCGAGCTGGCGCATCAATCCGTTGTGGGCCGGCAACATGTCACGGTGAGTGTCGAATCCACCCATACTCGCAAAGAATATCTGCCGCCCGTTCCCGAGGCAGTCGCGCCCGGCAATCAGCTTGGCGATCATCTTGAGCTGGTTGGCAGGCGCGGATGTCGACTCCGTTTTAGCACCCCGGGGTCGAATCCCGGAGAATTCAACGGATAGCCGGCTCAGCTCCCGCCCTTCTTCCCCGGAAAAATCAAATAGGGAGCCAACTTCGCTGCGGTCTTCACTCCGATTCCAGGAACTCGCCTCAAGTCCTCGACAGTTTGGAACTTTTCTTCCTCGCGCTCCTCCATGATGCGGATGGCGGTCACCTCACCCACGCCGGGCAGGCGCATGAGCTCGTCACGGGCAGCGGTGTTGGGATCGATCGACTTCTTTGCGAGCGGAGCGTCCCGCAACTTTTCTTCCTCCTCCTGGGCGCGCTCTACTCGTCGCTCTTCCGGAAGCGAATTCCAATTGGTCAGCTTCCACGCTCCCACCCTGCGCGACGCGGCGGAGAGTTCTTCATCCTGTAGCCGCTGCTTGTACTCATCCTGGGTGATCCCGACGCTACGCGCACGCGTCACGCCAAAAGCCCGGGCCGATCCTTCGCGCACCAGGAGAGAACCCAGGTCGCGGCCGTCCGCTTCCGTAATGAAGCCATAGTAGCGCTTGAACTCCGGGTGACCCCGGCCATCGGCCCAGGCGGTGTACACCGTGAAGGGCTTGCGGAGTAGCTCCCGCACGCGCTCGGTCGCCAGCTTGCCCAGTTTCATGGCTTCCACGATCGAGGTCTGTTCATTGCCCCCTGCCTTCGCGATCCCGAAGTAGCGGCGCTGCGCCCGCAAGCGCCGCTTGTCGGTTTCCACCCGGTCCGAGGTCTCGAAGCAGTCCACTCCATAGAGACGGATGGTGAAAGCCTTCCCATCAGGGAACTTCACCGAGAAACTGTCACCATCGGCCCAGGGCGTGGGCACCAATTCGCAGCCGGTAAAGGTCATGAGCCCGGTTTCGGCATTCACCGAAGCGCGCGGCGGCAGTTGCTCCGCTCCCTCGACGCAAGTGATCAACCAACAAAGCAACAGCAGTCTGCCCACAACGAAATCCTATACGGCCGACCCGCTCCGGAAATTCAGAAATTCTCGGGCACCGCAAATTATGCAATGCGGGCCCGGAATCAGAGCGAGGACGGAGGGGTCCTTGGGGTGGGGAGGCCAATGCGGCTGTCGCGTGTGTTCAGGCAAGATTTCACGTTCCAATTCCAGATCAGTTTCAGGGCCAGAATTCAGGATCCAATCTTCGCCCAGGGAATTGGGAGTTGGTGCTGAAGCCTCTTTGGAATTGGAACGTGGAAATTTCGCCGCGCTGCCGGGAGCCCAGCGGCATTCCTCCTAATGCCTGTATCCACCGTGGCCGCCGTGGCCGCCGTGTCCATATCCGTGGTGACGCCTGTTGCCCTGATTGTCCGCGATGGCATAGCCGACAAATCCGGCCGCAACCGCGGCAAGGGCAGCGCCCTCCGGGGTGACGACCTCAACCGGACGCCCCTGGGCGTCATACATCGTGGTGCAGCTGGTGCCGAGTGCCAGCGTGCACACAGCGGCGAGGGGGAGTAGTAGTTTCATGGTGCCCATAGGACCGGGCAATCCGCGTAAAAATTCATGGAAATGTCGCCGGGACCCCAAATCCCGCCCAATGCCCGCATCCACGGCCGACGATGGGCGATTTCGAGATTCGGGTCCGATCAACGAATCAATCCATCCCTACTGCGACTGCTCAAAGAGCCACTCGTGCACTTTCTCGTCGTTGTAGACGTTGCCCGCAATCCCGTGATCCGCGTCGGGAAACTCGGTGTACTTCACCTCGGACCGGGCCTTCTTCAAGGCCTCGACCATCGCCTGGCTCTGCGACACGGGCACGACGGGATCCTTGGCGCCGTGAAACACCCAGAGGGCAACTTTCTTGTAATCTCTCACCGCGCCCGGATTCCCTCCACCTGCCACCGGAATCCCGGCTGCAAACAACTTTGGTTCCTGGGCGAGAAGGTGGAACGTCCCGTAGCCACCCATCGAGTAGCCGGTGAGGTAGATCCGCTTGGGGTCTACCGGCAGCTTCTTGATCATCTCTTCCACGATCTCAATCACGCTATCCGCCTTGCTCCCGTTCCATCCCTTTTGATCCGGATTTTGAGGAGCGATTACGAAGCAGGGGCGCTTGCGATAGTTGCTGGCCTTGGTGAAACTGTTTGCGCTCCACGGCTCGGGAGAAGACATCACGTCCCCGCCCATCCCGTGGAGATAGACCACGAGCGGATAGCCCTCCCCTTTGCTGCGCCGCAGCTTGCGCTCGCCGTAAATGCGGTACTTGAGATTGTGTCCTTCCGTGCGCTCCCAATCCCCGGTGATCAGCTTCGCGAACTCCGCGTCTGCTTCCTTGCCTTCCCCTTCTTCGCTCGCGGGCCCTTCCTCTTCCTTCTTCTTCACCCACGCCTGGTCTTCCTCCGACAAGGTATCGAGCGCGATGGTGAAGCTCTTCCGGTCCCGCTTGCGCAGGATGGTCACCTTGCCATCGCCCGACCGCACATACTCGGCCACCAGGGTCTTGGACCCCTCGGCGGTCTTCCACTCCCGCATTTCTCCCAACGCCACCGGAAGAGCCAGCAACAACGTCAACAAAGCGATCACAGTCTTCATCACTTACAGAACGTGGCCACTTCCTCCTCTCGTGCAATCAAATACCGTAGTCCGATCCTCGATGTTCGCCCCGACGGCGTTAACCGTTCCCTGGTTGCTCTCAAAGCTCCGACTTCTGACCTTCTACTCCGCTTGGCAGCAAGACCGCACAGGAATCCTGCCAGACAGAGTCCCACTACAAGCCCCAAGCGAACATTCATAGCCCCAGACACAACAGACACACGATCTACCCATCAGGGCTTTCACCCGTAATACTGTCAACCTGATTCAGAATCCAAGAGCGTGGCTGTAGCGCTTCAGCCTGGGCCCCGGTCGCCGTATCGCCTCAGCCTGCCTGGCGGCGCAGGCCAAAGCCCGCGCTGGCTCTGATTTTCCCCCTAGGCCAGAATCCCCTCGGCCACCTTCCCGTGCACATCGGTGAGACGGAAATCGCGACCGGCGTAGTGGTAGGTCAGCTGCTCATGATCAATTCCGAGCAGATGGAGAATGGTTGCGTGGAAGTCATGCACGTGGACGGGATTCTCTTCGACATGCATGCCGAGCTCATCCGAGCTTCCGTAAGCGGTGCCTCCCTTGACCCCTCCTCCGGCAAGGAGCATGGAAAAGGCGGTGCTGTGGTGGTCGCGGCCGGGTTTGCCCTTCTTGTCGTTCTGGGCGAACGGTGTGCGGCCGAACTCTCCGCCGAAGATCACGAGGGTCTCGTCCAGCAAGCCCCGCTGCTTCAGATCGGTGATGAGCGCCGCGGCCGCCTTCTCGGCATCGGCGCAGAGCTTGCTGTGTTCGGCATTATGGTTCTTGTGCGAATCCCACGGCTGGTTGCTCTTGTCGCTGGTGTAGTAGACCGTCGTAAAGCGCACTCCGCGCTCCGCCAGGCGACGGGCCAGCAGACAGGAGTTGGCGAACTTGCTCCTCCCGTACATCTCGCGGGTGGCCTCCGACTCGCCACTGATATCCAGGGCATCAGTCGCTTCCATCTGCATGCGATAGGCCGTTTCCATCGCGCGAATCTCCGCCTCGAGCTCGGCATCGCCGGCTCGCTTGGCAAGATGGTCCTGGTTGAGACCGGCGAGGAGATCCAATTGACGGCGCTGCTCCTCGTGACTGAATTTGGGATTGCGAATGTGCGGGAGCAGCTTTTCGATCGCCAACTCGCGCGTGATCACACTGGTGGCCTGGAACTTGGCGGGG
Source organism: Roseibacillus sp. (assembly GCA_046581525.1). GTDB lineage: Bacteria > Verrucomicrobiota > Verrucomicrobiia > Verrucomicrobiales > Akkermansiaceae > Roseibacillus_B. The sequence continues at coordinate 11,722 of JAYGGC010000221.1, read as the reverse complement.
AGGAAGCCGTTGCTCCAGAGCGCGGGACCAACCACCGTCTTGGGGCTCGGTCGCAGGACCACGTAGCCGGGGAGGTTCTCGTTCTCCGATCCCAATCCGTAGAGCGCCCATGATCCCAATGACGGGCGGGTGGGCTGCACCACTCCGGTGTGCATTTGGATGAGGGCCGGTTCGTGATTGGGAATGTCGGTGTGCATGGACCGGATGACGCAGATGTCATCGGCCAGTTTCGCGAGGTTGGGCAGAGATTCGCTGAATTCCATTCCACACTCACCGTACTTCGCAAACTTGAAGGGCGAGGGCATGAAGCCACCCTTGGCGCCGCGGTAGAGCTTGCCGGTGGGCTTCTTGCCCGCATGCTTTTCGAGCGCCGGCTTGGGATCGAAGGTGTCCACGTGGGAGGGTCCACCATTGAGGAAGAGAAAGATCACGCGCTTGGCCCGGGCCGGAACATTGGGCTGCAAGTTGAGCGAGGGATTCGCACCAAGGGCGGCACCCCGTCCCATCATTCCCGCCAGCCCCAGCATGCCCACGCCACCCGCGAGGCGACGCAACATCTGGCGGCGGGAGAGCTCGGCTTGAATGGAATCAATCACGATAGAGAAACGCGTTGCTGCACAATAACACCTGGGCAAACCCGGCCCAGTCCCGATCCGCGGATGATCCTTCAAAGTAGCCTGCCGCCAGGGAGCGCTCGGATTCGGTAGGAGGCCGCGAAAGCACCCGCCGAAAAAGTGTGCGCACTCCCGCCTCGATCTCCTGGCCGGACAATCCCTCCGCGAGCTTCGCGGCCCGCGCACTGACAAACGGGCTGTTGAGGAAATAGAGCTTCTGGGTTGGGGTGGTCGTGGTGGCCCGGCTGCCGGCATGCACATTGGCGTCCGGATAATCGAACTGGCGCAGGAAGGCATCCAGTTCCAGGCGACTGATGCGGGAAAAAATCGTGCGTCGCACGTTCTTGGAGTCGCTCACTTTCTTCGAGGGTCCCGGCGAATGATCGAGCTCTCCACTGACCGCCAACATGGCATCGCGAAGCATCTCCGCACTGAGCCGGCGGCGATTCACCCCGGCCAGCAAGCGATTGTCCTCTGCCCGGGTCACCGCTTGCCGATAGGTCGAGGAGAGCACAATCTCGCGCACCAGGGCCTTGACCGACCATCCGCTCTCCTGGAAACGCACCGCAAGGTAGTCCAGCAACTCCGGGTGAGTCGGTCGTTGGCCGTTCGCCCCGAAATTGCTCGGAGTCGAGACCAGGGACACTCCAAAGAGCTCTCCCCAGAGGCGATTCACCATCACGCGGGCGGTAAGCGGATTGTCGGCAGTCGCGATCACTTCCGCGAGCTCCCTCCGGCCGCTCCCGTCCTTGAACAGCACCGGCTCGTCATCCCTGGCCAGCACCCGCAAGAAACCGCGCGGCACCTTCGGCCCCTTGTCCTCCACGTTCCCCCGGATGAACACCTCGAGGTCCCGGACCTTGTCGTCCTTCACGATGTGCATCTCGCGATCCCCCACCTTGCGCTTCTCCATCCTGGTACTCGCAAAAACCCCCGCCAGGGCGTGGTAGTCCCTGGTGGTGATGGGATCGTAAAAGTGATCGTGGCACCGCGCACACGCAACGGTAAGGCCGAGGAACCCGCGCGTCACGGTATCGACCCGGTCTTCCCATTCCTCGGCGAGAACATCGAGCCGCTTGCGGTTGTAGTACTGCGGGCCAAGACCGAGGAAGCCCAGCGCCTCCATGTCATTCTCCCCGTAAAAGTCCGCCGCCAGCTGCAGGCGAACAAACTGGTCATACGGCAAGTCGCGGTTGAGGGCATCGATCACCCACTGGCGGTAGCGATGGGCGTGGGGATAGAAATACTTGGTATCATTGCCGACCTGGTGGGCCTGGTCTTCCGCAAAGCGGGCCACCGTCATCCACATGCTCGCCAGCCGTTCGCCGAAGCGAGGCGAGTCGAGCAGGGAGTCAACCAACTTGAAGTAGGCATTCGGATCGGAGTCCTCCGCGAAGGAGGCCACCTCATCCGCAGTGGGAGGGAGACCGTTGAGGTCGAAGAAGAGCCGGCGCGCAATGGTCGCCCGATCGACTTCGGGTTCCGGTTGCAGGCCGGCCTCCTCCAACCGGCGCAACACGTAGTAGTCGATTCCCTGCCGCGCCCACCCGACCGCCTTCACTTGGGGAGTGGACGAACGGACCGGCATCTTGAAGGACCAGAACTGCCGCGCTTGGTCCCAGTCGATGGTCTTCTCCTCTGCCGCCAGGGGCTGGAGGAACATCAAGAGACTAATCGCCGACCCTGCGAGGAATTGCCGCACGGGTTGATTACGAAGTGATGCCGGCCGGTATCGCAGAAAAAAAGCCGAACTTCCTCGCAGCTGCCCATCACTTCCCGCCCCCGCCTTCCGGGCCGGGAAGGGCAGGCCCTACCATCCGAGCACCCTCTTTGGCAGAAAAAGAAGCACGGTGAGCGCGATGCCGATGCCCCAGAAGGCCAGCCCACTCGGGATGAAGTAGGGATACACCATCATGGCCACTCCCAGAGCGGCCGGGGGCCACTCCTCCTTCATCTTCCCATATCCCACCGCGAGCATCCCGAGGCAGCTGAAGAGCAGCCATCCCAGCACGAGGGAGGGTGCAGGTAAGGTAAAGGCTATCAAGAAGGTGAACATGGCCGGATAGTTTATCACAGTTGCATACCAGTCCAAAGTCGCTATTTGGCCCGCCAGCCCGGCAATTTCCTGGGAAACCCACCGAATCGGATCCGGCCACCAGTAATCAGTGTTCAGACCGCATCCTGGATCTTGGATCCTGCAACTCGCATCCTGTCCGCCCACCCCAATCCGAGCCTATCGCCGTGAAGAATAGCGAGAGGCACCTCTTCATGAGGCTCGTTGCTCCTCGAAATCCCGCAAACTGTCAAGGAAGGCGGAGGATGGTGAGAACCGCGGTGGTGAGGTCGACTTGCGCCCCGTTCACCATGGCACGCACAACCTTGAGCCGGAGGATGCCCTCGAGGAGGATGAACCACTCCCCGGCTGCGTCATTCCTCTTCCACTGCCAACAACACGCCCTCAAATTCCAGCAGCGCACGTTTGAGCGCGAGTCCGCCACCGAATCCGGTGAGCGAACCGTCGGCACCGATCACGCGGTGGCAGGGAACAATGACCGAGACGGGATTCGACCCGTTGGCCGCCCCCACTGCCCGCACACTCTTCGGCTTCCCGATCCGTTCCGCAATCTCTGCGTAGGAACGGGTGGTGCCGAACGGAATCCGGCTGAGTTCCCTCCACACCGCTCGCTGAAATTCCGTTCCGTGGACATCAAGCGGGACTTCGAACTTGGTGCGTGTCCCGGCGAAGTATTCCTGGAGCTGCTTCTCGGCGGCGTTGAGAAACTCGTTGGAGTTGTCACCGGCCACCAGGCCCTCAGGGTCGACTCGGTGCGCAAAGAACAAGCCCGCAAGCCCATTGGCGGACGCGAGCAGGACGAGTCCGCCAATCGGAGTCTGCATGAGCCGCGTCGAATTTGCGTGATCGGGAAAGCCCTTCATGGAGAACCGAGTCGCGGGGCCAAAAGCCGCAGGTCGGAGTCTAACTCTCGCCCGCTGATTCTTCAGTGGAGTCCTTGCTCGCAGCTGACTCATCGGCGGAGTCCTCACTCGCAGTTGACTCATCGGCCGGCGGGGGGCTCGCCGCAGCAGGCACCTCTGCCCCTGCGTTCACCACCTTGGTCTTGGCCCACTCGTCTCCAAGACGGAGCAAGGGCCTTGGGTTGTCCTGCCGGTTGACGAGGACGAAGAGTTCGATCAATGGAAAGACCGGAATGAGGAAGGCGATATTGCGCACCGCACCCTGCTGCCAATTGCCCGAGAGACTTGCTCCCTCGCTCGTGACGGCCCGAATCTTCATCGCCATCTTCCCGACGCTCTGCCCCCCGAGGAAGGACAGGGAGTCCCGAGTGATGAAGTAGCCGATGCCCAGCAAATAGGCGATGCGCGGAGCCATTCCGAGCACGTTGGGCAGCACGAGATTGAGGGAAACGATGATTCCGACCGTCACCAACAAATCGATGGCCGCCGCAATAACCCGGTTTGCCATGCTGGCATCGGCACCAGGCACCTGCTCATCGCCACCACTCGAGCGCGGATCATCTGCATCATCCGCGCTCGAGTCCGGAGCGACCGCAACATTCAACGGTGCAGCGGAACTCGTTTCCTCTTTCGGAGGATCCGCGATGATGGGTGGAGCGGGAGGCGGAGGCGCCTTGGATATGTCGGGCGGCGGCGGTTTGTGCTTCTCGCCGGAGTTCTTTGGATCCTCTGCCATGACTCCCACCACGCTCCAATATCGGGGACTGGAGGTCGAGGTCTATTCCCTTCAACTCCAACAATTCTCCGCGTTGCGCATTCAGAAAAAAGGACTACCCTTCGCCCTGAGCCACTGACCACTGGTCATCACTCTCAGCGCCTTGGGAATCATGATTGGATTAAACGCATTGAGTCAGGAAACACTCGAAGTCGCTGACGGAGTGCCTTCCGCCACCAAGCTTCCGCTCGACGAGGAGTCTTCCGGGGTTGCCTTTCAAACCGCCACCTTTGGCTTGGGCTGATTTTGGACCCCCGATTCCCAGTTTGGGACTCTCGATGGTGTGCTCCGGACCCGGGTGGGATTCTGTGGCGGAACGAAAGAGGATCCGACCTATCGCTCCCTCGGCGATCATACCGAAGCGATCTCGATCGACTTTGATCCTACCCTCATCACTTACGAAGATCTCCTCCAACGGTTCTGGGACGGTCACTACTGCGCGAGCAATCTCGGCATGCGCCAGTACATGAACGCGGTCTTCTCTCACGACGATGAACAGAGTGCGCTGGCCAGGAAGACCCGGGCCGAGGCCGCCACGAAGGCCGGGATCTCGGAGGACGAAGTGCAGACCGCGGTCCTTCCGGTCGGCACCTTCACCTACGCGGAGGCTTACCATCAGAAATACTCGCTCACACGTCACCACGAGCTGCGCGCCTTCCTCAGCGAGACCTATGCGACCGGCAAGCAACTTGCCGACTCCACGGTGGCGACCAGGCTGAACGCCTGGCTGGGCTCCGGATTCGAGCGCGACCTCCACGTTCTCGAGAGCGAGATTGCGCGCTACGGACTGCCGGAGCAGCTCAGCGCCTACGTGGTGGCAAAGGCGAAACGATAGGTTCGGTTTCCGGGCTCAAATCCTCCCCAGGATCCGGTCCAGCGAGTCCGAGGTCTGGTAGATCAGGGCTTCCGGGTAGTGCGGATAGGGATGGAAGTATTCGAAGGTGAGAAAGCCTTCGTAATTGACCTCGTCCAGCGCTTCAAGGAGGGCCGGCCAGTTCGTGGTTCCGTCGAGCAGGGGGCGAAAACACTCCAGCGAGTGGTCGGTGCCCTTCTTGGTGAACTCCTTGAGGTGGATGTTCTGGATGCGGTCCTTCATCACCGGGACCCAGTGCTCCGGGTGCTGAAAAAGCATGATGTTCCCGGTGTCGAAGTGGATGCGGACGTGCTCGCTGTCGAAGTGATCGACGAAGGCGTTCATCTCAAAGGGCGTCATGAGGTAGCCGTTGAAAAAGATGTTCTCGATGTTGAGGGAGACGCCGAGTTTTTCGGCCTGGAGAGCTAGCGTGCCCACCGCCTTCTTGGCGCGGTCGTCGCAGACCTGGTTGGGAACCGGTTCGTGGTCGTCCCGCCACGGGATGTGGACCGCGCCGGGGACGAGCAGGACATTTTTCACCCCGAGATCGTGCGCGGCCTGGCCGATCTTGCCCGCCAACTCCAGGCCACGGGTTCGCTTCTGCAGATCATTGCTCACGAGGGGATAGGGCCAGAAAAGGAAGGAACAGAGACCGCTGATCTCGATCCCGATTTGATCCGCCATCTTGCGGATCTGGTGGTACTCCTTCGTTCCCGACTTGGGTGAGAGATCGCTCTCCAGATCGTAGTTGAGCTCGATCCCGTCGAAGCCTGCATCCTTGGCGAGTTGCAGGCACTCCCGCAGGTTCATGCGGTCGGGATAGGGAAAGGCCCACAGGTTGATCGACTTCTTCATCTTTTCGTAGCGCTTGGGCGACGCGCGACGATCGTCCGGTCGCACCTTGATGGCTGGTTCCTGCGCAGAGGTCGTGGTGGTGGTCGCAAAGGCGCCGGCCGCCGCGGCCGCAAAAGTGGACACGAGGGCCGTGCGGCGGTTGGGGAGTCCGGAATCCCCGCAGGGTCTGGGCACGTTTTCTGGATTCATAGCTCTCCTCCATAGGAAAGTTCTCGCCCCCGGGCAAGCGCGGGAGTTGCGGAACCGCAGTTCAAAATCACACTTTCCTGAAAAGGAAGCTTCTAACAGAGAGCTATTCGGAGTAAGCCCACCGCCCCCTTACATCCTGCTCCACATGCAGAACCACTACGCACTCATCCTCGTCCGCACTGTTCTTTTCGCAGCTTTCTTCGCCGTTGGCGCGGTGGCCCAAGATGAACCCGCGGAGGAACTGAAGAAGAAAAGATCGGCATCCCGCGCGGAGAAGAGGAAGCCCAAGGCTGAAGAGACCCCTGCCCCCGCAGAGGAAGCCAAGCCGGAAACAAAGGACGCCGAACAAGGGGACCGGAAGAAGAACAAGAAGAAGCGCACTCCGAAGCGCCCCATCGCTCCGCCCGACTACGCGCAGTGGGAGCAACTCGACACCGGAAGTCGCAGGTTCTCGAACGATGGCAAGTGGCTGACCTACGGGGTAAAGCGGGTCGACAATGAGCGCACCCTCTTCCTGCATCGCGTGAAGGGAAGCAAGGCCCACGAAGAGACCACCTTCACCCAGGGGGAACGGCCCGTCTTTTCGACGGACAGCAAGTGGCTCGCAGTGACCATCGGCAAGACGCCGGCCGAAGTCAAAAAGGCGAAGGCCTCCAAGACCCCGGCCCCGCCAGGAGCCACCGTGCACCTGCGACGACTGAAGGATGGCGAGACGACCGAGTTCAAGAGTGTGCGGGGGGTCAACTTCAGCAACGACAGCAACTACGCTGCCATCGAGGTGATGGGCAAATCGGCGGCCCGCCCATCCTCTGCGCCGCGATCGGGAAGTCCGGCTCCCCCCTCCAGCTCCGGTCCGAGCAAGGCGCTCCTGGTGCGCAATCTCGCCGACGAGACCGACACCACCTTCGGCAACGTGACCAGGTTTACCTGGAGCGACACCGGAGCGCTCCTCGCCATGGTGGTCGATTCTCCGAGCATCAGCAATTCGCTGCAGCTCTTCGACCCTGCCACCGGCGTGCTGCGCACACTCGCGACCAGCGATCAGGAATACACCGGACTGGTCTGGCGCAAGGACTCCTTCGACCTCGCTGCCATGCGCGAGATCAAGCACGGGGACAAGGAAGACGTCTCGCATGTCCTCCTGGCCTGGCGTGGACTGGACCAGCCCGGCTCCGAGAAGGTGTTCTACGATCACTCCTCGGAGAGCTCCTTTTCCAAGGATCACTTCATCGTCCCCAGCCTGCGTTGGTCGAAGGATGGCGCCGCAATTTTCTGCAGCGCGAAGAAGTGGGAAAAGAAGCCCAAGGACTTCCCGAGTCCCCCGGAACCACAGAGTGGGAAAAAGAAAAAGAAGAAGTCCGCAAAGAAGGGAAAGCAGGCCGCGGATCAGAAGCCCGAGGCCGAGAAAACGCCGGAAGAGACCGCCTCCAAGAAGGAAGAAGCTGAAAAGGACAGCGGCAAATCGCTGCGCACCACCCTGAAGACCCCTTCCAACGTGGAGGTCTGGCACTCCAAGGACGTCGAGATCATGCCGCGGCAAAAGAAGCAGGCGAGCGCGAAGAAGAATCCAAAACGAGACGCCGTGTGGTGGCCGGAGCAAGGGCGCATCGTGCAACTGGAAACCGACCTCACCGAGCGGGTGGTGATCCTCAATGCCGGCCGCCAGGCGATCGGGATCGACTCCACCCCGCACGATCGCACCGCCATGTTCGGCCCGCGCCTGCAGGACGTCTACACCATCAACCTCCTCAACGGAAAACGGGAGCGCATTCTTGAAGGAGTGAAGTACACCCTCGCGAACAGCCCGAACGGTCGTTATCTCCTCTTTCTCCGTGACGGACAGGTCTGGTCCCACGAACTCAAGAACGGAAAGCAGCGCAACCTGACCGGGAAACTCAAGACTCACTTCACCAATCAGCAGGACGACACCCTGGCCGTCGAAAAGCGTCCCTACGGAAGAGGAACCTGGCTGGTGGACAGCTCTGCGGTCCTGCTTTACGATCGCTTTGACATCTGGCTCGTCGCACCGAACGGATCACGCGCCCTCAAGCTCACCGACGGAAAGAGGAAACAGGTTCGCCACCGTCTCTCGCAGGCGAGTTTTCACGAAGACGACGACGGGGCCATCGATCCAAAGCGTTCGCTTTACATTGCGCTCTACGGAGAGCGCACCAAGAAGTCCGGTTATGGACGACTCGCCCTCGGACCCAAGGGACGCAAGCCGGGCAAGTTGGAGACCCTCCTCTGGGACGACAAGATGGTGCTCAACCTCAACCGCGCCAGGGACACGGACGTCTACACCCTTACCATGGAGCGCAACGATCTCTCCCGCGACCTTTACCTGGCTGGACCCGATCTCGAGGAGCCCCGCAAGATCAGCAAGACCAATGCGTTTCAGAAGAAATTTCGCTGGGGTCGCTCGGAACTCATCGACTACAAGAACAAGCATGGCGTGAAGCTGCAAGGCTCGCTCATCTATCCCGCCAACTACAAGCCGGGGCGCAAGTACCCCATGATCGTCTACATCTATGAGAAGCGATCCCAGGAACTGCACCGCTATTACACCCCCAGTGAGAAACACCCCTACAATCCCTGCGTCTATTCGGCGGAGGGCTACTTCGTGTTCCAACCCGACATCGTCTATCGTCCGCAGGAACCTGGCATCTCGGCCGTGGAATGCGTGGTTCCGGCGGTGGAGAGGGTGCTCGAGAGCGGCATGGTTGATCCCAAGCGCATCGGGCTCATGGGTCATTCGTGGGGAGCCTACCAGACTGCCTTCATCGTGACGCAAACCGACCTCTTCGCCGCCGGGGTGGCAGGCGCCCCCCTGACCGACATGATGAGCATGTCGGTGAGCGTCTACTGGAATTCGGGCAACACCAACGCCCTCATCTTTTCGCAATCGCAGGGCCGCATGAACAAGCCGTTCTGGCGGGACGTCGAGACCTACGCCCGCAATTCGCCAATTCACGGCCTAGACACCATGAACACTCCCTTGCTGATCGCCTTCGGCGACGACGACGGAGCAGTGGACTGGGACCAGGGCGTGGAAATGTACAACGCCGCCCGCTGGGCCGGCAAAGAGGATCTGGTGATGCTGGTCTATCCCGGAGAGAACCACGGACTGCGCAAGGAAGAGAACATGGTCGACTATCACTACCGCGTGAAGGAGTGGATGGCGCACTACCTGAAGGGAACCGAAGGAAAAAAGTGGATCACGGAAGGGAAGTCCTTCCTCGAGCGCGAAAAGGAGAAGGAAGATCTGAAAGCGAAGAAACCAGCTGAGAAAAAGCCTGCCGAGAAAAAGTCCGCGGAAGAGAAACCCACGGAGAAGAAACCTTCCGAAAAGGACTCTGAGAAAGAGAAGCCTACCGAAAGCAAGGCCGAGAAGGGCCAGGGCGGGGGATCGAAATCTGCTCCCGCCGACTCGATCAAGAAGAAGCCCGGACAGAAGAAGCGATCGAAGTCCGACAAGGGGAAGAACAAGCCCTTGCCCAAGGGGAAGCCCGCAGCCGCTGCCGCGGTCCTCACACCGCCGGGATCACAGTAACAATTCGGTGGGGTTGGACGAGGTGGCACGATTTCGGTAGCGTGCATCGTCCCAGCCATCATGAAGAACCGACTCACTCTCCTGGCGCTCACTCTCCTCCCTCTTCCCTTCTCGCACGCCCAGCTCACCAACGTCTCCTCCTGGGAGGTGGTGGACCCCCCGGCCGGAAAACCGGCGCCCACTGCCGTCAAATTGCGGGCCAACAAGGCGAGCTATATCCGCAGCATCGAGCTTCTGCGTCCGGCACCGGCCAAGACCGCGGCCCAGCTCGCCGCCATCAATCCCCACCTTCCCAAACTTCTCCCCGGCTTCGAGAAGTTGATGAGCTCGGCCGAAGTTTCGTCGCGCTACCAGGAACTCTACGCGCGCAAGTTGCAGGTCCTTCGCGAGGGCGAGCTCCTCACCGCCCACAACTACTTCGACTGCGAAACGGTGCTGCGCCTCAAACATCCCGACAGCGGACGCAAGGTCCTCCTCCTGCAGGCCGACATGGACGTGGTCACCGATGGCTCCGATCCCCTGCGCGCCGCCAAGCTCACCGACTACAACCTGGCGCGGAGCTCGGACTGGTACCTGCCCGAAACTTCCTACAGTTGGGGCAAGGGCGCCGGTCCGGCGAACCCGTTTCTCAATTACTACCCGGACGCCCTGACCAGGTTGCAGAAGCTGCGCACTCAACTGGTGGCCGAGGCCGCTGCCGACCAGGGCGTGATCTGGCGCGAGATGCTCAAGACCTGCGACGACCAGATCTACCGCATCAAGATGCGCGGCCTGGGCAGGAGCACCAAGTCCGGGCTGCGTGCGCGCCGCTTCCTGCTCGCTGATCGCGATCCCTTCGTCGTCCTCCCGGTCCCCTGGGTGAACAAGGAGGCCGCCTGGTCAGCCCAGGTCGGGGACTACGCGGCGGTGATCTACAAGGATCGCATCTATCCCGCAGTCCTCGGCGACGCGGGTCCCTCCGACAAGGTTGGCGAAGCCTCCCTTCGCCTCGCCCGGGAACTCAATCCCAAGGCCACCGGCAAAAAGCGCGCGGTGAGCGATCTCACCGTGACCTATCTCTACTTCCCGCGCTCGAAGACGACCATGCGCGAGCCCGATCTCAAGCTGTGGCGGAACAAGGTGAAGGCCTTGCTCAATGAGATCGGAGGACTTGCCGATCCCGAATCGTTGCACGACTGGACCGCGCCGTAGGGTGGATGGATTAGTGCGCTCCGTGCTGGGCATGCGAGAGTTGTGCATCCCGAGGTCCGCTTTTTCTGAATGCTACCAAGCTCCTGGGATGCCACTGGAGACGGAAGATCGTTCCTGAATTTCGCAAGCAAACAGGGCTAACAGAAGGGCTTTCAATTTTCCTCCCTCGTGGCCATGCCGACCACCGGATCGTAGGCCGGCGGCATCGCCTCTCCGTCGCTTCCATTCAACTGCTGGCGCAGGCGCTTGAGGATCGCCTTGCCGGATGATGAGGATGGCAGGGATTGCGTAAAGAGTCATCGGGCCGTGCGGAAGGTGGAGGACAGTTAGAACAAGAGCCTCGATGAGACCTTGCGCTCTCTACCACGAATCAGAGTGCGGAGTCTGACAAAAAGGAACGTCGAACCACGTCCGCTTTCGTCGACCTCGAAGATAGATGCACTGCTCGCTCGGATCAAAACAACTCCGCTTCGCCGGCATCGAGGGCCTCTTCCCGGAGATAGCCTTCATCGACAACGCGCCCGGAACTCTCCGCGCCTTGCACTGCAAGGTCATCGCAGCGTTCATTTTCGTCGTGTCCGGCGTGGCCTTTGACCCACTTCCAGGTCACCTCGTGGTTTGCTTGGGCGGCATCGAGCCGTTTCCAGAGGTCCTCGTTGCGGAGGCGCCTTCCCGGGCCGCGCATCCAGCCGAAGCCCTTCCACTTTCGCAACCACCCC
>JAYGGC010000171.1:0-1580 GCA_046581525.1 Roseibacillus sp. | reverse complement strand
TGGAAGTCTGCGGACTGCGCCAGACGGTGGCCGACCGATACCCCCACGAATTCTCAGGAGGTCAGCGCCAGCGGGTCGGCATCGCGCGGGCCCTGGCTCTCAAGCCGAAGTTCATCGTCGCGGACGAACCGGTGTCCGCGCTCGATGTCTCGGTGCAAAGCCAGATCCTGAACCTGATCAGCGATTTGCAGGAGGAGTTCGGAATTTCCTTCCTCTTCATCTCGCACGACCTCGCGGTTGTGCAGCACATCAGTCACGAAGTTGGTGTGATGTATTTCGGAAAGCTTGTCGAGCGCGCCCCCGCCGAAGAACTGTATTCCGCGCCCAAGCATCCCTATACCAAGACCCTGCTGGAGGCGATCCCGCACCCCGACCCCACCCACCAGAGGGCGGAGGTCATCATCGGCGGGGACATCCCCTCGCACCTCGATCCTCCCAAGGGATGTCCCTTCCAGCCGCGCTGTCCCGTCGCCAAGCCGGAGTGCGCGGAACACGAGCCGGAACTGAAACCCCTGGACTCCGACGATTGCTCAGCCCGGCACCAGGTGAGTTGCTGGTTGTATTGATCGGAAGGACGAACCTCCGGGGCCGGTTATTTCTTTCGAGCGCTCTTCTTCAGCTCCACAATCTCCGGCCGGGTGTACTTCCTGGTATACTCATCGGTGCGGGCGCGCATGCGCTTCAGGACCGCCGCGTGCTCAGGATCTTGGGCCAGGTTCCTGGTCTGGTCGGGATCGTTCTTGAGATCGTGGAGAAACTCGTAGACCGGATCCTGCTCGTAGTAGCGGGCATAGGTGAATCGCTCGCCACGGACACCGCGCCACTTGGGAATCGATTTGTGATTGAAGTGATGCTCGTTGAAGAGATCCGTGCGCCAGGACGTGGGGTTCTGCCCTCGCACGATCGGCACCAGGCTTCTGCCCTGGTACTTCTCGGGAACGGCGACCCCCGCGAATTCCAGCATGGTGGCCGGGAGATCGAGGTTCATCACCATCTGCGAGACCGTACGATTACGCTTTTTGTTCCGCAACCGGGGATCATCGATGATGAGGGGGACCCGAAGCGACTCCTCGTAGTGGCTCCACTTTCCGGCAAATCCGCGATCACCCATGTAGTAACCGTTGTCGGCGGTGTAGATCACGACCGTGTTGTCGGTGAACCCCTTCTCCTGCAACTTCTTCTGAACCCGGCCGACCACGCCGTCCATGCCGGTGAGCATCCGGTAGTAGGCCTGCATGTTGAGTTTGTATTTCTCGGGGGTATCCCAGCGCCAGTACCACCGGTCCCGGTTCATCGACTTCCTCAAAAACTCGGGCTGCATCTCGAAGTACTTCGGATCGCCCAACCGGGGAGCCTTGGGCTCAATGTCCTCATACAGGCCCTCCACCGCCTTGGGCCACGGAAAATGACCGATTCCCGGACGGTGATCCCCGTCCCGGGCGTGCGCGATGTTGAAGCTCATGTAGAGGCAGAAGGGCTGGTCCTTCGGCTGGGACTCGAGAAAGGCCACCGACCGATCACCAATCAACTCGGCGGTGTGGCGCTTCGTGCCATCGGGCAGCTTCACATGGTGCGGTCCC
>JAYGGC010000164.1:0-3570 GCA_046581525.1 Roseibacillus sp. | reverse complement strand
GTCCTGGAGGAGCATCTCCTTTTCCTGGCACCACCGGAACAGATTGGTTGCAGATGCTCGCCAGTTCTTGCGCGTTCTGGGTGTCTTGGCATTGGCGAGCCACTTATCGATCTCGATGGGGGTGATCACTCCCAGGTTCTTCTTCGCACCAACACTCTTGAGCATCCCGCCGAGAATCCCGCTCAGGGTTCGCCAGTGCCTCTCCGATCGCCCTGCACTCGACTTCTTCGCCGCCAGGAACTTCTCGACGGCATCCGCTGCCGTGATCGATTTAGGCATCCCCTTCAGGCGATCCAAGTCGGTGAGGGTGATATCCCTGCGCAGCACCTCGCGACAGATTGCCTTTTGATCGGGGGTGAGGTCATCGAGATCGACGGTCCCCTCCTGCATCTGCTTCGCCTTCGCATTGCACCTTGCCGTGAGCTTTTCAAGGTCCCTCGATGTCCATCTTTGCCGCGCCCCGTTCTCGTCATAGAACCGCGCTTGATACTCATCTTCGCGGAAGGCGTAGATTGGAATTTGGACTTGGCGGAACTTGGTAATAGTTACCAACTCGGATGCGGTTCTCATCACCGCCACTTTGGCAATAATTACCAAAAATTACCAATCATATCCTCTCACGGGCATTCACCCGATCTCATCAAACCCCTTATAAACAGGCATATTCCGTCATGGGCAATCATGCGAAATCAGAGAGTCCGGTTTCAAGTCCCGTCCGTTCCGCCAGTATTATCCCCTAAAATATAGGAGTTTTTGAAAAGGGAGACCGGCAGGGGACCAAGTTTAGATTCAAGGCTTCAGATGAGCAGTGAAATCGCCTTAGGAATTTCCTTTTCCGGCCCTGGTTTCCTGGTGCTTCACGGGAGGGGGTAGGTGGGTGAATAGTTGGCTTATGCCCCCAACGAGGAGAAACCGTATACCGGAGGGGTCAAATCAATGTATCCCAGCGGTCAAGTTAAGCTGCTAACGTCCTTCAAGAACGGGGAGTTGGACGGACGGGTGACTGTGTGGAACGAGAACGGGTACGAGACGAGAAAAGCCAACTACAAGAACGGCATGAAGGTCAAATGAGCGCCCGCGTTATCCGCAGGACACCTCTCCCGGCGTGCTCCTGCATTCGAGTGACAGCAATCGCGGTATCATCCTCAGTTCGCCAGGGATGGAGTCGGGGACGCGTTGCGAGTCCACTGTGACCAAGGGCCAAGGTGGCCAGGTGTACGGTGGCAGGGTCGTGCTTCTAGCCCAGGAGGGTCAGGGTCTGCGCGAGTTCGGTAATGACGGCGTCGGGCGGATGGAGATCGTTCTCGTCTTCGCGAAGACGAAGGGAACGCTTGTCGCCCGCGAAGAGGGCGGTGCGAAATCCCAGTTCCGCGGCGGGGTGCACATCCTTGAGGGCGTCGTTCCCAAGATAGAGCACCTCGCCCGGAGCGATCGCGCGGCCGGCGAGGGCCTCACGGAGCCTGGTGTAGAGCGCGAGGCCCGGTTTGGCCTCTCCGAATTGGTAGGAGAAGTAGCAGAGCTCCGCGTCAAACCCGAGGGTGGCCAGGTCCGTTCTCAGGAGCGCTTCGAACATGAGCGGGGTGTAGAACTGGGCATTGGAGACGATTCCGAGCAGGAGTCCACGCTCGCGAAGAGCGGCGAGGAGATCCTGCGCGCCGGGCATGGGCCAGACCGGGTTGGTTGCGCACTCGTAGGTGATCGCCGCGGTTTCGAGGAGTTCGTCGCGGTCGCGTTCCAACAGGTCAGCCCAGATGTCGCGAATCTCCACTTCGGGATGCTGGATCCCGCGCGACCGTGAGAGTTGGTGGTGACGCTTGATGTGGCCAACGAAGCGTTGCGAGAGCGGGTCGCTGCCCGCGGGAGGCTCGATCTTGAGGTCGCGCAAAATGGATTCCATGGCGGCTTCCTTTTGTTCGGCATCGGTGGCGCCAATATCGCCGGACCCGGAGACCACCAAGGTGCCGTAAATGTCGAAGACTACCGCCCGGATCCCCACCAGGCGCGGAAGGACCGCAGCCGCGCCGGTCGCGATGGGAACCAGCGGTTGGGAGAGGGAACGGATAAGGTCGGAGTGCATGGTAGGGGCCGATGCCGCGGCTCAGGTGCGAAGAAAGTGGAAGCGCCCGGGTTGCAGGAATTGTTCGAGGACGGTGGCTTTGTTCAGCCACGCGGGGGCGGAAGGAGAAGAGTTGGCGAGATCGCGATAGAGCGCGGTATGCAGCTCGGCGTAGCGAGTCACCGAGTATTGTTCAAGGGCCGAGGGTTGCGAGTCGCAGGCGGTGGTGCCCAGGACCCTCTCCAACCAGTCGGTGGCCGGCGCGCAGGTGCCAGCGCGACCAATCATGACGTCGTCGGGGGAGATCAGGGCCTGGGGAAGGATTTCGATTTGGAGGGCCTCGGGGAGGTTGCCAAAGTCGAGGTAGTCGCCGAGGGCAAGCGCTTCGCGGGTCTCCTTGAGAATGCCGTTGGGAAGGCGCTTCCCGTATGCGAAATAGACCGCGCGCAACTGTTCGCGGAGAATGTCCAGGAGGCGATCGCGGCCGATCCATTCGGCGGGGATCAGGAGGTCATCATAGAGGTCGCCGAGCTGAAGGTCGTGTTGTTTGAAGTCGGCCGTAATCTCGGGGAGGTCGCGTCCGAGGAGAGGTTTGCCCATCCCGAGTGGTTCGAGGAAGGCGAGACCGAAGCCTTCCGCAACGGAAGTGGTGATGAGGTGACTGGAGTGCGCGAGCCAGTTTGCATAAGTCGGCTCCAGGCCAGGGGCGGGCGGAGTGTTGCCCACCACGCCCAGCTGCACGGGCAGGTGGAACTGCTCCACGGCGTCCACCCACTGATCGAAGACCGGGCGCCAGTGCGGGTTCTCCGGTGCCAGGGAGAGCGCAAAACTCACTTCGTCAGGCGCGAGCGCGGAGAGGAGACAGAGCTCCCCGAGATTCTTCCGCCGAATTCCACGGACGGGGTAGAGGACGGTGGCCGGCGTGCCAGGGGAGGGCGGTTCGGCTGATGCGACGCTCGGCGGGGTGACCGCATTGGGGAGCAGGGTGGTCTGCTCACTCGGAATGCCGGCCTCGATGAGGAAAGCCCGGTCACGCGAATTGATGAAGGCGTAGCGAATCTGGGGAGCGAGCGGGTAGAGCCGCGCTTCGTCGCGCACGAGTTCGTAGTTCTTCGGACGGCCGTCCTCGGCGAAGTCATGGAAGTGGAGCACGAGTTGCTCCTGCCCCTCGGCGAGTTCCCGGAGAAGGGAGGGGGTGAGCACGTTCTTGCCAAGGGTGGGATTGTGCAGGTGCCAGGTCTGGGGGTCGCCACGGAGTGCGATCGCAGCCGCCTGTCGCATCTCGGCGCAGAGCGAGGTGCCTGTCATTCCGTCCGGATGCTCGCGGTAGTCGAGAGCCGGGATGACGGCGACCGGAAGATTGGCGGGGCCCTGGTAGGGCGTGCCGGCCAGAATGACGTGGGTGATCCCAGCCTGGCTGAGGGCCTGGGACTGCGCTTCAAGCACGCGGGTCACGCCTCCGGCGCGGAGGTGGTAGTGAACGAGAGCGACCGACATGGGTTTTAGGCGCTTAA